>JBBIQN010000001.1:0-10321 GCA_037442305.1 Candidatus Bipolaricaulota bacterium
CGCCATCGAGGACTACATCCGCGTGAACAACAACGAACCCCACCCCTTCGCCTAGACGAAGAAAGCGGACGCCATCCTCGACAAGGTGGCTCGCTGTAAAGCTGTTATCGGGACACTACACTAGATGGTGATCGTGCCGCGCGCCGCCTTTCGGTCCGCCCACGAGGTCCATGCCCCGGCTCCAAGCTCCTGAGCTGCCGGAGGTCGCCCCGCCGTCCCGCGTCCTATAATCCCCCCAGTATGTTGACTCCCACGCTCCGCGTCGGCACGTCCGGGTACAGCTACCGGGACTGGGTGGGCCCGATCTACCCCAAGGGCCTCCCGTCGAAGGAGTGGCTCCCCTACTACGCCCGGGAGTTCGACACGGTGGAGATCAACTCAACCTACTACCGCGTCCCGTCCCCGCAGATGATGGCCGCGTTGGTGAGCAAGGTGGACCCAAGGAGGTTCGTGTTCGCGGTGAAGGTTCCCGGCGAGATGACGCACGACCGGGGCAAGTTCGCGGAGACCGTGGCCCCGTTCCTCGCCGGCATCAGGCCGATGCAGGAGGCGGAGTGTCTGGGGACGCTCCTCGCCCAGTTCCCGTACTCGCTCCCCCGGAAGGGCGAGGACGCCCTCGCCCACCTCGGGAAGCTCCGCGAAGCGATCCCCAACGAGATCCCGGTGCACGTCGAGTTCCGGCACACGCACTGGTACCGGCCGGACGTGGTCGACTTCCTCCGGGACCAGAACCTCGGGTTCGTGAACGTGGACTTGCCGCCCCTTCCGAACCTGCCCCAGGAGAAGACGGGGATCGTCACGAACGGGATTGGGTACTTCCGGTTCCACGGCCGGAACGCGGCCAAGTGGTGGCAGCACGCGGAGGCGAGCGAACGCTACGACTACCTCTACTCCGACGAGGAGCTGGCGGAGTGGGTCCCCACGATCGAACAGGCGGCGCGGGGATCGAAGATGACGTTCGTGTTCATGAACAACTGCCACATGGGGAAGAGCGTCCGCGACGCGGTCAAGCTCCTTCGCCAATTCCACCTGCGGGGCCCGGACTACGTCCCTCCCTGGGACGCGGCGGACGATCCCCTGTTCGGATGACCCCGGCACCGCTCTACGCGCCCCGCCGCCTCGACGTGACCACGGCCGAGCGGGCGCTGCCGACGTGGGAAGCGTGGTTCCCCCGCCCGCTCGTCGACCTGTCGCGGCTCACCCGGTTTGACCCGTTCGGGCTCCTCCTCCTCGTCCTCCTCGGGCAACGGTGCCGGGAGGCAGGCGGCCGGCTGCGCGTCCTGCTCCCGGAGAGCGCCCGGACCCGGGACCGCCTCGTCGGGTCGGGCCTGTTCAGGTACCTGGAGGGGGCGTACTGGACGGACAAGCCCCTGCCGGACGGGATCACGGCCGAGCCGGGGTTCACCACGGCCCGGGTGCGGGAGGAAGGCGACGTGCGCCCGATCGTCGACGGGATCGGGGAACGCCTGGAGGCGCGGTTCCCGTTCGGAGAGAAGGCGAACCGGCTCCTCGTGGGGGCAGTGATTGAGCTTCTGCAGAACATCCCCCACCACGCCGCCTTGCCGGGGACCGAAGGCGACCCGTTCGGCCTCGCCTGTCTGGAGGAAGACCGGGACTACCTCCACCTCGCGATCGTCGACAAGGGGATCGGCCTGGCAGCGAGCCTGGGGCTGAACCCGAGGTTCCGCGGGATCACCGCGGGGCAGGCGCTGGAGGCGACCCTCGTCGGCGGTGCGTCGCGGTTCGATCTCCCCGGCCGGGGCGGGGCCCTGCGCCGGATCCGCGAGGCGGTGGTGGCGAGCGCGGGTCGGTTCTACGTCCGCTCCGCGGGCGGGGCGTTCCTCCAGGAGGACGTGGATTGGTCTGTGGGGGAGGTCGTTTCGTTCCCCGGGGTCCAGATCTCGATCCGGCTCCCGCGGACCCTGTTCGAGCGTGGGACGGAGGCGGACGATGGCTGAGCGGGGCGCTGGGCAGAGGGCGGCGATCCCGCTACGATCGGTCGGGCCATGAAGACACGGACGATCCTCCTCGCCCAGTTCGGAACCCGCGTCGGTACCCGCAGCGAGGGCCGCGCGGCGCAGCGAAAGGTGTGGAGCGAGCTCTCGTCCCTGCCCGCCGAGGGGATCCTCGCCGCCGACCTCGCGGGGGTTGAGGTCTTGAGCGGATCGTTTGCCGACGAGGCGGTGGTGGAACCCGTGGCCCGACTTGTGGCCGGCGAGCTCCCGGGCCGGTACCTGATCGCCCGCGCCCCGCAGGAGGACCTGCTGGAAGACCTCGCGGCGAAGCTTTCCCTACGGAAGATCGCTCTCTTGGCAGTGGTGGATGGGAAGGCGTGCCTGCCCCTCGGGCGGCTTCCCCCGTACCTCGACGAGAGCTTGCGGTGGATTGTCGCCCACGGGGAGGCAACGAGCGGGGACCTGGCCCAGGCGCTCGGCGTGTCGCCCCGCGCCGCGGCGACGCGGATCGCCCAGCTCGGGGCTCTCCGCCTCGTTCACATCGTCGCCCGGCCCCGTTCGGTAGGCGGGGTCGAGCATCACGCCCGCTCCCTCGTCTCGGTCGACTGAGGTCCTTGACCGACGCTCGGTCAAGAGCTACGCTTGACCGAGAGGTGAGCGATGTTCCGCAAGACCCACGAACCGGTTGACGTTGGGGTCGTCTTTCCCGCCCGCAGGCCGTACCCCGTGCCGCGGTGGGTCCTCTGGCGAGGGCGTCGCCACGCGGTCGACGAGGTCCACCTCGTCCACGAGCGGCGGGAGGGTTCGGTCCGGCACCTCGTTTACTCGCTCACCGCGGGGGGAACGCTCCTCGAACTGCGGTTCGATCCCGAGCACGCCCGGTGGTACGTGGACGGCGTGGGCGACGAGGAGGGCTAGCCGGTGCTCATCCTCCACCTTGACATGGACTCGTACTTCGCCTCGGTCGAACAGCAGGCGGACCCGCGCCTGCGGGGAAAACCGATCGTCGTCTCCGGCCGACCGGACATCCACTCCGTCGTCGCCGCCGCGTCGCGGGAGGCCAAGCAGTACGGCGTCCGGTCCGGGATGACGACCTGGGAGGCCGTCAAGCTCTGCCCGCACGTGGTGTTCGTCCCCGGGGATCCGGACAAGTACGAGACGGTCACGCGGCGGTTCGTGGAGATCCTCATCCGGTACACGCCGATGGTCGAGGTGTACTCGATCGACGAGGTGTTCCTCGACGTAACCCAGGAGGCTTCCCGCCGCGGCGGGCCGATCGCGATGGCCGAGGCGATCCAGCGCGACTTCCGCCGGGAGCTGGGGGCGTGGATCACCTGCTCGGTGGGGATCGCCCCGAACAAGATGCTCGCCAAACTCGCCGTGGAGAAGGCGAAGCCGGGCGGGGTCGCGTGGATCGTCCCCGAAGAGGTGCCGGCGGTGCTCGACGAAACGCCGGTGGGCGAGGTGTGCGGGATCGGACCGCGGATCGCGAAACGTCTGGACCTGATGGGGATCCATACGCTCGCCGACCTCGGCCGGTACCCGCCGGCGCGGCTCAAGCACGCGTTCGGGGTCCAGGGCATGGTCCTCTCCCTGTGGGGCCGGGGGCTCGATCCGAACCCGCTCCTCCCGTACTGGCAGGAGGAGGAGGTGAAGAGCGTCGGCCACTCCCACGCCCTCCCGCGCGTGCTTCGCCACCCGGAGGGGGCGCGGAGCGTGCTCCTGTACCTGTGCGACCGGACGGCGCGCCGGCTGCGGGCGAAGGGGCTCGTGGGGCGGGTCGTCCACTACGGGCTCCGCGACGCTGGGATGCGCTATACAGGCGCCCAACGGGCCCTCGACGGGGCCACCGACGACGAAGACCGGATCTTCCAGACCGCCCTCGACCTGATCGAGGACCACGGCGGGTTCTCGGATGAGACGACGCTCGTCGGGGTCCGCGTGACCGACCTCCAGCCCAAGGCGGAGACCCCTCGGCCCCTGTTCGCCGCGGACGACCGCCGCGAGCGGCTGGCCCGCGCCTGCGATCAGATCCGCGACCGGTACGGGGACGGCGCGGTGGGGCGGGGAACGGTGTACGCGTGCCGGCTCCTCACGACCGCCACCGGCGGGATGGGCCGTCAGAAGGAGATCGCCCTCACCTGCCGGCGCGACGGGGCGTGACGGCGGCTCCTCTCACTCCCACCGCGCGCGGATCATCCGGGCCACGTCCACGCGGATGCTCCCATCGGTCTCGATCGCTGGGCCCTCCGGGCGGCGGACGGCCGAGGCCGTGACCCGGTCCATCGTCCCCCGCACCTCCTCGGTGAAGAACCGGCACAGCTGGGCGTAGCCGTGGGCGTCGGCGAGCTCCCGGCGGCGGTAGGTGTAGCGGAGGGGCCACGTCACGACGAGGTGGTCCTTGGCCCGGGTGAGCGCGACGTAGGTGAGCCGCAGCTCTTCCTCGATCTCGTCCTGGGATCCCGTCGCGAGGTCAGACGGGAGGAACCCGTCGGCGGCGTGAATCACGTACACCGCGTCCCACTCGCACCCCTTGGCGGAGTGGATCGTCGAGAGGACGAGCCAGTCGTCATCCTTGTGCGCAGCGCCGGCGAGGTCAGAGGTCGAGCTCGGCGGATCGAGCTGGAGGTCGGCGAGGAAGCTCCGCCGCGACCGGTACCCGGACGCGATCTGCTCCAAACTCTCCAGGTCGCGGATCCGCGCCTGAGGGTGGTCGTAGAGCTTCTCCACGTACGGCTCGTAGAACCGCCGGACCCGCTCCACCTGGGCCGCGACAGGCAACCCCTCCCCCAGTGCGCCGAGCAGCTTGCCTAGCTGCGCGAGCTCGTCGCGCGCCGAGGATGGGGCGGCGAACCCGGCGATCGCGCCGGGGTCGTGGCCGTGCTCGCCGATGTGGGCCAGCACCCGGGACACGGTCGCCGGCCCGACCCCGTCGAACAGGTGGAGGACGCGGAACCAGGCGAGTTCGTCGCGTGGGTTCTCGGCCACGCGCAGGAACGCGAGCGCGTCCTTGATGTGCGCCGTCTCGAGGAACCGCAGGCCCCCGTATTTGTGGAACGGGATCTCGCGCCGGGCGAGCTCGACCTCGAGCGACGCCGAGTGGTGGGAGGCGCGGAACAAGACGGCCTGTTTCCGCAGCGGGATCCCCTGCTCGTACAGGGCGAGCACGCGCTCGATCACGTACGCGTCCTGGCTCGCCTCGTCGGGGCACGTGACGAGAACCGGCTTCGCGCCCCCCGGCCGGCGCGACCAGAGGTTCTTAGTGTACCGCTCCCGCGCCTGAGCGATGACTGCGTTGGCGGTGGCGAGGATGGGCATCGAGGAACGGTAGTTCTCCTCCAGCGTCACGATCCGCGCCCCGGGGAACTCACGCGGGAAGTCGAGGATGTTACGCACCGTCGCCGCACGGAACCGGTAGATGCTCTGCGCGTCGTCGCCGACCACGGTCACGTTGTCGTTGCCGGTGCGCATCCCCCGGAGGATCTCCGCCTGCACGCGGTTTGTGTCCTGGTACTCGTCGACGAGGACGTGGTCGAACAGGTCCGAGAGCTGCCGTGCGAGGTCCGGGCTGGCGATGATCTCCTTCCAGTAGAGGAGGAGGTCGTCGAAGTCGAGCACGTTCAGCTTCTGCTTGCGCTCGACATAGGTCCGGAACAGGGTCTTGAGCTCGTCCGCCCACCCCGCGATCCACGGGAAGTGGGCGGCGAGGACCTCGGACAGACTCTCCGGGCCGTTCACGGTGCGGGAGTAGGCGGCGAGGCAGGTCGCCTTGCGGGGGAACCGCTTGTCGCGCGAGGCGAGCCCGAGGTCGTGGCGGAGGAGGCCGATCAGGTTCTCGGCATCTCCCTGGTCGAGAACGGTGAACTCCGGGCTCAGGCCGACCACGTTGGCGTAGGTACGCAGGAGCCGGTTCGCGGTGGAGTGGAACGTCCCGCCCCACACCCGTTCGCGGACCGAACCGATCTGCCGGAGCACCGCCCCGGCCCGGGTGAGCATCTCTTCCGCGGCGCGGCGGGTGAACGTGAGGAGGAGCAATCGGTCCGGCGGAACGCCCTGGGAGATGAGGTACGCCACCCGGTAGGCGAGGGTGCGGGTCTTGCCCGTGCCCGCGCCGGCGATGACGAGGAGCGGGCCATCGCCATGGGTGACGGCGTCCCGTTGGGCGGGGTTCAGGTCATCGAGCCAGCGGAGTTCGGGTTCGGGCACGGACGACAGTGTAGCGGGAGGCCGGGTCGCCGCCCTCCGAGGAGGCTCCGGCCCTCGTGGCCGGACTCAGATGAGGGCTCTCCGGACAACCTGGGGCGGTTCAGAAACTGGCCTGGTACGCCCGGCAGGATTTGAACCTGCGGCCTTTGGCTCCGGAGGCCAACGCTCTGTCCCCTGAGCTACGGGCGCATCACTACAGTCTCAAGTCTAAGCTCCAAACGCCATAACGCCAACCGCTTCTCCGATCTGGGCCTGTCCTGCAGGCGGAGGGAGTGGGATTCGAACCCACGGCTAAGGCTCAACACCCCAGCAACGGCTTAGCAAGCCGTCGTCTTCGGCCACTCGACCATCCCTCCGACCACACCATTCTACGTCACCCGGAGATCGGGCGCCAAACATATGAACGGAAGAGCGTTCCCACTTTGGCTATCATTGGACCATGCATCGCCACGTTGACCATCCCCTCGACCGCTACCGCGGGTTCCTCCTCGACATCGATGGGGTGTTGGTGCTGGGGGGGAGCGTTCTCCCCGGCGCGGCCGAGGCCGTGGCCGGCCTTCGGAGACGCGGCCCCATGGCTCTCCTCACGAACAACTCCACCAAGTCCCGACGGGCGGTAGCAACGCGCCTGAGCGAACGGGGTCTTCCTGTCACTCCTAAGGAGGTGGTCCCCAGCTGCTACGTTGCCGCCCAGTACCTGCGTGAGGAGGAGGGGGCCGTGCGGTTCTGGCACATCGGTGAAGAGGGGATCGCCGAGGAGATGGCTCTGGCCGGCCACCGCTACGTTGACCCCCTTCAGGCGCAGTGGGTCGTAGTGGGAATGGACCGCGCTCTAACCTACGCCAAACTTGGCCACGCCCTCCTGGCCTTTCTCGCGGGAGCGCGACCTCTGGCCACCAATCGCGACGCAACGTATCCCACGGAAACCGGTCTTGTCCCGGGGGGCGGGGCGATCGTGGGAGCGCTTGAGGGAATGGGGTTCCCACCGGAGATCGTGGTGGGGAAGCCCTCGCCGATTGCGTACCGCGTCGCCCTCGCGGCAGTGAGCCTCAGCCCCGAGGAGGTGTTGATGATCGGCGACCGGCTGGAGACGGACATCCTTGGTGCCCAGGAGCAAGGCATGGACACGGCCCTCGTGCTCTCCGGCATCTCAACTCGGGACGATATCCAGCGCCAGGGGATCCGCCCAACGTGGGTGGCCCAGGATCTAGCCGCGCTCGTGCGGGGCGAGATCCTCCCGGGGGCCGCGCCGGGGTAGACTGGGGAACGATGGACATCGTGATCGAGTGCAAGGGGGTGGGCTCTGCCCCGGCGCGGCTCTGTCCCGAGTGGGCCCCGGCCACGGTGGAGGCAATCGTGCGGGCTCTCCCGATCGCGGCCCACGCCCAGCGGTGGGGGGACGAGGTGCACGTTTCGATCCCCTCCCACGCCGCGTCCGAGAACCCTGTGGAAACGGTGGACCCGGGCACTCTCGGGTACTGGCCTCTGGGGAAGGCGCTGTGCATCTTCTTTCGCCCCACTCCAGCCTCGCGTCACCCTGGAGAGATCCGGCCGGCGAGCGCGGTGAAGCCGGTGGGCCAGGTCGTCGGCGATCCCCGGGTGTTTTCCTGCGTTCGGGATGGCGACCCGATCGTAGTCCGGCCCGCCTAGCGGCCTTCGTACGTCCATGACCGAGTCCAGCCACAGCGACGGAGCGGTGCGCGTTACCCTGATCGGGGTAGGGATCAACCTTGGCCTCATCGGGCTCAAGTTCGGGGTCGGGTTCGTGACCGGCTCCATGGCCCTCATCGCCGACGGGGTCCACTCCCTATCCGACTTCGCCACGGACGTCGTGGTCCTCGCAGGGCTTCGCCTCGCGCGGCGGCCTGCGGACCTCTCCCACGCCTACGGGCACGGGAAGTTCGAAACCTTGGCCACGGCCCTGGTGGCGGTGGCCCTGTTTGCTGCTGGGGGCTGGATCGCGGGTGAGGCAGTGGTGGCCTTCCTAGAGCACAGGGGTTCCGTGCCTGGACCGGTTGTGGTTGGGG
Source organism: Candidatus Bipolaricaulota bacterium (assembly GCA_037442305.1). Lineage (GTDB taxonomy): Bacteria > Bipolaricaulota > Bipolaricaulia > Bipolaricaulales > Bipolaricaulaceae > Bipolaricaulis. The sequence continues at coordinate 8,189 of JBBIQN010000001.1, forward strand.
TGGCGACCCTGTCTGTGGTCGCCAAGGAGTGGCTGTTCCGCGCGACGCGTCGGGTCGCACGTCGGCTGAGGAGCAGCTCCCTTGAGGCCAACGCCTGGCACCACCGAAGCGATGCCCTGTCCTCGGTGGCGGTGGTCGCGGGTGGGATTGCGTCGACCTTCGGGTTTCTCCAGGGCGACCAGGCGGCGGCGATCGCCGTGGCCCTCCTCATCGGCTGGGCGGCGGTGGGCATCCTCCGGCGGGCGCTGTACGAGCTTACCGAGGGAGCTCTGTCCGCAACGGAACAGGCGCGCGTGGTACGGGCAATCGCAGGTGTGGACGGCGTCCGCAGTTGGCACAAGCTGCGCACCCGGAGCGCGGGCCGGGGGGCGTTCGTGGATGTGCACATCCAGGTGGATCCGGAGCTATCGGTCGCGGAGGCCCATGCGATCGCATCGCGGGTGGAGGGTGCGGTGCGCGCCGCGATGGGCGGAGGGGCATCGGTCGTCGTGCACATCGAACCCGTTGAAAACGGGGTGAGCTGACCGGCGTCCCTGGTCAGAAGAGTTAGCTCTCGAACCCAAAGACGACGAGGATGGAGCGCAGGCGGCTCCACTCTCCTGGGTCGGCCGCGAGGAGCGGACCGAGGCTAGGCCATGCCCACCCTTTCATGGGGTCCCCTTCCTCAAGCGTGGGGCTTCGTCAATCTTGGGGTCTCCGGCTCTGCGCGCGACGCGCTAGCTAAGCCGCCTCCGCCGCAGAAGGTTGGCGTTCGTGACCACGGTCACGGAGCTGGTGGCCATCGCGATTTCGGCGAGCACGGGGTGCATCCACCCGACGATCGCCAAAGGGATCATCACCACGTTGTAGAAGAACGCCCAGAACAGGTTCTGGCGGATCACGCGAAACGTCGCCCGGGATAAGCGAACTGCCTCAGCTACCCCCGCCAACTCGCCGCGCACGAGGGTGACGTCGGAGGACTCGATCGCGATGTCCGTTCCGGTGCCGATCGCAATGCCCACGTCGGCCTGGGTGAGGGCCGGAGCGTCATTGATCCCGTCTCCCACGAACGCCACGGCCCCGAGCTCCCGCTGAAGTCGCGCCACCTCGGCCACCTTGCCGTCCGGGAGGACCTCCGACCGCACATGGTCAATGCCTACCCGTTGGGCGACCGCCTCGGCGGTGCGGCGGTTGTCGCCGGTGATCATCGCCGTCTTGACGCCCATCCGGTGGAGCTCGGCGATCGCCGCTGCTGAACCGTCTTTGGGCGCGTCGGCTACGGCGATCAGTCCGGCCAGCCTCTCCCCCACCGCCACGAGCACCGCCGTCTTCCCGTGTTCCTCGAGCCTCTGTAGCTTCCCCTCCAGGGCAGTCGGGTCACGGCCGTTGTCCTTGAGCAGCTGCCGCGACCCCACGAGGACGCGCTGCCCGTCAACGTTGGCCAGCACGCCCTTCCCCCGGATCGCCTGGAACCCGACTGCCTCGGGGACCTCCAGTCCGACCGCCGTGGCCTGTCCGACGATCGCCCGGCCCACGGGGTGCTCGCTGCCCTGCTCGGCCGCCGCGGCCCAGCGGAGCAACTCCTGTTCGGCCATGTCACCCACCGGAACAACATCCGTGACCCCCGGCTTCCCCTTGGTGATCGTCCCTGTCTTGTCGAACACGACGACCGCCACGTCTTTCAGGCTTTGGATGGCTGCGCCGGAGCGGATGAGGATTCCATGTTCGGCCCCGAGCCCACTTCCCACCATCAGCGCAGTAGGGGTGGCCAGGCCCAGCGCACACGGGCAGGCGATCACGAGCACGGCGACCAGCGAGACAAGGGCCAAGGTTACGGTCCCCAGGCCCGCGTTGACCCACGGCAGAAACGACCCGGCCTCGACGAGGGGCTGCATCAGCCCGGGAACGAGGACCCACGCCAGCAAGGTCAGCGCGGCGATTCCCAGCACCACGGGCACGAACACGCCCGTCACCCGATCGGCGAACTCCTGGATCGGCACCTTGGAGCCCTGGGCCTCCTCCACGAGCCGGATCACCTGCGCGAGGAACGTGTCCCGCCCGATACGGGTCGCCTCGATCTTCAGGAGACCATCCTGGTTCACCGTGGCCCCGATCGCCTCGTCGCCCGGCCCCTTCTCGACCGGCATGGACTCC
>JBBIQN010000002.1:0-7831 GCA_037442305.1 Candidatus Bipolaricaulota bacterium
TACGTCACGAACGGCGGCGCCGGTCCGGCGTACGAGGTGTGGGTGGATGATGTGCTCGGGAGTGGCCTGGAGTACGTCTCGTCGGCGGTCGATCTCGACGTTCAGACCTACCCCAACGAGGACCACGGGGGCTTCGCGATCAACGGCGTGAGCTGGCGGATCCCCGTGATCGCGCCGGGAGCCACGCGGACCCTCACCGTCACCGCCCGGATGACGAGCTGTGCGGAGCTGACGAACTGGGTGCAGGCAGGGGTGGGTTGCGGAGGCGAGGACTGCCTGATCTCCGCGCCCGACTCCGCCTCGGTCGTCATCCCGACCACAAACGTGGTCGCCACCTCTTCCACGAACTCCCCCATCAACACCTGCGCCGTTCAGTACGCCACGATCACGGTCCGCAACGCGGGCGACCCCGCGGTGTACGACCTCGTGGCGGAGGCCACGCTCCCGCTCGGGATCAGTTACGTCTCCGGCTCCGCCGAGTGGCGGAAGAGCGGCGGGAGCTGGGCCGCGGCCGGAGACCCCGTGATCCTTGGCTCCACCCTCACCTGGACGAAGGACGAGGTGATGGGCCTCGCCGAGCTGCGCTCGCGGCAGACGCTGGATCTTCGGTTTCAAATCCGGGCGGACTGCGCGTTCACCGGCGGATCGCTCCCGTTCCAGGTGTTCTACCAGAGCGTGTGCAGCGCGCCAGGGTCCACGCCGGTGGGCACGTTCACCCTCGACGCTCGACGGCCGCAGATCTCCGTAACCAAGACCCAGGCTTCGCCCTCCGCTGGCAGCCCGCTCGACTGCGGCGGGAACGTCACGTGGCAGATCGTGGTCCGGAACACGGGCCCGATCCCCGTGCCCTACGTGCTCGTCGAGGACGAAATGGACTCCGGGTTCACCTACATCTCGTCTTCCCCGTTGGGGAACAACATGGGTTCGATCACGACCTGGGAGATCACGGATCTCCCCTTGAACGGGACGGCCACGCTCACCCTCACTGCGCGGACCCCTGGGGCAGGCGACTCGTTCTGCACGGATCTCTCGAACACGGTGCGCGCCACGTGGGGTTGCCCGCCTCCCGACCCGTGCCTCACCGATGCCCCCGCCTCGGACACGATCCAGGGGACGCGGACCCCGACGGTGAGCCTGTCCACAGCCCTCAGTCCCAGCTCGATCCCCGCCTGCGGCGAGGCAACGTTCACCCTGACGGTTCAGAACACCTCCACGGCCGCCGCCCGCGCGGTGGACGCGCGGATTACGCTTCCCTCTGGCCTCTCCTACGTCCCAGGGAGCACCGAGGTCAACTGCGGAGGCGGTTTCGTGGGCGCTTCTGACCCGACGATCGTGGGGCAAGCGCTGACCTGGTACGACGAGAACGATCCAGGGGCGAACCTGTGCATGGAGATCCCGGCCAACAGCTCGGTGCAGGTTCGGTTCCGGGTGAAGGCCGACTGCTACGTGACGGCCGGCAACGCCTCGATCCGCGTGTGGTACTACGACTGCTGCGAGACGACCCAGCGCACGGCCGACGGCTCGCGCTCGATTGCCCGGGCTACGCCGACCCTCACGATCACCAAGCTCCCCGCCACCGTCCCCCTCGATTGCCACAATCCGAACAACGAGGTGACGTGGACGGTCACCGTCACGAACACCGGGACCGCAAGCGCGGACTGGGTGAGGGTGGAAGACACGCTGGGGGCGAACCTCGTGTACGTGGGCTCCTATCCCGCGGCTACGGCGATGGGCGCCCAGAAGTGGGGCTGGGAGTTTGGTCCCCTCGGCGTGGGCGAGTCAAGGACCCTCGAGATCACGGTCCGGTTGAGCCAGCCCGCCAACGACTGCGGAACCGCCCCGCGGACCAACACGGCAAGCGCCTGGTGGGGATGCGGTCCGTGGGACGGCGATCCCAACACGGTGGAGGGCTGCACCGGGGGCGGGCCGGTCACCGCCACCGCTCGTGTCACCATCCCCGACCTCAACCTGGTTTCGACGGACATCCTCCCGATCCTCACCTGTGTTGGGGACGGTAACTACACGGGTCGCGTGCAGATCACGATCCGGAACTTGGGGGATGCCCCGGTGAACCGCGATTTCCGGCTCACCCTCTCGGAGAGCGCCACGGGATGGACGGTCGCGGGGTGGTTCGCGGCGGACTTCGGGGGCACCCTGCCCATAGCGGCCGGCGGGAGCCGGACGATCACGATCCCGAACTGGCCCGTGACCTGCGGGATCTGCAGCTACACGTTCAGCGTGACCCTCGACACAGCGAACGCGATCTGCGAGTGCCGGGAGAACAACAACGTCGCCACGCGGGCCTTTACGATCACCCTCCCCGACCTCACGGCACGCGATCAGAACCTAACCCTCACCTGCGCGGGCGACGGCCAGGTCCGGATCTCGGGCACGCTGACGCTCGGGAACGAGGGCTGCGGGAACAACCTCACGGCGAACGTGCCCGTACGGTTCACGCTGTACAACGCAGCCGGGTGCAACGGGACCGTGCTCCGCCAGTGGACCCAGACCCTGACCGGGGTCAACATCCCGGCCAAAGGGCAGCAGACGTTCACCATCGCACCGGAGACGGTCGCCCTTGACGCGTGCGCGGCGGCCGCCGGCTGCACGCTTTCGGTACGGATCGAGGTCGACCCCACGGGCGCAATCTGCGAGTGCGACGGAACGAACAACAGCCGCTGCGTGAACTTCGCGGTGAACATCCCCGACCTCACCGTGCGGGCTGACACGCTCGCCCTGACCTGCGCGGGCGACGGGGAGGTCCGGATCTCCGGCACGGTGACCCTGGGGAACGAGGGCTGCGGGGGCGACCTCACGGCAGGCGTGCCCGTCCGGTTCACGCTCCGCGAGGGAAGCAGCTGCACGGGGGCTTTGCTGTACACGTGGAACGCGACCTTCACGGGGGTGAACATCCCCGCCAAGGGCGAGCAGACCTTCGCCGTCAGCCGCACGTTCACGCTCAACCTGTGTCAGGTGCCCGGCTGCGCTGTGTCCCTCCTCATCGAGGCTGATTACACGAACTCGATCTGCGAATGCAGCGGGACGAACAACTCCCGGTGCGTGCAGTTCCCGGTCCTGATCCCCGACCTCGCTGTGACGGCGGTGGTCCCCGACGTCCCGGACGCCTGCCGGCCCGGGACCGCGGCGGTAACGGTCACGAATGTCGGGTGCGGGTTCGTCGGCGCCGGGGTGACGGTCCAGATCACCGGGGACGCCACAGGGGAGATCGCGCTCCCGTCCCTAGGTCCCGGCGTCTCGACCACGGTGACGGTCTCCCTGAGCGAGGTCCTCCCCTGCGGAGGTTACGCGATCACCGCCACGGTGGACCCAGAGGGAGCCTTGTGCGAGTGCAGCGCGGGGAACAACGCCCAGGGGGCCTCGTTCGCCGTGGTCGATCCAGACCTCACGATCACCGGGCTCTCCGTCCTGTGCCGGGGAGAGGGGAGCTTCACCGTCGTCGCCGCGGTGCGGAACCTGGGAACCGAGGCCTCCCCGGCGACGACGGTACGAGTCTACGTGGACGACGTCCTCTTCCAGACCGTCGCCGTTCCCTCCCTCGGGATCGGCGGAACCCACCCCGTGACCTACGTGACCCCGCGGATCAAGTGCGGCGTGGACCAACGCTTCCGCCTGGTCGTGGACGAGGATGGCGCGATCTGCGAGTGCAACGAGGGGAACAACAGCGCTGAGGCTTCCACGCGCTGCGGCTGCCCGGCGCTCGTGACGCGCAAGGCAATCACAAAGATCGAGCGGTCGGGGAGCCTCGTCCCGCCGGCCTCGGCCGTGGAACCGGGCGACCTCGTGACCTACACGCTCTCCGTGACGAACGTGGGCACGGGGTGGGCGTTCGACGTGGACCTCTGGGACGAACTCCCCGTGGAGTTCAACTACGTCGCGGGGAGCACAAGCGCCTCCTGGCCAGGCGGAAGCTCCACCGCTGACCCGTCGGGCGTCCCTGGGCCGTACCTCGCCTGGGACCTCTCGGCCACGCTCCTCCCGAGCGAGACGCTGACACTCTCGTTCAGGGCTTTCGTCACGAGCCTCGCCCGGCAGGGCCTGTTCTACACGAACCGGATGGGGGCCACGGGAGAGGAGGGAGACGGAACCCCGATCCCGCCCGACAGCCGCCTCCCGGGCGACGACGACCCGGATGACCGGGACGAGGTCATCCACCCGGCCAACGTCCCAGGCCTTGCCCTGGACAAGGCGATCGCCGATGTCCTGCGGGGCGGGGCGAGCCGCGGGCCGTCGGGCCCGGTCGAGCCGGGGGACGTCGTCGTCTACAAGGTGACAATCCGCAACGTGGGCGGCGGCACCGCCTACAACGTGGACTTCACCGACCAGCTCCCTGACCACACCGAGTACACCACCGCCTACGGCGACGGGACCTACACCGTGGACAACCCGCCCGCGGGGCCGGCTTCCCTGGGGATCCCCCACGGGGCCACCGGGTCTGTGACCGCAAACATCTCGGCGGCGATCGCCCCGGGCGGGACCCTCACCGCCGTGTACCGGGTGCGGGTCTTGAGCACGGTCTCCCAGGGCGTTCCCCTCGTCAACTCCGCGGTCACCACGGGCGAAGACGGGGCCGGGACCCCGATCCCGGAGTACAACCCCGACGTCCCCGACACCTTCCCGGACCGCGACACCACCCGGATCGAGGTCGTTGAGCCCGGGCTGGCCCTGGACAAGGAGATCGTGGACATCCTGCGCGGTGGGGCGAGCATCTGGCCGACCCCGATCGTCCTCTGGGGCGACGTGCTCGTGTACCGGGTCACGGTCCGCAACGTGGGCCTCGGCACTGCCTACAACGTGGACCTGTCCGACGAACTGCCGTTCGGCCTCGCCTACGACGCAAGCGGAGACGGGGCCTACACCGTGGACAACCCGCCCGCGGGTCCAACTCCTCTCGGCATCCCCGACGGAGCTACCGGGCTCGTCACCGTGGACATCTCGGCCACGGTCGCCGGCGGGGGGACCCTTGTGGCCATCTACCGGGCGCGGGTGACGCCTGAGGCGATCCCTGGCTCATACCTCACCAACCTGGCCACAGTGGCGGGAGAGGACGGCGCGGGAACGCGGATTCCGGAGTTCAACGCCGACGTGGAAGACACGTATCCGGACAGCGACTCAACGACGATTCGGGTCGGCGCACCCGCCCTCGTCACGAAGAAAGAGGTCTTCTGCGAAGCGTGTCCTTGTGAGCCCGAGCCGGCGCCGTGTGATCCGTGCGTCGAGGAGCCCGTCGCGGTCACCGTGGGAAGCCGCGTGACCTTCCGGCTGATCGTGACGAACGTGGGCTACAGCCGGGCCTACGACGTCATCGTGGAGGACCGGCTTCCCCCGGGCTTCGTGTACGTCGCGGAGACAACCCGCCTCGCCTGGCCGGGCGGGAAGTCCGAAGCCGAGCCCGTTGGCGCGCCAGGCCCCCTCCTCGCCTGGGTCACCGGCGCCTCGCTCGACGCCGGGGAGACCCTCACCCTGACCTTCGATGCCCGGGTGACGCCGGAAGCGCCGCTGGGGGAGGAGATCCGCAACACGATGGGGACTAGCGCGGTGGACGACTTCGGCGTGCCGATCCCGGCCGACTCCAGCATGTACGTGCCGGCGGACAACGACCCCGATGACCTGTCCATCCTCAGGCTGATCGTGGGGTCGGCACCGGCCGGAGCGGTTCCCCCCCCCAGTAGGGAGGGCTCGGCAGGGCGCCCCCCGATCGGCTGGGCCGCGTGGGGGATGGCCGCGGTAGCGGCCGGGATCGTGGCGTCCCGCTTCGGACGGCGCGGCGTTTGGCTCGGCCTCGTCCTCGGGCTCGGCCTGGCCGGGTTGGGCATGACCGCGTCCGGCGCCAAGTACACCGTCGCGGCCTGGAGCGATCCTCCCAAGGGCGGAACCCTGTTCGGGACTGGGATCTACGAAGCCGGGGAGGGGGTTCATCTTACGGCCCTTCCGAACCCGGGGTTCGAGTTCGGCGGGTGGTTTGAGGACGGGGCCGAGATCTCCACCTTGCCCCTCCTGGAGTTCGTCTCCAATCGGGATCGAACCTTGATAGCCAAGTTCCGGCCGGTTCTGGAGTTCGTGGGGATCAGCGGTCTTGGGCAAGGGGCTCTGGACCTGCTTCCGGCGATCGGCCTGCGGCAGAACCGGTTCGAGCTACGCCCCCGCTTCTTGTTTGGAACAGCTCCCTGGGATCTTCGGCTCGTCGCCGCGTTCACAGGCGCGGAATGGAAGGATGCCCAAGGTCACTTCACGGGCTCGTGGGACAAGATCCGGTTCGGGGCCGGGCTCCTGTTCAACCCCATTGCTCCGGAGTACCGCTCGGCCTACTTCATGGCTTCCTGGGCGTGGGAAGATCTCCGCGTTGGCCTCCGGGTCACCCACTACCCCCGTTCCGGCACGCCCCCCGCGCCCTACCTGCTCTACAACCTGAGCTTGAGCACCTCGGATCTTTCGGTCACGGTGCGGGCCGAAGAGCGGGACGGTCTCACCTTCAAGGACCTCACAGTCTACCTGTTCGGGGTCGATCTCTGCTGCGGGATCGAGGCGACCGGGACGCTGTCCCTCACGAAACAGGGGTTTGCCTACGTGGAGGCATCGGTGACGAACCTTCCCCTGGGGTGTTGTGGGGTCTCGTTCGACTTCGAGGTGAAGTTCGCCCCGGACGCCAAAACGGTGAGCTTCACCCCGCGGTGGGCCCCCTTCTGCGATGCCTGCCTCACCGTATACGGCGACATCGTGTGGGACGCCAATACCTTCACGTGGGGAGGCTTCGCCCTCTACGGGTACAAGATCCGCTGCTGTCTGGGAAGCTGCTGTCCTGGAGGGAGCGGGAGCTACGTGGAGTTTCTGACGGCGTTCGATCCGAGCCAGGTCCCGGGAGAGTTCCAGGGAGATGAGTTCGAGTACATCAAGGTCGGGGCTTGCGGTCCAGGATGCTGTGGTGGCAGCTACACGTTCGAAGTAACCGCGTACTTCGCCCCGACGGGCTTGTTCGGGCTGTCTCGGATCAGCATCACCGCCGGGATCCCGCTGTCCGCGGGTCTCGTGGTGAGCCCAACGCTGGAGGTCACCACCGCTGGGCTGACAACCCTCGCCCTCGGCTGGCGTCTTCGCTTCTAGGTCCTTTTCGTTCAGGTGAGGCCGCTGAAGAGTCAGTGGGGAGGGAAGGCCGTGGCCATGACGAGGGGAGATCCTTCTGGCGTAGGTTTCTAGCCTGTAAGGAACAGGTCCCGGAACTCGGTGAGCACGGCCCGGTGTTGGCCGGGGACGAGGACGTGGTGGTTCCCCAACGGATCAGCAAGGAGCCGCTCGAGCGCCCCGCGGGGAATCTTGAACCGAACCTGGGTCCGGCAGAGGTCCTCCCGTCCCACGTCCTCGGCGAGCACCGTGCCCTCGACGAAGAACCCGAGATCGAGGCGCTTCCCGCCGAAGCGCGCCAAAGTGTAGGGACCCGGCTTCACGACCCCCGCCACGGCGAGGCCGAGGCCGGACTCGAAATGGGTGCGCAGCCGGTGGGACCGGGTGAGCCGAAGCGGCACGGTGCAGTGAGCGAGGGTGACCGTATCTCGCTTGAAGTCCACATCCGCCGGGTTAGCGAGGAACCCCGGGCCGCCGGTCAGTTCCTGGGCTACCATGAGCGCCAGAAGAGCCGGAAGGTCCCCCTCGCAGCCCGCCGGCACGCCCGCGTCACAGAGGCACGCCAGAGCCCAGCACGCCGTCATCCGGTGCGGGAGGAGTCCAAAACAAGCGATGGTTAGGGCGTCCAGCCCTTCGTCCTTGACGAGCCGTTCAAGCGCCCTGTGAACCCGCCCGGCCATTCCCCGCTCCTCAT
>JBBIQN010000003.1:0-2718 GCA_037442305.1 Candidatus Bipolaricaulota bacterium
GACGAGACCCCCGGACCGGGAGAGCCCGCGGTGACCCTGGACTCGATCCGCTCTGCCCGCACGAAGCGCGTGGCGTGGCAGCGTTGACAGGTGAACAGTGTTCTGTTACGCTAGCCCTCTCTTTGGACGGCCTCCCGTGGAAGACTTGCTGGGGGCCACAGGGGGGGAGATGGACGGCGCGCGGTTCAAGGGGATGGGAACGTTCACGGCGATCTGGGCTGGGCAGATGCTGTCCATGCTCGGCACGGGGATGACGCACTTTGCCCTCACCATTTGGGCCTGGCAGCTCACCGGCCGGGCCACGGCCCTCGCTTTGGTGGGGGTGTGCGCGTTCGGGCCGGTGATTCTCATCAGCCCGCTCGCCGGGGCGATCGTGGATCGGGCGAACCGCAAGCTCCTCATGATCCTGTCCGACGTCGCCGCCGGACTGGCCACGGCTTCGATCCTCGGCCTGTACATGGCTGGCCGGCTCGAGATCGGGCACCTGTACGCCGCGGCCGCGTTTGCCGGCACGTTCGGGGCGTTTCAGTTCCCAGCTTACTCCTCGACGATCAGCGTGCTGTTGGACAAGTCCCAGTACGCGCGGGCGAGCGGGATGATGTCCCTCGCCGGCTCCATCTCCGGGGTCTTGGCGCCGATCGGGGCGGGGGTGCTCCTCGGTCCGATCGGGATCGCGGGAATCATGGCGATCGACCTGACCACGATGCTCACCGCGATCCTAATCCTCGTGTTCGCCCCGATCCCCCAGCCCGCTCGTTCGGCGGAGGGGATCGCGGGCAGAGGCAACCTGTTCCGCGAGGCGGGGTTCGGGTTTCGCTACATCTTCGCCCGACCGGGTCTTCTCGGGCTCCTCGTGATGTTCTTGATGTTCAACGTGAACACGAACTTCGGCTTCACGGTGCTCGCGCCGATGATCCTTGCCCGCACGGGGAACGACGAGCTTGTCCTCGGGACCGTGCGGTCGGCGGCGGCGATCGGAAGCGTGGTCGGCGGGCTCTTCCTCAGCTTGTGGGGCGGCCCCAAGCGCCGGGTGTACGGGGTGATCTTCGGCTGCGCCCTCGGAGGGATTCTGGGCCAAGCCTGTCTCGGGCTGGGGCGTTCGCTCCCGATGTGGGCGGTGACGGGCTTCCTGGGTTCACTCGTCTTCCCCACGGTGAACGCCTCGAGCCAGGCGATCTGGCAGTCGAAGGTGCCCCCCGACCTCCAAGGGCGGGTGTTCTCGGTGCGGCTGATGATCGCCCAGGTCGGGGCGCCGCTCTCGATGCTCCTCGCCGGGCCGATGGCCGATCACGTGTTCGAGCCAGCGATGCGCGAGGGAGCCCCCCTCGCTCGCGCACTCGGCCCGGTGGTGGGGACCGGGCCGGGGGCGGGGATGGCGCTGATGCTCGTCCTGGGAGGGACTCTCGGGGCCTGTGCTGCCCTGGCGGCCCTCCTCTACCGCCCGCTGCGGACCGTTGAAGCGACGATCCCCGACCACGACGTGGTCTCCGCAGCAGCCCGGCCGGGACCGCGAGCGGTCGGTACCGCCCCCGGGGGTGACTGAAGCCCGGCCCCACCACAGGCCGGGCGGCCGCCCTCCCCCCTCGGGCGGACAAGGGGGGGGCGTCCGCGGGTGTTCGCTCAGAGGAGCTCCCCCCCCCGGCGGAGGAACGCCACCACCAGCTTCAGCGTCGCCTCGAGGTCGGCGAGGTACAGGGTGGACACCGGAGAATGGATGTACCGGCACCGCACGGACACCACCCCGGCGAGGATCCCGCCGCGCTCGGTGTGGATTGCGCCGGCGTCGGTGGAACCGTAGGCGGGGAGCTTGTACTGGTAGGGGATCCCGTTCTCCTCGGCGACCTTCTCCAGGAACCGGGCGAGCTTGGGCTTGACGGTGATCGAGCGGTCGGCGAGGGTGATCGCCGGGCCGTGCCCCAGGCGCACCGGCTGCTTCGCCTCCGGGACCCCCGGCATGTCCGCCCCGATCGTCCCCTCCAGGGCCAGCGCGAGTTTTGGGGCGATCCGGTACGCGGCGACCTTTGCCCCCCGCAGGCCCCCCTCCTCGTGGACGGCGAAGTTCACCACAAGCTTGTAGGGGAGCTTCTCCTTCGCGAGGAGCCGCAGCGCCTCCGCGGCCACCAGGCACCCTGCCCGGTCGTCGAACGCCTTCCCGGTCACGTATCCCTCGCGCAGGCGCTGGAACGGGTAGTGAATCGTGGCCGGGTCGCCGATGCGCACGCCGAAGCCCTCCGCCTCCTCGCGGCTCCGGGCGCCGATGTCCACGAACAGGTCCTCCAGGGGCACCACCTTGTCCCGGTCCGCCGCGGACAGGATGTGGGGCGGGGTGCTCCCGATGACCCCATGGACCTTATCCCCGCTCCGGGTGAGGAGGGTGACGCGGTGGGCCATGAGGATCCGCTCGTCCCACCCCCCCAACGGGGTGAGGCGGAGGTACCCGTCCTTTTCGATCCACCGCACCATGAACCCCACCTCGTCCATGTGGGCGTCGAGCATGACCGCGTCGCCACTCCCCTGGGAGCAGATGAGGTTCCCCAGGGTGTCGGTCTCGCAGGAGCCGACGTAGGGGGAGACCGTTTTCTGGAGGACGCCCCGCACCTCGTCCTCGAACCCCGCCACGCCGAACGCATCCGAGAGCTTCTGCAGCTTCTGTTCTAGGTCCAACGCGTCTCCTTTGCTCAAGGCGCCGGATTATACCGGTTAGGCGCGGAGCGCTTT
>JBBIQN010000004.1:0-2429 GCA_037442305.1 Candidatus Bipolaricaulota bacterium
GAGTTCACGGGGTTCGTCGTCCTTGGGGGAGCGATGACCGCGTACTGGATGAACGTTTTGTGGAGCATGGCCAGCCAGCTCTACTGGGAGAAGGAGACGGGGAACCTAGAGCTCTACATCATCGCCCCCACGTCGCGCATGGCGATTCTCATCGGGATGGCCGCGGGGGGAATCACGGCCACCACGATCCGGGCGCTGGGGGTGCTCACCGTGGGAATCCTCATCTTCCGCGTGCCGATGTCCCCCACGAGCGTACCCGCCCTCATCGGCGTGTTCCTGCTCACCCTGGTGGCCCTGTACGGGCTCGGGATGCTGATGGCGTCGCTCTTTCTCCTCTGGGGACGGCAAGCGTGGCACCTGGCGAACCTCCTGCAGGAGCCGGTGTTTCTCGTGTCGGGGTTCTACTTCCCAGTGCGGGCGCTCGGGTACCTCGTCGCACTCGGGGCCTCGATCGTCCCGATCACGCTCGGACTCGATGCGATGCGGCAGCTTCTGTACCCGCAGATGATGGAGGGGTTCAGGTTTCTTCCCGTGAGGGTGGAATTGGGGGCGCTGGCTGTGCTGGGCGTGGCGTTCTTGCTGTTTGCCCACCGCGCGCTTCGTTTCTTCGAGGATCTCGCCCGCCGCGAGGGCCGCCTCACGTTACGGGGTCAGTGATGACGATGGAGCGCTTTCACGGCAGAGGCACAGGGGTCGCAGAGGAAGGCACTTCCGGAATTGAAGCCAAGCTCCCAAGGGTTCGTAGCGTCGCAGCCTGTCTGCGACGAACAGCCGTCGGGGATGAACCCCGACGCTACGATTCCTTCCCTCTGCGAACTCCGCGGCTCTGCGGTGGGAACGCCTCGTGGGGGTCGGCATGACGGCGCGGGGGAGGGGAGGAGAGTCGTGGCGCAGCCTACGCGTGGCGACGTGGCTCGGCTGGCAGGTCGAGTCCAACTGGACCGACCCGTTTCTGTTCGCCATCTACTCAGTGGTCAAGCCTGTTGCCGGGGCGCTGATCCTGGTGTTTATGTACCTCGTCGTGGCTCGCGGGGGCCTCGACAACCCGCTCTTCCCGTACGTGTTCATCGGGAACGCGTTCTACATCTACGTGGGGGCGGTACTGATGGGCATCAGTTGGGTGGTGATTGACGACCGGGAGCACTACGGGATGCTCAAGTACATGTACGTGGCGCCGTTGAACATCCTGACCTACCTTCTGGGCCGGGGCGTGGCCCAGACCGCGATCGCCACCATTGCCACGACGATCACGCTCCTGTTCGGGGTCGGCGTGCTGCGGATCCCGATCCCAGTTGGACAGGTGGACTGGGGGTTGCTCGCCGGGGCGCTCGTCCTCGGGCTGGCGGCGCTCGCGTTCATGGGCCTCCTCCTTGGCGGGGCGACCCTTCTCACCGCGCGGCACAACTACTTCATCGGCCAGGGCGTAGCCGGGGCGTTGTACCTGCTCTCCGGGGTCGTGTTTCCGTTGGATGTCCTCCCGCGGGGGCTGCAGTGGGTGGGGAGAGGGCTCCCAGTGACGTACTGGCTCGAGGCCCTGCGCCGGGCCCTTCTTGGGGACGGGGGCAACGAGGCGTTGCGCGCGATCCCCACCGGCCACGTCGTGGCGATCCTCGCTGGCTCCACGGTCGTCCTGGCCGTGGTTTCCCTCCTCTTCTTCCGCTGGGCGGAAGGCGTGGCCCATCGCCGGGGGCTCCTCGACATGCAGACCATGCACTGACCGGCGGGTTCGGGGCCTGTGCGACGGCGCCAGGCCCGTCGCTATGATCCGATCGAGGTGGAGACCGTGAACTACACTGTAGTGATCGAGAAGGGCCGGGAATCGGGGTACGTGGCATCCGTGCCTGTGCTGCGGGGGTGCGTCTCGCAGGGAGAGACGCGGGACGAGGCCCTCCGCAACGTTCGAGAGGCGATCGAGGCCTACGTTGACGCCCTTCTCGAGGACGGTCTCCCGGTTCCCACGGAGGAGGGGAAGGAGTTCGTGGAGCTTCAGGTACGGAGGCGATGACCAAGTTCCCCAGCGGGCTGTCCGGTCAGAAGGTGAGACGTGCTCTGGAGAGAGCGGGCTTCTACCTCAAGCGACAGCGGGGCAGCCACAAGGTCCTGCGCCGCCACCTGGAGGGACGTTCTGGCGATCGAGCTGCGGTCGGCAGCTGCTGAGGACGGAAGCCGGGCGTTTCGGCCACGGGACTGGCTACGTTTGGCCGGGCACGGGCGCTGGCCCGGCGGTATCATCGAACGCCCATCTCAAGGACGTGCGAGGAGGCAAGGATGAGGAAGTGGATGGCTCTGCTTCTCGTATCCATGATCGTTGGCGTCCTGCCCTTCAGCTCTACCGTTTCCGCTCAGACCACAGACTGGCCAACGGTCATCCGTGCGGTCCGGCCTGCGGTGGTGTGGATTCTGGTCGAGACCGACAAAGGCCTGGGTGC
>JBBIQN010000005.1:0-1845 GCA_037442305.1 Candidatus Bipolaricaulota bacterium
TCGGAGGAACGGCGGCGTTCATCGATGCCGAGCACGCCCTCGACCCCAACTACACCCGGGCGATCGGGGTGGACCTCGACCACCTCCTCCTCTCCCAGCCGAGCTCGGGCGAGCAAGCCCTGGAGATCATGGAGCAGCTCGTCCGGTCCGGCGCAGTGGACATCATCACCGTAGACTCGGTGGCCGCGCTCGTGCCGGAGGCCGAGCTCCAGGGGCAGATGGGAGACGCCCAGGTCGGCCTCCAGGCGCGCTTGATGTCCCAGGCGATGCGCAAGCTGGCGGCGGCGATCGCCCAGTCGAAGACGGTCGCCATCTTCGTGAACCAGATCCGGTCCACGATCCAGTCCGGGCCGTGGGGTCCGGGCACGACCACCTCCGGCGGCCGGGCGCTCAAGTTCTACGCCTCGGTGCGGATGAACATTTGGGCCGAGGGAAAGATCGCCGAGGGCGACGACCGCGTGGGCATGAAGGCCCACGTGCGGGTGGTGAAGAACAAGGTCGCCGCGCCGTTCCGGGAAGCCTCGTTCGACGTGATCTACGGCCAGGGCATCGTGCGGGAACGGGACGCGATCAACTGCGGGGTGGATCAGGACGTGATCACCCGCTCCGGCTCGTGGTACTCCTACGGCGACGCCCGCCTCGGCCAGGGCCTGTCCCAGGCTGCCCAGTTCCTCCACGAGAACCCCGACATCACCGACCAGATCGTGCGTGAAGTCCGGGAGAAGGCGGGTCTCCCCGATCCCCAGGCCCGTGAGAGCGAAGGATGAGGCCGCAGCCAAGGCCTATGTGGCGCGCCTCGTAGCACACCGCCCCCGAACCGTGGCCGAGGTGCGGCGGCGCCTCGCCGAGAAAGGGTTCCCCCTGGGTGTCGCGCACGCGGCGCTCGCCCACGCGGAACAAGCCGGCATCGTGGACGATCGGCTGTTCGCCCGCCTCTACGCCGACGATCGGCTCCTGTCCCGACCCTGTTCGCGGCAGCTCCTCGCCAAGGAGCTGCGAGATCGCGGGGTGGAGGGCCCCCTCGCCGACGCCGCATCCCGCGCTGCCTTGCCCGCGCTATCCGAGGCAGAGCTCGCCCGCCAGGCCCTTGCCGCCGGGCTACCCGTGTGGCAGGGGCTCTCCCCTGAACTCGCCCGAACCCGCGCTGCATCGTTTCTCCTCCGCCGCGGGTTTTCCCCCATCGTCGCCCAGGAGATCGTGCACGAAGCCCTCGGAGAGGGATGGACATCCGAATAGGCTTGGGGATTGACTTCCACCGGTTCGCCCCGGAGCGCAAGCTTATCCTCGGCGGAGTGGAGATCCCCTGTGTTCTTGGCCTGGACGGCCATTCGGATGCCGATGTCCTCCTCCACGCGGTCTGCGACGCCCTGCTCGGGGCCGCGGCCCTCGGCGACATCGGGCAGCACTTCCCGACCGATGATCCCGCCTACGAGGGGATCTCCTCGCTCGATCTCGTGCGCCAGACCGTCTCCCTGCTCGCCGGTGCGGGTTTCGTCCCCCATCAGGTGGACGCGGTGGTCGTCGCCGAGCGGCCCATCATCGCCTCGCACGTCCTCCCGATGCGGGAGCGGATCGCCGCCGCGCTCGGGGTCGAGATCTCCGCTGTGTCCGTGAAGGCCACCACGCCGGAGGGGATGGGCGCGCTTGGCCGGGGAGAAGGCATCGGCGCGTGGGCGGTCGCCCTCATCCGCGCTACTTCTGCGCACTCGATGCTAGCCTGTCCAGTACCGTAATGCTGTTGGCACGTTAGCCCTCCTTGACTGACGCGTGAGCCGCCGCTCCCCAGAACGCCTCGGCCGGGGTACGCCCCTGGGTCCGGTACCCTTGATGCGGCCGCTCCTCGTT
>JBBIQN010000006.1:0-1808 GCA_037442305.1 Candidatus Bipolaricaulota bacterium
ACGCTCCCCCCGTGTCGCTCAAGGGGGCGTGGATCAGGTTCGGCCTCGCCACGGCGGGGGTGGTCGTCGCGGCGCCGGCGCTCGCCGCAAGCGCTGACAAGCTCGCGGAGATCTTCGGGATCTCGGGGGGGTTCATGGGCGTGCTTGCGGTGGCGATCGTGACGACGATGCCGGAGACGAGCGTGACGTGGGGCGCGCTGCGGCTCGGGTCCGGGGAGATGGCCCTCGGGAACGTGTACGGGAGCTGCGCGTTCAACATCGCCATCCTTGCGTTCGCCGATCTCCTCTACCCGCGGCCGATCTTCCTCTCCCTCGACCGCTCCCACGTCGTCGCCGGACTGGGAGCGTTTGCCCTGATGGCCGTCGGCCCGGCGTTCCTCTTCCTGCGCACACGGGGAAAGCTCCTTCCGTCGCAGCTTCTTGCCCTTGCGGTGATCGCGGGCTGGGTGGGGATCATGTTCTTTGTGTTCTCCCTGGCGCGCCTGGGCTAGAGCCCGCTTGGGTGTAAGTCAAGCTCCATTCGCAGGGCGTCTCCCCCGTCCTCGTAGTAGCGGTAGATTCGGCGGATGGTTTCGAAACCGTGGCGCGCGTAGAACCGGAGCGCGGCCTCATTTTGGGTGCGCACCTCGAGGCGAAGAGAGGAAACCCGCGCGGCGATCGCGCTGCGGATGAGGTCTTCAAGGAGCGCCGTGGCCACGCCCTGCCTCCGGCTCTCGGGCGCGGTGGCGAGATCGTGGACGTGGAACACCGCTCTTCCGCCCGACCGCTCGCAGCAGGCGATGAGGAACCCGATCACCTCGCGCTCCTCCGCCACGAGGACGAGGCACCCCTCTTCCCCTAGGTACGCCGCAAGGAGTTCCTCGGGCCAGGGATGGGCGAAGCTCTTCTCCTCGATCGCGCAGATCGCAGGGAGGTCCTCCGGTCGGGCGAGGCGGATGACCACGTGTCCACCCTCACCTAGCCCCGCTTCCAAAACTGCCAGAACTTGCGGGGTGTAAGGGTGGCCCGCAGTGTGCCGTTCCCGAGCTCAAGGGTGAAGTCCATGACGTGTCCTTTGCCAGTGCGGGCCTCGGTCAGAACGCAGATTGCGCTCACCCGACCCGTGAGCTCGCCGGATTCGAAACGGAACTCGATCTTCGCCACTCGGATGTCTTTCACCACGAGCAACGCGTCGGCGGCTTTGGGATCCGCTACGATGCGGACGTGTCTTCTCCCGAGGGTCACGGCGAGGCCGTCCATGAACGGGGCTCGGAGCGCCTGGCTCGGATCCGTTCGGTCCCAGTCGGGCGGCTGAATCGCCACCGTGGCGACGCCGGCCAGGGGGTCGTCGGCCGGCCACAGGACCACCGCCGCAAGCACGGTGACCAGAAGGACGATCGCTACGCTGATCCAAGTTCTCGCCGGCATCGTTTCCTCCAACTGCCCCGTCTATTGTAGCGGTGAGGTACGGATCGGGCCCTCGTGGGATACCATTGCCTGTCGTGCAGAGCGGAGGAGGAGCGATGACACGGTTTCTAGCTACGGTTGGAGCGGTGGTCCTCGCCATCGGCGTGGCGGGTGAAGCACTCGGTAGCAGCGCAACGCCAGCGGAGCTCATTGGCCAAGGGGAAGCCCTCTACAACCGGTGGCAGGGGGAGTTCGAGTTCACAGCCTACGAGGCCCGGCTTCGCGGGGCGATTGCCAAGTGGGAAGAGGCGGTCGCTTCCTTGCCTGGGGACGAGGTCGAGCTCAGGGCGCGGGCGCTTGTCAACCTTTCCCGGGCGTACTTCGAGCTCGCCGAGGCGTACCTTCCAGATCGGGAGCGAAGG
>JBBIQN010000007.1:0-1755 GCA_037442305.1 Candidatus Bipolaricaulota bacterium
CGTCGCCCTCACCCAAGCGATGGCCAACAGCGGGGAGCAGATCGATCTCTCTACCATCCCGGGGATCAAGGTGGACAAGCACTCCACCGGCGGGGTCGGGGACACGGTCACCCTCGTCCTCGTTCCCCTCATGGCGGCAGCGGGGTTGGTGGTGGCCAAGCTCTCCGGCCGTTCCCTCGGCCACACCGGGGGGACGGTCGACAAGCTGGAGGCCATTCCCGGCCTGAAGACCGAACTCACGCTCGACCAAATCCGCCGCCAGGCCGAGCGGATCGGGGCCGTCGTCGCCGACCACACCGCCGATGTCGTCCCTGCCGACCGCCTGCTGTACGAGCTTCGCGACGTGACCGCGACCGTGCCCTCGCTGCCGCTGATCGCCGGGTCGGTCCTCTCCAAGAAGCTCGCCGGGGGAGCCGACGCGATCGTGCTCGACGTGAAGTGCGGCGACGGGGCGTTCATGCGCGAGGAGAAGCAGGCCCGCGAGCTCGCCGAGACCCTCGTGCGGGTAGGAAACAAGCTTGGGAAGAAGTTCTCCGCCCTCATCACCGCGATGGACGAGCCTTTGGGGAGGGTGGTGGGAAACGCCCTCGAGGTGAAGCAGGCGATCGAGGTCTTGCACGGGGAGGGTCCGGCGGATCTCATCGAGGTCACCGTCGCCCTGGGGGCGGAGATCCTCCTCCTTGCGGGCGAGGCCTCCTCTTCCGCCGACGCCGAGCGTCGCCTCGAAGAACTGATCGCTTCCGGAAAGGCGTGGGCGAAGTTCCGGGAGATCGTCGTGGCCCAAGGGGGCGACGTGGGTGCGATCGAGGAACCGGAGCGACTCCCGAAGGCGGAACAGGTGGTCGAGGTCCTTGCGCCGGTGTCGGGGTACGTCGCGAAGCTTCGCGCCCACCCGATCGGGGTCGCGTGCGGACTTCTGGGGACCGGGCGCGAGGTGAAGGGCCAGTCGGTAGAACCTGCGGCCGGGGTCGAGATCTTGGCCAAGGTCGGGGACGAGGTAGCGGAAGGGCAGCCGGTTGCCCTCCTCCACGTCGGTCGCTTGGGCCGCGTGGCCGAGGCGAGGAGCCTTGTGTCCGGCGCCTACGCGCTCGGCCCTACGCGCCCGAAACGCCAGCCGCTCATCCTCGCCCGGATTCGGTAGCGGCCTGTCTGAGAATACGAGGTTTGGGGTTCCCGTACGCTGAGTCCTTGGTAAACGAAAGCGGGATCTGCAAGGCAGAACGCCCCCTCACCCCCCCCCTCCCCTGTGGGAGAGGAGAAGGAGAGGGGGGGCGTCCATAGTGAAGTAACATCGTAGGGAAGAGCGCCTCCGTGCCATCGCTCGACACCGGTGGAGGCAGTTCTCGCACAGCCTCGTGGCAGCCTCTCGGCGGTTCCGCCGGCCGAAGGCGATCGCTTCGTCGGGGATGAGACGCGGCGTCGGGGATGAACCCCGACGCTCGTATGCTGGCAGTGAGGGAAGCGAGGGCAGGGTGGCCGGTGGCCGGTCCCGTACGCTTGGCTTGCGGTCCCAAGTGGGGTGATCCCGTCCCGACGCTTGTGGGCCCATCGGGCGCCACGACCTGAAACGAGGCGCAACCCGCGGCTGGCCACGGATCGGTTTGATGTAGGCCTCCCTGGAGGCGCTCCGCATCTCCCCACAAGCTTGTGGCCGCCCTTGCCCTCCACCCAATCTGGGCCCTCCATCTTAGGCATCGACGTCGGCAGGTACCGCCACGCCGCCGCTCGTGCGGATCCCCGCGGCGCCACGGTCGC
>JBBIQN010000008.1:0-1551 GCA_037442305.1 Candidatus Bipolaricaulota bacterium
TTTTCCCACGCCAGGGGCAGTCCGTAGACCGTCTCCGCCCCCTCAACCGGGGCGTTCTGCGCGTACAGGGCGGCGAGAGAGGGTTTCCCTTGGGACACAGCCCACACCGCCATCCCTCCCACGAGCGCCACCCCGATAGCCACGAGGCCAACTCCCTTCTTCAGGTTCATCTTCCTAACACGGATCTCGCTCTTCGGCATTCGACCTCCTTGGGGTCTGACCCGCTCACTCTGCCTGGTTCGAATGGAGACGTTGTCGAATGGGAATGGAGAACACGTGGATTGAGAAGAACCGTAGCGAACAAAGTAGCTTTGGTTGGACACTCTTAATCCATCCCACCTGAGGTGGGTAGACAGGGGATGGATAGTGCCTAAGCCCCTCGCGTGTCTGTTCCCTTGCCCCGCCTTGATCAGCGGAGTCGTGCGGCTCGCACCTTCTGGGGCTCCTTGCCCCCCGTCCCTTGACGCCCTAGAATGACCCATCTCCAAGGGGGGTGATCACTGTGTTCAGCAAGAAGTGCCTGCTTCTCGTCGGGCTTACGCTGGCGTTGGCAAGCCTGGCCGTTGGCCAGGGGATCGAGATGCGGATGTTCACCGTGGGGGCGCGGACCATAGGCTGGTTCTCCAACGGGACCGGCCAAACGATCACGGGACTCCGCATCGGGTTCGACCAGCCCGTGACGCTCCTTGGGAAGGTCGAGATCGGGGGCGGGTTCCAGAACGTTGGCGGGACCGACAAAGCCGCGGAGTTTCTGTTCCAGGGGAAACTCGCCGCGACGGGGTTCGTCGAGCTCCGCTGGGAGCCGGTCGCTGCCAAGCCGATTCTGGCGATGTGGCTCGTGGGCGACAAACCAGCGGGGAAACCCTACTTCGCCACGGTACCGGCGCTCGTCAAGGTCCTCTCAGGCGGCCTCGTCGCGCTGCGGGATGCGGATCCGAAAGCGTTCACAACGCTACTTGAGACCTTCTTCCGCACAAACCCGACTCTGGCCACCTCGCTTGGCCAGCTCGGTCTATCCCCGGAGATCCTCACCGGGATGCTCGCGGCCGCGCCGGCAGAGGGGATCGAGAACCTCCTCCTCACCCTCGTAAGCTCGTTTGGGCTCGACACAATGGACAAGTTCATGGGGGCGCTCGACTGGTCCCTCATCCTCAAGGCTCTCGGCCTGTAGGACAGAGCGAGACTTCCGACCCGGGGCCGCCACACGGCGGCCCCTTTTCTTCTACGGCTCACCCGGCACGGGCGCGGAGGTGGCGGTCGAAGAACTCCCGGACCAGGGCGTCCACAGTCGGATCGCGGAACCCGTGACCTGCTCCCACCACGACGTGCAGCGCGGATTCTCCCTCGGCCGCGGTAAGGGCCCGGTGGAGGCGCTGCGACTGATCGAGGGGGACGACGAGATCCTTATCCCCGTGCACGATGAGGAACGGGGGGTCGTCGGGGCTGGCGTGGGTCACCGGGCTCGCCAGCCGAGCGAGGCCCACCCGCTCCGCGACCGGCCCGCCGAGGAGGAGCGACACCGGTGAGATGAGACTGACGTGAGAAGGCCAC
>JBBIQN010000009.1:0-1501 GCA_037442305.1 Candidatus Bipolaricaulota bacterium
TGCCCAGGAACCCCAGCACGGCATACGCGAGCGCCACGTCGAGGAGGATTCCGTGCCCGGCGAACGCGGCCTCTGCCGCCAAGGCGAGGGCCACCCGCACGTTGAGCGACGCCGCGCCCGTCAGCCGGTCCCACAGCGTCGGCCCCACCCACAGCCGCACGAGCGGGGGCACCGCGGTGAGGCAGAGGGCGGCGATCACGTAGGTCCTCATCCCCACAACCGTTCCAAGATCCCCTGGATCCGCCTCTCCCCCCGGAGCTGGGGGCCGTCGGGCCGGTGCAGGCAGTGAATGTAGACGAGATCGCCCTCGGCGAGGAGGGCGATCGTGCCGGGGGTGACGGTGATCGCCCACAGGAGGAGGAGCCGCCCCATCTCCGACCGGACGCGCAACGGGATGGCCACGATCCCCGACTGGGTGCGGCCGGTAAGGACCGACCACCCCGTCCAGGTCACGCCCTGCACAACGAGGGCCGCGACGAGCAGGGCGAAGCGGAACCACAGGTCGAGGCGGTACCACGCCGCCCCGGGGAAGTCGAACCTGAGGATCCCGAGGGAGGTGGCGGCGGCGATTCCGAGGGGAAACACAACTCCGGCAGCGAGGACGGCAGGATCCCCTCCCCGCCAAAGGAGGATCCACATCCCCCACAAGAGCCCCCCCACGACGGTCCCGCCGATCACGCGCCGCATTGCGGTGAGTATAGCGGAGACCGGCGTTCTCTCGGCCCCTTCTGCCGGGTCATTCGCAGAGAGGGAGGGTCAGACCGCGCTACAATGAGGGAGATGCGACGGTCTGTTCTCTCTGCGCTTGTGGCTCTGCTTGTCCTCCTCCCCGCGCACGGGGAGGTGGTGCGCCTATCCCTTGACGGTACGGTGAACCCGGCCACGAGCGGCTACGTCGTGCGGGGGATCCGGGACGCCAACCGGATCGGGGCCTCCCTGATCGTGCTCGTCCTGGATACCCCGGGCGGGCTCGACACGGCGATGAAGGAAATCGTGGAGGCGATCCTCGCCTCGGAAGTGCCGGTCGTGGTGTGGGTCGGTCCGGCCGGGGCGCGGGCCGCCTCGGCGGGCACGTTCATCCTCATCTCCGCCGACGTGGCAGCGATGGCCCGCGGCACGAGCACCGGCGCCGCCCATCCGGTGGCGATCACGGGGGAAACAGCGGGCGAAAACGATCCCCTCGTCCAGAAGGCCGTGAACGACGCCGTGTCGCGGATTCGGGCTGTTGCCGAGCTGCGGGGGCGGAACGCCGACTGGGCAGAGCGAGCGGTGCGGGATTCAGCGACCTCGACCGCTACCGAGGCCCTCGACCTCGGGGTGATCGAGCTTCTCGCCGATTCCTTCTCCGCCCTCCTCTCGGCGCTCGACGGCTATACCCTTCGCGATGGGCGTGTGCTGCGCACCGCCGGCCTGGCGGTGCGGGAGATCGGGATGACGTTTAAGGATCGGCTGTTCTCGTACCTCGCCGACCCGAACCTTGTCTACATCCTCCTCATGCTCG
>JBBIQN010000010.1:0-65721 GCA_037442305.1 Candidatus Bipolaricaulota bacterium
GTGAAGTCAACCGCAGGTGCAACGTCGTGGGGATCTTCCCGAACGCACGGTCGGCGCTACGGCTGATCGGGGCGGTCCTGGAGGAACAGGGGGACGAGTGGCTGGCCGTGCGCCGCTACTTCAGCCTGGCCTCGATGGCCGTCCTCTACGGGAGATCCCCGGAGGAGCTCGAAGTCCTTGCCCTGGAGGTCCCGAAGGAGGTGATCGCCGTCTAGCTCGTCACAACCGACGAGGAACCCCATCTACACCACTTGACGGGACGTGACCGAGAAGGCCAGGCTCTTCCGTTCCTTCGCTCCACGGGCTACAGTACCTTGACGGCTCACGCCTTCATGCTCATCTTCGGATGAGAGAAGACTGCGCGAGCGCACCCCGTTACTTCCTGCCCGTACGCCGCCCCTTCATCGCGTACAGGACCTCGTCGGCCTCGCGGAGCAGGGCCTCGACCGTGGTCGGCCCATCCCGGACCGGATCCCACACCGCGTGTCCCATGCTCACGCTCACCGCAAGGCCGGGCACCTCCGGGAGGGAGATCCCCGCCACGGCCTGCTGGAGCCGGCCGATGGCCTCCCCCCCGCCGGCCCCGGTCTCGGGAAGGAGAAGCACGAACTCCTCCCCGCCGTAGCGAAACACGTAATCGCCGGCCCGCACGCTTCTCTGGAGGACCTCCCCCACGCGGCGGAGCGCCGCGTCGCCGACGAGGTGCCCGTAGCGATCGTTCACGCCCTTGAAGTCGTCCACGTCAGCCATGACGAGGGTCAGGGGGTGCCCGTAGCGCTTCGCCCGCTCGATCTCCCGCTCCAGGACCTCGCTCAGGAACCGGCGGTTGTAGAGCTCGGTCAGGGGATCGCGGATCGCCTGCTCCCGGAGCTCGGCCTCAGACCGGACGCGGCGGAGCTCCTCGAACACGTGCCGGGCCAGGATCTCGACAAGGGTCACATCCTCGGCGGTGAACGCATCGCTCCGCGGGGAGATGACCTGGATCACGCCGCTGGATCCAATCGGGACGGAGATGAACGCCTGAATCCGGGGATCCACGGGCCGCGCCTCGGGAAAGCCGTCCACGTTGCCCCAGGCGGGCTCGCCGGTGAGCCAAGTCTTCCCCGCGATCCCCTCCCCCTTCCTGAACGTTCGGGCGCTGGTGGCAATGAGCCCCGCCGAGGCCACGGGGACGAGAAGGTCCTCCCGGCCCAGCCCGATGTTGGCGTGCTCGAACTCCAGGACCTCAACGATGGTCCCCGCTGCGACCTGGCACACCTCCTCCTCGCTCCGGCAGCGGGCCAGCCGACGTGATGCCTCGTGCAGCCCGGTGAGCCGCTTCCCCAGTCGTTCCAGTGCCGCCAGCCGTTCCAAGCCCACGAGCGCCACCGCCAGCTCCGAGGCGACGATCTTCAGGATCTCCTGGTCTTGTGAAGGGATCCCATCCTTCGCGCGCGCCTGAACGTCCAGAACCCCCAGCACCCGCTCCCCTAAAACGAGCGGGAGGGCGAGCTCGCACCGCGTGTCCGGGTTCCCTGGGGTGTACCGCTCGTCCGCCGAGACGTCCGGCACATAGACCGGTTCCCGGGACTGGAGCGCGGCCACGGTGACGCCGGGCCCGCCCACGTGCAACCTCAGCCCGTGCGCCCAACCAATCTCCTCGTGGCCCGCGGCCACCACCAGCTCCTCGCCGTGGGGTTCGAGGATCGCGCACGGCCGATACCCGAGCACTGGGCCCGTCAACTCAAGCACGACCGCGTACAGGGCGTCCTTGTCCTGGGCGAGCTTCATCCGGCGCGACGCCTCCTCGACCATCCTCAGCTTCTGTTCGAGAGAGGCCAACCCCATGTACGTGCGTGCGTTGCGAATGGCCGTGGCCACCGACGCAGACATGATGCCCAGGAGCCGGAGATCCTTGTCGTCGTAGGCACGCGGGGCAAAGCTCTGTACGGACAGGACCCCAAGCACCTCGTCCTCAAAGAGGAGGGGAACGCCGAGCCAACTTCGTACCGCCTTCCCTTCCTGTTGCGCCACCGCCGGCAGCTCGTCCTTCTCCGCTTCGAAGTCGCCAATGAGGAGGGGTTCCTTGGTGGATACGATCCACGCCGTGAGGCTCTTCCGGGGATCGAGGGGGACGACGAGCTCGGGGAGGCGCTCCCCCTCCTCCACCGCGAACGCGAGCCGGAACTCCCGGCGGGGCTCGTCCACGAGGGCGAGGGTGAACGCGTCGCACGGGATGAGCTTGCTCACCTCTTCGTAGATGCGTTGGAACACGTCACTCAGGTCGAGGCTCGTCCCGAGGGCCCCGGCCACTCCATACAGCCCCTGCAGATCGGCGTTCAAGGCCTGCAGGTCTCGTTCGATCCCCTCCCGCTCGATCGCCGCCCCGAGCGTTCTCGCTGCCGTCTGGAGCACGTCAACCTCGGTCGCTGACCACTGCCGCTCGCGGTCGCAATCGTCGAATCCGAGGAACCCCCACCAGGTGTCGGCCACGAACACGGGCACGGCGACGAGGGAGCGGATCCCCTGCGCGGTGAGAACCGGCTGTTCCTCGGCGGGAAAGTCCTTCACCAGACCGACGATCGGCTCGCCGCGGGCGAACGCCTCGCCCCACCGGGCGAACCCGGCCTCGAGGCAGGGAGAGTTCTGGAGCTCCGGATTTCCGATCTGGGGCGACACGCCCGGCGCGACCCATTCGTGGCGCTGGCTGAGGAGCGATCGTCCTCTCGCGTCGCGGTGTTCCTGGAAGATGTAGACCCTGCTGACCCCGATCGCCTCGCCAAGGCGCGCCAGCGCCTGGGGGATGGCCTCATCGAGGGACGCGGCTCGCAGAAACCGCTCCGCGGCGAACGCCACGGCGCCGAGCACGGCGTCGCGCCGGGCGGTCGCCTCCTCAGCCGCAACCCGCTCCGTGACGTCGAGAACAGATACGAGAACCCGATCGTAGGTTCTCTCGTGCCCGGGGAGGACCCGCCACGCCAGGCGGACGTGGAGCGTCCTCCCGTCCGCCGTCCGGTTGATCCCCTCCCCATGGAACTCGGTCCTCCCCTCCCACATCGCCTGAAGCTCCGTGGCGTACAAGGGGTAGCCTTCTTCCGGAATGACCTCCGGGAGCCTATCGAGGAGTTCCTCCTTATCCCTCACCCCGTACAGGTCAAGCGTCGCCCGGTTCACGTCCACGACCCGCGTCCGGGCCAGGCACTCCGCAATCAGGGTTGGACGCTCCCTGAGGCAGGCCTGAAGGTCCGTGACCCCGTCCGCCTTGAGGGACGCCAACCGCTTGCCTACGGCGGAGAAATCCTCGATCCACAGAGAGATCGGAGAGTCCTCAAACAGAGCGCGGTACCGACCCTCGCTTTCCTGGAGCCCTTCGATGAGGAGCGCGTTCTCCAGAGCCACCCCGGCCTGGGTTGCGAGCAGACCCAGCGCGGGGACGTGGGGGGTGAGGTGACCTGGCTGGCGGCTGTGGACGTAGAGGATGGCGCGGTGGTTGGTTCCCACGCGCATCGGCACCCCAACGAGGGAACGGATCCCGCCTTTCACCAAGACCCGGCTCGCGCGGAGGAGCCGGCCGGCGGCGGTTCGAACGGGAGGGTCGGTCGTGCCATCGCCGTGGATACCCTCGATGAGGAGAGGCTGTCCCGTGTCAAGGATCGTGCGGGAGAACCCGCGGGGGCGCACCCGCACCGGGATGGGCGGCGCTCCGAGGGGGTGGAACGACTCGATAAGCCTCCCCTCCTCGTCGAAGACGAGGATGTTGGCGTGATCGGCTCCGGCGAGCTCCCGCGCCGCGCTAGCGATGCTCTGGACCACGTCCTTGGATCCGAGATGCCCGGCGATCGTCGGGGCAACCCGGCTGAACGCCTCGAGCTGAGCGATCCGGTTCGCCATCTCTTGTTCGAGGCGCTTGCGGTCACTGATGTCGCGGTTGGTGGAGACGGTGGCCGGTTGTCCCCGGTACTCCAGCAACGCCACCACGCACTCGGTCCAGAAGGTGGTCCCGTCCTTGCGGCGCTTCTTCTCCTCAAAGGCCACGATCTCGCCGCGGCGGAGTTGCTCGTTGACCTGCTCGTAGGTGACGGCCGGCTCCTCGGCGGCGATGTCGCGGATGATGTTCATCCGGAGGAGTTCCTCGCGCGCGTAACCGGTCTGTCTCTCCGCCGCGGGGTTCGCCTCGAGGATCTTCCCATCGAGAGCGGTGATGTACACCGCATCCCCCAGTCGCTCGAACAGAAACCGGAGCAGGCGTTCGGACTCGGTAAGGTTTCTTCGCTCTCGGGCTGTGCGCACGGCGAGGGCGATTCCCTCCCACACGAGGTCCAGGCGAGGGAAGTCGTCCTCGGAGAACGCGTGTGGGTCATCCCGGTTGTCGAGGTTGAGGTAGCCGATCACCACGCCGGAATCCGTGATCGGCAACGTGAGGAACGCCGCGACGGGCCCCGCGGAGGCAAGGGCCGCCGCCAGCTCCTCTCCGAGAAGCTTCCGGTTCAGGTCCTGGGGGCGGCGTACGATCGCCGGCCGATCCCGGGGCAAGTCCCTCTGGATGATCCGTTCCCGGGGGATCCGGATCGGGGCGAGGAGGTCCATGTCCCATCCTTCGGCGGCCACGTACTCAAACGCCCCGCTCGCCTCGTTGAGCACAAGGAGGGTCCCGCTCTGGGCGCCGGGAACGGTGGCGATCGCGTAGCGGAGGGCGGTGCAGGCGACCTCAGCCAAGCCTTGGCCGCGGCTGAGGTCGCGCAGGAACTGCACCAGAGCTGCTGACGGCTTCCCGCCCATCTCCCCCTCCTCCCTACATCATAGCCGGCGGGCAACAGCCGGAGAAGTAGGGGGCGGCGGCCGGTCAGCAGATGCGGGGGACGGGATCGCCGAGGGGCATCTCCAGGAACCGTCGTCCCCCGATCCCGGTGTCGAGGATGACCCGGCCGGGATAGGTGGGGATGCCCCTCCCGATGAACTGCGCCTCGCGCCCGAGCGGATGCCCCCGGAGGAGGGCAAGGACCGCCTCGGATTGGTCCGCGGCGACGGCGAGGACGGCCCGGCCCTCGCACGCGACCTCGAGGGGGCTGATCCCGAGGAGATCAGACAGGGCGCGGGACTCGGCCCGGAGCGGGATTGCCTCCTCTTGGATCTCGATCCCTACGCTGCCCTTGCGGGCCATCTCGTTGAGGGCCGCGGCAAGGCCTCCCCGCGTGGGATCCTTCATCGCCGTAATCCCGCCACAGGCCAGGGCCGGCGCGAGAAGCGGCCACAGCGGAGCGACATCGCTCCGGAGTTCGGTCTGGAGGTGGAACCCTTCCCGGGCGGCGAGGAGCGCCATCCCGTGGTCCCCCACCGTCCCCGTGACGAGGATCGCGTCGCCCGCGCGGAGACCAGCATCGGAGATGGCCCGCTCCGCGACACCGATCCCGGTCGTGTTGATGGCGATCCCATCGAGCTCGCCTCTGCCCATCACCTTCGTGTCGCCGGCGACGAGGGGAACCCCAAGCTCGGACAGGACTGCCGCTGCAGAGAGGAGAACCCGTTCCAGAAGAGCTAGGGGAAAGCCCTCCTCGAGGATGAGCCCCAGGGTGAGGGCCACCGGCCGGGCCCCCATCACGGCGAGGTCGTTCACCGTCCCGCACACGGCGAGCTTCCCAATATCTCCCCCTGGGAAGAGGAACGGCTTCACCACGTGGCTGTCGGTCGTGACCACGACCTGACCCGGCGGAAGCTCGACCACCGCTCCGTCGTCGAGCTCGTCAAGTCCGATCGGCCCCGCGGCCCGCAGCCGGAACTTGGGGAGGATCCTCTCGGCGAGGAACTTCCCCATCAGCTCGCCCCCGGCGCCGTGGAGGGCGGTCACCCGTTCGTCGGACAGACGACTCATAGGCTCGGCCTGCCCCCGTACCGGTACCCCACGTTGCACGCCCCTTCCGATCCCACCATGCACGGCCCGACCGGGGACAGGGGCGTGCACGGATCGCGGAACAGGGGGCAGTCCGCGGGCACAGCGCGGGCAAGGAGGATCTCGGAACAGAGACAGCCCTGCGGCTTCTCCTCTCCCTCCTCAACCTCGATCGGGAACGCCCGAGCGGCATCCCACCGGACGAGCTCGTCGCGGATGCGGAGCCCAGACGCGGGGATCGTCCCGATCCCCCGCCATCCGGCATCGCTTGGCGCGAACGCCTGAGCGAGGAGGTCCTGGGCGCGGAGATTCCCCTCTTCGGCCACCGCCCGGGGGTACGCATTCTCCACCTCGGCCCGGCCCTCGCGAAGCTGCCTGAGGACGAGGGCGATCGCGTACAGGATGTCCAAGGGCTCGAACCCGGCGACCACGATCGGGACAGGGTATCGCTCGACAACCGGCCGGTAGGCACGCGCGCCGATCACAGTCGAGACGTGCCCCGGGGCGAGGAAGCCCGCGATCCGAATCGGGGGCCCGGCCAGGAGGGCGGAAAGCGCGGGCGGGATAAGCTTGTGGGAGGCAAGAACGTAGAAGTTGGCGGGAGGGGAGTCGAGGAGCACGGCCGCGGTGCCGGGAGCGGTGGTCTCGAACCCAACGGCGAAGAACACTACCTCACGGTGGGGGTTCTTCCGCGCCACGTCCACCGCATCGGCGGCGGAGAGCACGATCCGGACGTCCGCTCCGTGAGCCCGCGCCTCGGCGAGCGTGACGCGCGTTCCCGGAACCCGCGTCATGTCCCCAAACGTGCACACGATCGCCCCCTGTTCGGCGAGCTTGACCGCTCGGTCGAGGTCCACCGTCGGCGTGACGCACACCGGGCACCCTGGCCCCTCCAGCACTTCGACTCCTTCCGGAAGGAGGGTCCGCAGCCCGTGTTGGGCGATCGCCATCTCATGGGTCCCGCACACGTGGACGATCCGTACCGGGTCCTTCGGGGCGTAGCGCCGGAGAAGGGAGACCAGGCCACAGGCCCGGGCTGGGTCGCGCAGGGAGAACGGGCCCAACGGGAGATCGGTCACGCCGTGGCCCGGCTCGCCCCCGACGCGGGGGGGTCGGCGGAGATCAGCTCCTCGAGGAGAGCCAGCGTCTCCCGGGCATCCTGGGGATCCAGCCGGCGGAGGGCGAACCCGGCGTGCACAAGGAGGTAGTCCCCCACCTGAACCTCTTCCCCGAGGGCATCGAGCCGGACCTGGGCCTGAACTCCCTGGACGTCTACCGTGGCCACCTTCCCCTCGACCGTCGTCACCTTCGTCGGAATGGCCAGGCACATCTGCGATCAGTTCTATTCTAGCCGCCTCACGCGAGCCGAGCAAAGGACTCCGGCTGGGCGTGGTACACTACCCACCGAAGGAGGGGCCGGTGAAGAGGCTCTACCGCAGCAGGTCGGATGCGCTCCTTGGGGGGGTGTGCGGGGGGATCGGGGAGCACCTTGGGGTGGACCCGAACCTCGTTCGCGTCGTGTTCGCCGTGCTTGCCGTAGCGAGCGGGGTGGGGATCCTCCTCTACGCCATCCTCTGGCTCATCATCCCCCGAGAAGGGGGTCCGGCCGGGCCGCCCAAGGACGCGGTCCGGTCCGGGGCGGAGGAGATCGCGGACCGGGCCAAGGAGTTCGGAGAGGAAGTGCGGACCGCAGTCGCCCGCCGCGACACGAGCCTTGCGGTGGCCGTGGCGGCGATCCTCATCTTCCTTGGGGTCTCGCTCCTCCTCAGGAACCTCGGGTTCGGGTGGGCGTGGTGGCTCCGGTTTGGCATCCTGTGGCCGCTTGTCCTCGTGGCCATCGGCGCGGCCCTTCTGTGGCGCCTCGTGAGGGGAAATTCAAAATGAAACGACGGGGAAGCATTCTCGGGCCGCTCCTCCTCATCGCGGCAGGGGTGGTCCTCCTCCTCAACAACCTCGGCCTCGTCCCGTGGACGGCGTGGACCTTCCTGGTGCGGCTATGGCCGGTGTTTCTGATTGCGCTTGGGCTCGACATCCTATTTGGGCGGTCGGTCCTCCGGTGGGCCATGGGCAGCGCGGTCGCCCTGCTCGTCGCTCTCGCAGTCCTCCTCGCCCTGTTTGGGCCCTCTCCGGTTGGGCCAGGAGAGAGGCTGGGGGTCCCCATTGGGGGGGCGGTGCAGGCGGAGGTGGTTCTTCGGGCCCCGGTGGGGAAGGTCGTTGTCCGCCCTGGGGGTACACCCGACCTCCTCGTCGGGGGCACGGTCGTCGCCCCTTGGCCGGACCGCGCGCACTGGACGTCAACCCGAAGCCACGGGACGGAGCGGTTCACCCTGGTCCTCAACCGCCTGTACGAGCTCCCGGCTGTCCTGTGGCCAGAGCGGTGCCTGGCCACGGTCGAACTCCCGACCTCGATCCCCTTGGCCCTCGAGGCCACCCTGGGCGATGGGAGAGCAACCCTTGACCTCACTTCGCTTGTCCTGACGCGGCTTATCGTGCGGGGGGGCGCTGGACCTGTGGACCTCGCCCTCCCGGCCCAAGGTGGAGTCGCCGAAGTGGTGAGTGGAACAGGTGAAGTCACCGTACGCATCCCTAAAGGCCTCGGGACGAGAGTCCGGATCGAGGGGTGCGGCCCAGTAGACGTCCCCACGGACTGGGAGCGCGAGGGCGCGTTCGCGTCGTCCCCGGAGTACGGGACCTCTTACCAGACAGTGGAAGTCACCGTCCGCGCCCTTGCGGGACCGGTGCGCATCGTGACCGAGGGCGCGCCCTAGTCGTGCGGGCAGCAGGTGCCACCGTAGCCCTGATCGCCGCCTTGGGCAGGACCCGGTACTTCCCCCTACCGGGGGGGGGCCACCTCTGCATCGGAGACGAACGGGCGCTCAACTTCCCCCAGGCTTCGTGGTGCCCGGCGGGCGCTCGGGGGTAGGTCGGCGGTGTGACACCGCAAGTGGCCTTCGGTAGAATCCGCGCGATGTCCCTCCCCTCCGCCGCCCCCTTCCCGTCTCTTACACCCCGAACCCCTCCCCCCGGGAGCCCCCGATGAGAATAACGAACCACCCAATTCTCCCCACCCTACGGGGGGAACCGTTCCCGTTCACGTTTGGGGGGAAGGTGCTCCTCGGCTACCCCGGGGAGACGATCGCCGCTGCCCTGTTCGCCTCCGGGATCCGCACGTTCGGGCACCATCCAAAGGATGGGGCACCTCAGGGGATCTTCTGCGCCAACGGTCAGTGCGCGCAGTGCCTGGTGATCGCGGACGGCCGGCCCCTGAAGGCATGCATGACGTTTGTCGAGGCGGGGATGCGGGTCGAGCCCGCGGAAGGGCTCCCCAAACTGCCCCGCGTCGCCGCGCCCCCCACGATGAAGGACATCAGGCGGATCGAGGTCCCCGCCCTCGTGATCGGAGGGGGACCGGCCGGGATGTCGGCAGCGATCGAGCTTGGGGGCCGCCGGATCCGAACCCTCCTTATCGACGACAAGCACACGCTCGGGGGAAAGCTCGTCCTCCAGACCCACCGCTTCTTCGGCTCTACAGAAGCCGTGTTCGCGGGAACACGGGGGATCGACATCGCCACGCGCCTGGAGGGGGAGGTCCGCGCGCAGGGGTCGGTCGAGGTATGGCTTGGCTCCACTGCGCTTGCTGTGTACAGCGACCGGGCGGTGGGGATCCTCCACGCGGGAAAGGAGTACGTCCTCGTCGCCCCTGAGGTCCTCCTCGTCGCGGCCGGGGCGCGGGAGAGGTCGCTTCTGTTCAAGGGGAACACTCTTCCCGGCGTGTACGGGGCAGGGGCGTTCCAGACCCTCGTCAACCGCGACCTCGTGCGAGCGGCGGAGAAGCTGTTCATCGTCGGGGGGGGGAACGTCGGCCTCATCGCCGGCTACCACGCCCTCCAGGCCGGGATCGAGGTCGTGGGCTTGGTCGAGGCGTTGCCCGAGTGCGGGGGGTACAAGGTCCACCGCGATAAGCTCGCCCGCCTCGGGATCCCAATCTACACGTCACACACGATCCTCTCCGCGAACGGCGCGGAACAAGTGGAATCGGTGACGATCGTCCAGCTGGACAAGTCGTTCCGGTCGATCCCGGGGACGGAGAAAACGTACGGGTGCGACACGGTGCTCGTGGCGGTCGGGCTCGACCCAGTGGACGAGTTCTACCGCAAGGCCCAGGAGTACGGGATGCGGGCGTTCGCCGCCGGCGACGCCCAAGAGATCGCGGAGGCCTCGGCGGCCATCTTCTCCGGGAAGATCGCGGGCCGCAGGATCGCCCGGGAACTGGGGGAGACAGGGATCGAAATCCCTTCCGAGTGGGAGCGGATGGCGGAGATCCTGAAGTCCAAACCTGGGGCACGCCGCGCTCCCCAGCCTCCGGCGATCCGGGAGGGCGTGGTGCCCGTGCTCCACTGCCACGAGGAGATCCCGTGCGACCCCTGCACCTCGGTGTGCCCGCAGGGTCTCCTCCGCATTGACCCGGCGGACATCCGCAAGCTCCCGGAGTACGTGACGGTGGACGAGACGCCGTGTCTGGGATGCGAGAGGTGCGTGGTCGCCTGCCCAGGGCTCGCGGTCACCCTGGTGGACTCCCGCCGTAACCAAGCGAATCCCACAGTCACGGTTCCCGTCGAGCTTGGCCCGGGCGCGGTGCGGGAGGGGGACGAGGTCACAGCAGTGGACGTCGCGGGGAAGGATCTCGGGGAGTTCACGGTCGCGGCGGTCCAGGAAACGAGACGCAACGACCGCACCGTGCTGGTCAAGCTCTCCGTGCCCGGGGAGCTGGCGCCCCGGGTCGCTGGGATCCGTCTCGCCCGGTGGACCTGCGAACCCTTCCCCCAGCCCGCGGTGCGCCTCTCAGACGACGAGATCCTGTGCCGCTGCGAGCGGGTGACGGTGGAGGAGGTGCGGGCCCTCATCCGCCAAGGCGTCCGGGACATGAACGAGATCAAGGCCGTCACCCGCGCGGGGATGGGGGCCTGCGGCGGAAAGACGTGCGGCCCGCTCCTGCGGCGCCTGTTCCGGGAAGAAGGGGTCCCCATGGAGGAGGCCACGGACTACGTTCCCCGGCCGCTCTTTATGGAAGTGCCCCTCGGTCGTTTCGCCGGGGCGAAGGAAGAATGAACGCCTACGACGTGGTCGTGATCGGGTCGGGAAGCGTGGGGACGCCCGCGGCGTTCTTCCTCGCCCGGTCTGGGCTCAGGGTCCTCGTCCTCGACCGAAGCCCCAGCGTAGGCCAGGGTTCGAACAAGGCAGCGATCGGCGGGATCCGCGCCACCCATTCCGACCCGGCCAAAATCCGCCTCTGCCAGCGCACGATCGAGATCCTGGCGAGCTGGGAGGAAACCCACGGCCACGACATCGAGTGGCGAAGCGGGGGGTACGCGTTCGTGGCCTACACCCCCCGCGAAGAACGGGCCCTCAAGGACCTCCTTGTGATCCAGCATGAGCACGGTTTGGCCATTGAATGGCTCGATGGGCCAGCCCTCCTCGAGGTTGTGCCTGACCTCAACCCGGCCAGGCTCATCGGGGGGACCCACTCCCCCCATGATGGCCACTGTTCTCCTCTCCTCCTTTGCCACGCGTTCTACGACGAGGCCCGGAGACTGGGGGCCACGTTCCGGTTCGGGGAGGAAGTCACGGGGATCAAGGTCCGGGGGGGAAGGGTGCGGGCGGTGCAGACGGACAAGGGCCGCTACGAGACGGAGGTTGTGGTCAACGCCGCCGGGGCGTGGGCCCGCGGGGTGGGAAAGCTCGTCGGGCTCGATCACCCTGTTCACCCGGATTCCCACGAGGCCGGGGTCACCGAGCCCGTGGCCCACTTCCTCGACCCGATGGTCGTGGACACCCGGCCCAGGCCGGGGTCGTCCAATTGCTACTTCCATCAGCTTGCCTCGGGGCAGATCACGTTCTGTATTACTCCTCAACCCCCGATCGTGGGCGAGGACTGCCGGGAGACGAGCGCGTTTCTCCCCACGGTTGCCCGGCGGATGGTCGAGGTCATGCCGAGGCTCGCCAACCTACGGGTGCGGCGGACGTGGCGGGGCCTCTATCCGATGACGCCGGACGGATCCCCGCTCGTGGGGTGGGCAGAGGAGGTCGCGGGGTACGCGATGGCGATCGGGATGTGCGGGCAAGGGGTGATGCTTGGGCCGGGCTTGGGCGAACTCCTCGCCCGGATGATCACCGCCTCCCTGCTCCCCAACGACGAGGCGGTCCTCCGCATCCTCTCCCCGCTCCGGGCGTTCACAACCCACGAGGCCCTCAAGTGAACTGAGCGGGGGAGCCTCGCCCCGGGCCTTCCTGCCCGGCTTGAACGGAGGACGAAAGCAGCTGGCGCACCGATGCAAGGATCTGCGCCCACGGGTCCCCCTCGAGGTCAGCTCCCCTGAGCGGGGCGCCAAAACCAACGCGCGGAACAAGGGGGATCCTCTTTCCCCTCATCTGTTGGACGAACTGGAGGACCATCGCCATCCGCTGGCGGGGGAGTCTCCCCCGGCGAAGCCAGGTGACGGGGTGGCGCACATACCGCTGGGCCAACACGCCGCTCACGATCGCCGGCACGACCGTGGCCTCGGGCACGGCGCGGAGGAAGAGTTCGATGCTCCGCGACCAGCGCGAGAGCTCGGCCTCCGCCCCGCGCATCGTCGCCGGATCCGGCTCCAGCCGTCCGCCGGCGAAGAGGAGGAGAGCCCCTCCTTGCTGCAGGTGCCGGATCCCTTCCCGGACCGCCCCCGCCCGCCGCGCCTGTTCGGCTGGGGCGGAAATGAGGTGGGGTTCCACGTGCGGCAAGTACTCCAGGAACGGCATGGGCCAGGTCAGGATCCGCAAGTCGTCGCGACCGGAGCTCGCCGCAAGGGCGAGGGCGTCCACCGACCCAGGGTGATTGGCCACGATGAGCACGGGTCCTGCCGGGGGCATAGCCTCCGCCCCCTCCACCCGGAGGCCGGTCGAGAGTCGGGAGAGCGTCCACCGCGCGGCAGCCACGAGCCCTTCCTCGGCCACAAGGCGATCGCAGGTCGCCGCCACCTCGGCAAACCGCGTCACCGCCGGGGAGATGACCCGCACCAGGGCCCGCCCAGGCAGGCTGTCCCCCGAACGCCCCACCACCGCCAGCACCTGTGCCGCGATCCTTCGCTCCCACTCGCGGGCCTCGATGTAGGGCATCCTCCCCCCTCGCGCGAGCCAGTGGTGCTGAGCCCAGTCTACTCAGGGACGCCGGCGGCCGCCCATCCCCGCCGCGGCGCAAAGCGGGTATCCTTCCCGGCAGCACCGAGGAACCGACCTCGGAGGAGGCCAGCAACCATGGAAGACAAGGTTCAAGAAGCGTTGGAGGGGATCCGAACGTACCTGCAGGCGGATGGGGGGGACGTCGAGCTTGTGGAGGTCACGGAAGGAGGAGTCGTGCGGGTGAGGCTCACCGGGGCGTGCCACGGGTGCCCGATGGCCGCGATGACCCTCCAGAACACGATCGAGCGGATGCTCAAGGAAGAGGTGCCGGAGGTCGTGGCGGTCGAGACGGCCTGAGCGAAACCGCAAAGGGGGAGGAGATGGAAGAACTCATCCACGAAGGCTTGAACGCGCTTGAAGCGCTCGGGGCAGACTACGGGGAGGTGCGCGCCGAGCACCGCACCGAGGAGAACGTGAGCGTCAAGAACCGCGAGGTGGATTCCCTCTCTCGCCGCGAGTCCCACGGGATCGGGATCCGCGTGTTCCACAACGGAGCATGGGGCTTCGCAGCGACCGCGGACACAACGAAGACGGCGATCCGGCGGACGGCGAAATCCGCCCTTGCCATCGCCGAGGCGACGGCGTCCGTGCAGCGGACACGGGTGGAACTCGCCCCCGAGCCTCCCCACCGGGCCTCGTTCGCGAGCGCCCACCGGCGCGATCCCCTCGCCGTCCCCCTGGAGGAGAAGCTTGCCCTTCTCTTCTCCTGTAGCGACCGGATCCTCGCCGTCCCCGGGGTCGCGATGGCCAAGGGGTCCATCTCCTCCTGGCGGGTGGAGAAGGTGTTCGGAAATACGACAGGAAGCCTCATCCGCCAGTCGCTCACGAGCTGCGGGGCGGGAATCGAGGCCTACGCCGCGGGAGCGGGCGAGTTCCAGCGCCGCTCGTACCCGTGCGCGTTCGGAGGGGACTACGCGAGCTTAGGCTACGAGTTCATCGAGGGGCTCGATCTCCTCTCCCACGCTCCGCGGATCGCGGAGGAAGCCGTGGCCCTCCTCTCCGCTCCGATCTGCCCTTCCGGCATCTACGACATCATCCTCGAGGGGTCCCAGCTCGCGCTCCAGGTCCACGAGTCGGTCGGGCACCCCACCGAGCTCGACCGCGTTTTGGGAACCGAGCTCTCCTACGCCGGAGGGAGTTTCCTTTCCTTGGACAAGCGGGGGAGCTTCCGGTACGGATCGGAGATCGTGAACCTCGTCGCCGACGCAACGGTTCCCGGCGGGCTAGGGACGTTTGGGTACGACGACGAGGGTGTCCCCGCCCAGCGGGTGGACCTCGTGAAGGAGGGCTTGTTCGTGGGGTACCTCACCTCCCGCGACACAGCCCCCACGATCAGCGCCCGCCGGAGCGGAGGAGCAGCGCGGGCGTCAAGCTGGGCGAGGATCCCCATCGTCCGGATGACGAACATCAACCTTCTTCCCCGGGAAGGGACACTGGAGGACCTCCTCCGGGACACGAAACACGGGATCTACTTCGCGACGAACAAGTCGTGGTCCATTGACGACCGGCGGGTGAACTTCCAGTTCGGGACCGAGATCGCCTGGGAGATCGAGGACGGGCGGATGACAAGGATCCTCAGGAACCCCTTGTACACCGGGATCACGCCCCAGTTCTGGGGCTCCTGCGTGGCGATCGCCGGGCCAGGGGAGTGGCGGATGTGGGGGGTGCCCAACTGCGGCAAAGGCGAGCCGGGGCAGGTGATGCAGGTCGGGCATGGCACAGCTCCGGCCAAGTTCACCAAGGTCCAGGTGCGAGGGGCCGGATGATCGTGTGCGAGTTCACGATCACCCCGATTGGTGCCGGGGAGTCCCTCTCCGCCTACGTCGCCCGCTGCGAGAGGATCGTGCAGGAGAGCGGACTACCCCACATGCTCACCCCGATGGGGACGGTCGTGGAGGGGGAGTGGGACGAGGTGTTGGCCGTGATCCGGGCCTGCCACATGGTGGTGCGGGCCGATTGCCGCCGTGTGTCCACCCTCATCAAGATCGACGACCGCGAGAGCCCGCCGGGACGGCTCGAGCAGAAGGTGCGCTCGGTGGAGGAGAAGCTTCAGGCGAACGCAAAACGCTCCTAGATCAGGGCGAACACGTAGCGCATGAGGAAGTAGTACACAGGGAGGGCAGCGAGAATCCCGTCGATCCGGTCAAGCATCCCCCCGTGCCCGGGGAAGAGACGCCCTGTGTCCTTCACCCCCGCGGCCCGCTTCACCAGGGATTCGAACAGGTCCCCAAGCTGGCAGAACAGGCCCACCCCTAGCCCGAGGAGGGCGATGGGAACGATCCACCGCAGGGGAGCGCTCAGGAACTCCGGGAGGAGGGCCGCGGCCACCATGGCCAGGATCACGCCCCCGACCACCCCTTCCCACGTCTTGGCAAGCGAGATCCGGGGAAGAAGCTGGTGCCGCCCGATCAGGCTTCCCACGAAGTACGCCCCGGAGTCGTAGCCCCATACGATGAGGAGGAAGTGGGCGATGTACGGGAACCCTGGCTTGTAGAGAAGGTAGACGAAACTCAGCGTGACCGGGATGTACAGGAAACCGAAGATCCCCGCAAGGGACGCGAAAAAACCCTCCCGCGCCCCGCGCCGGGAGAAGCTGTAGAACACGATGAAGTACACCACGCCCCACGCCACGACGAGGGCGTACTGTCCACCCCACGGCACGAGGAGCATGAGGTAGGCCGGGATCGCGAACATGAAGAGCTCTCGGGGAAGGGAGATCCCGAGGTTCCCTACAAGGTGGAGGTACTCCCACCCCGCGACCATCGCCACCCCCGATAGGAAGAGGCATACTCCCCAGTCGAGCTCGTAGCGATCGCAGGCCCAGAACACGGCGAGGACGAACGGGATAACAACGGCGGCGGTGAGGAGCCGCCTGGCCAGGGAGGTCACGGTGCCACCTTCCCGAACCGCCGCCGGCGACCCTGGTAGTCCTGGACTGCAACAAGAAGCGCCTGCTCATCGAAGTCCGGCCACAGGGTCGAGGTGAAGTAGAGCTCGGCGTAGGCCGCTTCCCAAAGATAGAAGTTCGAGATCCTCTGTTCCTCGCCGGTGCGGACGATGAGGTCGGGCTCGGGCATCTCAGCCGTGGGAAGGAGGAGGGAGAACCGCGCCATGTCCAGTTCCTCGGGGACGAGCGCCCCATCCCGAGCGAGGGCCATCGCCCGCCGCGCCCCCTCGAGGATGCTCCACCGCCCCCCGAAGTTCAGCCCCACTGCCAGGTGGAGGGCATCCCCACCCCGCGTCCGTTCCTCGACCCCGGCAATCGCCTCCCGTAGCGAGCAAGGCAACCCCTCCACCGCCCCGAGCACGCGGAGGCGGATCTTCCGCTCCACGAACTCCCCTTCTCGGCCGCGGAGGAACCCCTCGAGGAGAGAAAACAGGGACTCCACTTCCTCCCGCGGCCGGTTCCAGTTCTCGGTGGAGAAGGCGAACAGGCTCAACCAAGGGAA
This sequence comes from Candidatus Bipolaricaulota bacterium, assembly GCA_037442305.1. GTDB lineage: Bacteria > Bipolaricaulota > Bipolaricaulia > Bipolaricaulales > Bipolaricaulaceae > Bipolaricaulis. The sequence goes on from JBBIQN010000010.1 coordinate 16,531, forward strand.
CAGGCGCTCCTGGGCCACGAAGCGAACGAGCCGCTCGGCGGCCTTCACCCCCTGGCGGTGCCCCTCCATCCGCGGGAGCCCGCGCCCCTGGGCCCAGCGGCCGTTTCCGTCCATGACGAGGGCCACGTGGCACGGAAGCGGCCGCGCCCGCACCCCCTCCAGAAGCGCGGCCTGCGTCTTGGTTCCCCTGGTTGCATCCCTCATCGCCATCTTCTCCTTGGAGCGTGCCGGGCCCCTGGTGGTTCCCGTCAGGCTCTAGTCGGCAAGGTAGCGCTCCAGGCGCGCGCAGCGGGCGCGCAACGCCTGCGCCTCCTCCTCCGCTTTGCTTACCACGTCGGGAGCGGCCTTCTCCCGGAACTGGGGGTTCGCAAGCCGCGTCTCAAGTTTCCCGAGCTCGGCTCGGGCCTTCTCAAGATCCCGGCGCGTTCGCGCCCGCACCGCCTCCCAGTCCACGAGCTCGCCCACGGGAAGGAAGAACGCGATCTCGCCCGCTACCCCCCGCGCTGCTCCGTGGGGCGGTCGGGCGCCTGGCTCGTGGCGGACCGAAGCCGCCCGGGCGAGGCGCTGGATGGCCGGAGCAAACGCCCTTGCCAGCTCTTCTCCTCCCGCAACGAGGACCAGGTCCACCTCCGCCCCTGCGAGGACTCCGACCTCGGCGCGGACGGCCCGCACCTCGCGGATGAGGTCCATCAGCCGGCCGAGTTGCCCCTCCGCCTCCAGGTCTCGCCACTCCGGGCACGGCTCGGGGTAGGCGGCCCGGGAGAGGCTCCCCTTCTCTCCCATGTGGCCCCAGATCTCCTCGGTGAGAAACGGCATGATCGGATGGAGGAGTCGAACCACGAGGTCTAACGCCTCCCGCAGGACAAGCTGGCAGGTGATCCTCTCCTCCCGATCGCCCCCTTGGAGCCGGAGCTTGGCAAGCTCCAGGTACCAGTCGCACAGCTCGTGCCACACCACGTGGTAGAGGGCGTCGGTTGCGAGGTGGAAGTTGTAGCGGTCAAGCTCCGTCCGGACCTTGTCCACGAGCCCGCTCAGCCGAGACAGAAGCCAACGGTCCTCGACAGAGAGAAGCCGACCCTCAAGGGAACCCCCCACCGGGAGGTCCTCCGTGTTGGTGAGGATGAACCGGGCCATGTTCCACAGCTTGTTTTCGAAGTTGCGCGCCTCATCGAGCTGGCGCTGCGAGAACCGTATCTCCCGACCCTTCGTCGAGCTCTGAGCCATTGTGAACCGGAGGGCGTCCATGCCGTGGCTTTCCTTGACCTCGAGGGCGTCAATCATGTTCCCCCGGGACCGGCTCATCTTCTGGCCGCGCTCATCCACGATGAACGGGGTGATGAGGACCTCGCGGAACGGGACCTCCTCCATGAAGTGGAGGCCCATCATCGCCATTCGCGCCACCCAAAAAAAGAGGATGTCAAACGCCGTCACGAGAACCGAGGTCGGGTAGAACACTCGGAGCTCGACCGTCTTCTCCGGCCACCCCATGACCGAGAACGGCCACAGGGCGGACGAGAACCAGGTATCCAAGACATCCTCATCCTGGCGGAGGGGCACCTCGCGGCCGTAGCGTTCTCCGGCAAGCGTTCGCGCCTCGGCCTCGTCGAGGGCGATGAACGCCTCGCCATCCGGGCCGTACCAGGCGGGGATGCGGTGCCCCCACCACAGCTGGCGGGACACGCACCAGTCGCGGATCCCTTCGAGCCAATCGAAGTACACTTTTGCCCAGCGGTCGGGGACGAACTGGATCCGGCCCGAGCGCACGGCCTGGATCGCCGGCTCGGCCAAGGGGGTCATGCGCACGAACCACTGGGTGGAGATCTTCGGCTCGACCCGGGTCCGGCAGCGCTGGCAGTGCCCAACGGCGTGGCGGTACGGGACGACCTTCTCGAGAAGCCCCTCCGCCTTGAGGCGCTTCACGATCTCCTCCCGGGCCGCGAACCGATCGAGTCCGGCGAACGGACCTCCGTGGTCGTTGATCGTCCCGTCGGGGTTGAGAACGTCCATCGTCGGAAGCGTGTGTCGCTTCCCGATCTCCCGGTCCACGGGGTCGTGGCCAGGGGTGATTTTGAGAACACCTGTTCCGAACGCCGGGTCCACTTCGCGCGCTCCCACGATAGGAAGCCGCCGCCCGAGGAGGGGGAGGAGGGCCATTCGCCCGATGAGGCCTCGGTGCCGCTCGTCATGGGGGTTCACGGCGACCCCGGTGTCCCCGAGCATCGTCTCCGGCCGGGTGGTGGCCACGGTGACGTGGCCGCCCTCCTCCAGGGGATAGCGGATGAAGTACAGGTGACCATCCGCCTCCTCGTGTTCGACCTCGACATCGGACAGGGCCGTCCCGCACCGAGGGCACCAGTGGACCATGTACTCCCCGCGGTAGATGAGTCCCTCGCGGTGGAGGCGAACGAACGCCAGCGTCACCGCCCGGGACAGGCCTGGGTCGAGGGTGAACCTTTGCCGCGACCAATCGCACGAGCAGCCTAAAACCTTGAGCTGGTCAACGATCTCGTTCCCGTACTTCTCCTTCCACGCCCACACCCGGCGCTCGAACTCCTCCCGGCCCACGGCCTGGCGGGTGAGCCCCTCCCGGGCGAGGGCCCTCTCCACGACGTTCTGGGTGGCGATCCCGGCGTGGTCGGTCCCGGGGAACCAGCACGCCTCGTACCCGTCCATCCGCTTGTAGCGGATGAGGAGGTCGTGCAGCGTGTACACGAGGTTGTGGCCGAGGTGAAGCCGGCCCGTGATGTTGGGGGGCGGGATGACGATCGAGTACGGTGGCTTCCTGCTGTGCGGATCGCACCGCCAGGGGTCTGCCTTCTCCCAGCGGGCCAGGACGCGCGGTTCGACTTCGCTCGGGTCGTAGCGGGGGGGGAGCATCCTACCCTCCGAGCCAGGCCGCGTCGGTCAAGCGGTAGTCCAGGATCTCCTCGGGGGCGAAGAAGAGGGGGATCTCGCGGGCCGCAGAGGCCGGGGAGTCCGAGCCGTGGACGAGGTTCATCCCGACGGATAGGCCGTAGTCCCCGCGGATCGTGCCCGGGGCGGCGTCGAAGGGGTTCGTCTTACCCATCAGCCCCCGCACGGCCTCGATCGCCCGCGGCCCCCCGATGACGAGGGCGACCACAGGAGCGGAGGTGATGAACGACACAAGATCCTCGTAGAAGGGCTTCCCCACGTGTTCGGCGTAGTGGCGCGCCGCGACTTCGCGCGTCACCTGGACAAGCTTCACCCCCACGATCTTGAGGCCCTTGGCCTCGAACCGAGCGATGATCTGGCCCGCCAAGCGCCGCTGGAGCGCATCCGGTTTCAAGAGCACAAGCGTCCGTTCCATCGTCCCTCCTCGCGGTGGGCTTCCCCCGAGCGAATACCCGAAGTGTACCCTAACGTTCAGGGAATTGGCCCCTCACGCCGAAAGAGGATACCCTACCCGACGGGATGGCGATGGAAGAAAGGAAAGAGAGGAAACGGCTGACGACCGCTGAATCCGTGATCGAGGGGCACCCCGACAAGCTTGCGGACCGGATTTCCGACGCCGTCCTTGACGCCGTGCTTTCCCAAGACCCCCAGGGGCGGGTGGCGTGCGAGACGTTCGTGACCCAAGGGCTGATCCTCGTCGGGGGAGAGGTCACGGCAAGCGCCCAGTTCGACGTGGGCCAAAGCGCCCGCCGCGTGATCCGTGAGGTGGGCTACGTGAAGCCCGAGTACGGCCTCTCCTTTGACGCCTGTGCGGTAGCCAATCTCATCCGGCAGCAGTCCCCCGACATTGCCCAGGCCGTGCTGCGGCGCGGGGAGAGGGAAAAGTACGACCAGGTGGGAGCCGGCGACCAGGGAATCATGTTCGGGTACGCGACGGATGAGACCCCAGAGAGGACGCCGCTTCCGATCGTACTCGCCCACAAGTTAGCTCGGCGGCTGGCCGAGGTCCGCAAGGACGGGTCCCTTGTCTACCTTCGTCCTGACGGCAAAACCCAGGTCACCGTGGAGTACGAGGACAGACGCCCAATCCGCGTCCACGCCGTGCTCCTTGCCGCCCAGCACTCCGAAGACGTCGCACCGGAAACGGTGGAGGAGGACCTCAAGAAGCTCGTGGTCGAGCCGGTGCTCGATGGCTGGCTCGACGAGGAAACGAACGTGTACGTGAACACGTCGGGACGGTTCGTCATCGGCGGGCCTGCCTCGGATACGGGGATGACGGGGCGGAAGATCGCGGTCGACACCTACGGCGGGTACGGCTCCCACGGCGGGGGCGCGTTCTCGGGGAAAGACCCAACAAAGGTCGATCGTTCCGGAGCGTACATGGCCCGCTACGCGGCGGTGAACATCGTCGCGGCTGGCCTTGCTGGGGCATGCGAGGTCCAAGTGGCCTACGCGATTGGGCGGTCGCAGCCCCTCGCCCTGAACGTGACCCCGCTTGGAAAGAGCGCCGCGCCCCCCAGGGCGCTGACGAACGCGGTGACCGAAGTGTTCGACTTCCGCCCGGCAGCGATCATCGAGGCCCTCGATCTCCGCCGACCGATCTACGAGCCCTACTCCTGCTACGGCCACTTCGGCCGCCTCGACCTTTCCCCGACCTGGGAGAGGGCGGACCGGGTGAAGGCCCTCCGGGCCGCGGCCGGGGCCGGCTGAACGAGGGGAGCGCAGGCCCATGAGGGTCATCGCCGACCTCCACCTCCACTCCCGCCACTCGCGGGCGACAAGCCCGGACATGAACCTCCCCGGCCTCGCCCGATGGGCCAGACTCAAGGGACTCGACCTCCTCGGCACAGGCGACTTCACCCACCCTGAGTGGTTTGCCCACCTTGCGGCGCACCTTGTCCCCATGGACGAGGGGGTCTACACGTACGCCGGGGCACGGTTCGCCTACACGGCCGAGGTGGCAGCGATCTGGTCGCACGAGGGCCGGGTGCGGCGGGTGCACTTCCTTCTCCTCGCCCCCAACGCCGAAGGAGCCTCCCGCATCAACGGGGAACTCGCGAAGATCGGGAACCTTGCGGCCGACGGACGCCCCCAGCTGGGAACAACTGGTCAGCGCCTCGTGGAAGCCGTGCGCGCCGCCTCACCCGAGGCGGAGATTCTCCCCGCCCATGCCTGGACCCCGTGGTACTCGATCTTTGGATCCCAATCGGGGTTCGATTCCTTACCGGAAGCGCTGGAAGGAGCGGCCAAGCACGTGGCCGCAATTGAGACCGGGCTTTCCTCCGATCCCCCCATGAACTGGCGCCTCTCGGCCCTGGACCCGTTGGCCCTCGTGTCGTTCTCGGACGCGCATTCCCCGTCTCGCCTCGGCCGGGAGGCGTCGGCATTTGACCTCCCGGAGATCTCGTACCCCGCTTTGGTTTCTGCCCTCCGCAACCGAGGGCAGTTCCTGTTCACGATCGAGTTCTTCCCCGAGGAGGGGAAGTACCACTACGACGGGCACCGGGAATGCGGGGTCTCCTTCGCGCCACGGGAGACAAGGGCCTGCCAGGGTAGATGCCCGGCCTGCGGCCGTTCCGTCACCGTGGGCGTCCTCCACCGCGTGGAAGACCTCGCCGACCGTCCCACAGGGTACCGGCACTCGAACGCAGTCCCCTACCGCTCCCTTGTCCCCCTCGTGGAGATCCTCTCCCAGGCCCTCGGCCTGGGTGCAGCCACCCGCGGGGTGGAGGCGGAATACGAGCGGCTCGTTCGCCAGTTCGGGAGCGAGTTCCGGATCCTCCTTGACCTCCCCATGGAAGAACTCAGTCGCAAGCTCCCTCCGCGCGTTGCGGAGGCGCTGGCCAAGGTCCGCACGGGGGATCTTGCCGTCGAGCCCGGGTACGATGGCCAGTATGGAACGGTCCGAATTCCCCTTGCTACCCAGGAGGAGGAGCAGCCGCTGTTCGCCTGACATGAAACCCCTTCACGGGATGCGCGTGCTGGACCTTTCGCGGATCCTCGCCGGCCCGCTCGCGGCGATGTGGATGGCCGACCTCGGAGCCGAGGTGATCAAGGTCGAGCGGCCGGAAAGCGGCGACGAGACCCGACGCTGGGGGCCACCGTTCGTGGGAGGGGAGTCGGCGTACTTCCTCTCCGTGAACCGGGGGAAGCTCGGGATCGCCCTCGACCTCTCCTCCGACCGGGAAGTCCTCCGCAGGCTGATCGAGAAGAGCGACGTCCTCGTTCACAACTTCCTCCCCGAGACCGCGGCCAAGCTCGGGCTCGGCTACCCAGAACTCCGCACCCTCAACCCGCGCCTTGTGCACACGGCGGTGGCTGGATTCCCTCCCGGTCCGTACCGGGACGAGCCCGGGTTTGACGCCCTCATCCAGGCCCTGGGTGGCCTGATGGCGATCACCGGGGACGGGGAGACGTCGGTCAAGGTGGGGGTGGCGATCGTGGACGTCCTCACCGCGTGGGCGGCGCTCGCCGGGACCCTGGGGGCCCTTCTCGTGCGGGAACGCACCGGAGAGGGAGGGGAGGTGGAGGCAACCCTGGTCGAGTGCTCAGCCGGGGCACTGGCCAACGTCGCCCAAGCGTTCCTGCTCACAAAGACGGAACCCCGGCGTCTTGGGACCGCCCACCCCCACATCGTCCCCTACCAGGCGTTCCCGACCCACGATGGCCTCCTCATGGTCGCCGTGGGCACGGATGGCCAATACCGAGCCCTCTGCTCCGCGGTGGGCCGGCCCGATCTTGCTACGGACCCCCGGTTCGCCACGAACCCCGAGCGGGTGAGGAACCGAGAGATCCTGGTGGGAGTCCTCACCGACGTCCTCCGCGCCAGGCCGCGGGAGGAGTGGACCACGGTTCTGAAGGAAGCAGGGGTCCCCGCTGGTCCCGTGAACGCGCTGGGCGACCTGTTTGGCACCCCGGGCTTTGTCGGCCGGATCCTCGTTGAGGTCGAGCACCCGACCGCCGGGCGCTACACGAGCGTCGCCTGCCCCCTTCCCCAGGCATGGCCGCCGAGCCCGCTCCCTCCTCCTCGGTTGGGAGAACACACGGCTGAGGTCCTGGCCAAGCTGGGGGCCCCAGGAGGGGAACCCTGAGAGAACCCGATCCGGCGCGGATGCGAGACCTTTTCCTCCTCCGCCCCAACGTGGTCTTTCTCAACCATGGATCGTTCGGGGCGTGCCCCCGACCGGTGTTTGCCGCCTACCAGCGCTGGCAGGAGGAGCTGGAGAGGGAGCCGGTGGAGTTCCTCGACCGGAGGTTCGACGCCCTGCTGGCCGAGGCTCGGGGCGCGTTGGGCGAGTTCCTGTCCGCCGACCCCCTCGACCTCGTCTTCGTGCCCAACGCGACCACGGCAATGAACACCGTCGCCCGGTCTCTGCACCTTACGCTGGGGGACGAAGTCCTGTCCACCGACCACGAGTACGGGGCCGTGGATCGGATGTGGCGCCTCGTGTGCGCGGAGCGGGGTGCGACCTACGTCCGCGCCGAAGTGCCCGTGCCGCTCGCGCCCGCAGATGAAGTTGCCGAGCGGATCTGGGCCCGGGTGAGTCCCCGCACGAGGGTCCTCACTCTCTCCCACATCACCTCGCCGACTGCGATGAGGCTGCCGGTGGAAGAGCTCGTGGGGCGGGCGCGGGAGCGGGGCATCATTACGGTGATTGATGGGGCCCATGCCCCGGGCCAGATCCCCCTCAACCTTGGCACGTTGGGAGCGGACTTTTACGCCGGGAACTGCCACAAGTGGATGATGGCCCCCAAGGGAGCGGGGTTCCTGTGGGCCCGGCACGAGGCGCAGCGGCGCCTCAAGCCTCTCGTGATCTCCTGGGGCGGCGAGGGTTCCAAGGGGCCTGGGTCATCTCCCTTCCTCGACGACCACGAGTGGCAGGGAACGCGGGACATCGCGGCGTTCCTTACCGTGCCCGCGGCGATCCAGTTCATGGACGAGCACGGCTGGGACTCGGTGCGTGAGCGGTGCCGGGCGCTCCTTGAGGGGTTCGCCCGCCGGGTCGAGGAGCTCGGCCTGGAGCCCGCGAGCGCGGGGCCCCATCCGTGGCCCGTCCAGATGCGGGCGTTCCTACTGCCCCCCTGCGACGGCCGGGAGCTCCAGCGGCGCCTCTTCGCGGGCGCGCGGATCGAGGTGCCGGTGATCCAGTGGAACGGCCGCTCCCTTCTCCGCGTCTCCGTGCAGGGCTACACCACTCCCCAAGATCTCGACGCGCTGGCAAGCGCCTTGACAAGGGAAATCCGAACCTAGCAAGCCTGGTGGAGATGAGCGGATTCGAACCGCCGGCCTCCGCGTTGCGAACGCGGCGCTCTCCCAACTGAGCTACATCCCCTGTGGCGGCGCAGGGAGTCGAACCCTGAACCTCGCGGTTATGGGCCGCGCGCTCTTGCCGGTTGAGCTACACCGCCAACAACCCCCACGGGACCTCGCGGCCCCGCGCGGATCCCCCCCCTCTGGTTGCGGGGGCTGGACTTGAACCAGCAACCTCCGGGTTATGAGCCCGGCGAGCTGCCTAATTGCTCCACCCCGCTTGTGCCGAGGGCGGGATTTGAACCCGCACGAGCGTTCGCTCTGGGGATTTTAAGTCCCCTGCGTCTGCCAGTTTCGCCACCTCGGCACTGCTTGGAGCGGGAAACGGGATTCGATCCCGCGACCTCCACCTTGGCAAGGTGGCGCTCTACCAACTGAGCTATTCCCGCTTGACCCTTCGATTATACGGGCGAATGCGCGTCGGACCACCCTGGTGCGAAGGGCGGGACTCGAACCCGCACGCCTTGCGGCACTGGCTCCTAAGGCCAGCGCGTCTGCCAGTTCCGCCACCTTCGCCTGCCGTGGTTCTAGCTCCGCCCCGCCGGCCCGTCAAGCCCGGCCGTTTCGGGGTACAGGCCGAGGAGTCCGCTTGGGTCGCGCCGTCGAGCCAGGCGAACGCCGGACAGCCGGAGGAACAGGATCTCCGCGGTGTTGTGGACGGTCGCCGACAGGAGATGGCCCCCGATCGCCTCCCCTCCCTCCTTCCCCGCGACGAGGTGGGCATGGAGCACCGGCTTCCCGTCCTCGTCCCCGAGGTTCCCTTGGAGCGAGAGAAGCTCCACCGGTTCCGCGATCCTTTCCTCGACGTACTTCTCCCCGTCCCAGTACCCGAGCACGAGGTCCCGCAGCATCCCGATCCCCGCCACCAGGCCCGCGGCCGTGACACCAAGACCGAGCAGGGCATCGGGAAGGCGTTCGCCATCCCTGCATCGCACTACGATCGTCGTCCCTGAATCCGCACGGAACATGTCCCTCCTTCTATGCGCCGGCTCTTGCCCCCCCGACCAGGCGCACCTATCCTTCCCCGTCATGGATCGCCGAGCGGGGATGATCGAGGTGGCCCACCGGCTCCAGCGCCGGTTCGGCCCTCGGGATCGTGAGGACCCCGAGCCCCCCCTCGATCTCCTCGTGCGGACCATTCTTTCCCAGAACACGTCCGACCGCAACCGGGACCACGCCTACGCCGAGCTCCGCTCGAAGTTCCCGACCTGGGAAAACGTCCTCGCCGCCCCGGAGCGCGAGGTCGCCCGCGCGATCCAGGGAGCGGGCCTGCATCGCCAGCGAGCCAAGCGCCTCCACGCCGTCCTCGGTCGGCTCCGCGACGAACGAGGGGCTCTCTCTCTGGAGCTCCTCGCCCGGCTCCCGGACGACGAGGCCGCGGGCTGGCTCCTCTCCCTGCCCGGGGTGGGGAAGAAGACGGCGTACGTCGTCCTCCTGTTTGGGTTCGGTCGCCCGTTCTTCCCGGTGGACACGCACATCGCACGGGTCACAAAACGACTGGGCTTCATGGATGGAAAGGGCGATCCTCATGACGCCCTCGCCCCGCTCGTTCCGCGGGGCAAGGAGCTCGAACTTCACCTCCACCTGATCCGCCTCGGGCGGGAGACCTGCCGACCCCAGAAGCCCCGCTGCGGGACCTGCCCCCTACATGATCTCTGCCCTCACGGGCACAAGGAGACTCGATGACGCGAGAACAAGCCCTCAAGCTCGTTCAGCAAAGGGTGAGGACGAAGAACCTCGTCAAGCACATGCTGGCTGTGGAAGCGGGGATGCGCGCCCTCGGCCCCCGGTTCGGGGGCGACCCGGATCGGTGGGCTCTGGCCGGGCTCCTCCACGACCTCGACTACGAGGAGACGAAGGACCGGCCCGATGTCCACGGCTACCGCACGGTCGAGATCCTCCGGGGCTTGGGATTCGCGGACGAGGAGATCCTCCAGGCGATCCTCGCCCATGCCGGGCACAGGGATCCGCGCGAGCCGATGGAGATCGCCCTCACCGCGGTGGACCCCCTCACCGGGCTCATCGTTGCCGCCGCCCTCGTCCACCCCGAGCGAATCGGGGGCCTCACCCCCCACAACGTCCTCAACCGGTACCGAGAGAAGGGGTTCGCCCGGTCCGCGTCGCGGGACGGGATCGCCCTCGGAACCCGGCTCGGCCTCACCCTCGAGGAGTTCGTGGCCGCGGTCCTGTCGGCGATGCAGGGAATCGCCCCCGAGCTTGGGCTGTGAGGCCCCGCCTCACCGCGAGCTCGCCTCGGACACGCCGGGCAGAACGAGGAGCTCCGGGCGCTGCGCCTTCCCACCCTGTCCGCAGCGGCCACGGCGTGGTTGGCGTGGCCGGGGATGAGGCGCTCGACCAGGTTCAGAGCAAGCAAGACGACCAGGGCCGCGGCCGCCACCGGGATCCCGGCCGCCGGCTCCCACGCCTCCACGGCCCCCTAGATCACCCCGAGCTTGCGGCCCACCCGGGCGAACTTGCTCAGGGCGAAGTCCAGGTCCTCCTGGGTGTGGACCGCGGACGCCATCACCCGAATCCGCGCCCTGCCCCGCGGCACCGTGGGGAACACGATCGCCTGCGCGAAGACCTCCTCCGCGAACAGGTCCCGGGAGAACTGCCATGCCGTCGGCGCTTCGCCCAACATCACCGGCGTGATCGGCGTTTGGGAGTTCCCGATGTCGAACCCGAGCTCGACCATCTTCCCCTTGAAGTACCGGGCGTTGTCCCACAGCGTCTGCACCCGCTCGTCGCTCTTCTCCAGGATCTCCACCGCCGCGATGCACGCCGCCACATCGGCCGGTGTCGCCGCGCTCGAGAACAGGAACGGCCGCGCCCGCTGCCGGAGGTACTCCACGATCTCCCGCTTTCCGGCGAGGTAGCCTCCCATGACGCCAAACGCCTTGGACAAGGTGCCCATCTCGATGTCCACCCGCCCCTGGAGGCCGAAGTGGTCGGCGATCCCCCGCCCGTAGGAGCCGAGCACGCCCTCGCCGTGCGCGTCGTCCACCATCACCAGAGCGTCGAACTCCTCCGCCACGGCCACGATCCCTGGAAGGGGCGCAAGGTCCCCGTCCATGGAGAACACGCCGTCGGTGACGATCAGCTTGCGGGGCGCGTCCTTCTTCTCCGCGAGGGCCTTGCGGAGGGCGTCCACGTCCCCGTGCGGATAGATCACGCGCTCGGCCTTGGAGAGCCGGCACGCGTCAATGATCGAGGCGTGGTTCAGCTCGTCCGTGAACAGGACATGGCCCGCCCCCACGAGGGTCGGGATCGCGGCTAGGTTCGAGCAGAAACCGGACTGAAACGTGATCGCGTCCTCGGCCCCCTTGAACTGAGCGAGCTTACGCTCGAACTCGACGTGGAGGGACATCGTGCCCGCGATGGACCTCACCGCCGCTGGACCGACCCCGTACTGATCCAAAGCTCTGTGCGCCGCTTCTTTGAGCCGCGGGTCATCGGCAAACCCAAGGTAGTTGTTCGAGCACATGTTGAGGACCCTCTTCCCATCCACAACGGTCCACGCCCCGACGGAACTCCCGATGGTGCGGATCGTGTTGTAGAGCCCTTGCGTCTTGAGTTCAATGAGCTCGGCGGTGACGAAATCGTACTTTCCCATTCTCCCTCCTCGCGGCCAGCTTACCGGGCGCCCCTCGTCCGATCAAACACAGTCCCGTACAATCCCGTCGCAGAAGGTGGACACCGGAGGCGATGGCATGAAGGTCTTGGTTACAGGAGCAATGGGTCAGATCGGATCTGAGCTTACGCTTGCGCTACGGCGGCGGTACGGAGACACCGAGGTCGTCGCATCGGACAGAAGGCCTAGTGCGGGCAAGCTGCTTTCCTCAGGCCCATTCGTGCGCCTTGACGTCACAGATCGCGCGGCACTGGAGCGCGTGGTGCGCGACCATCGCATCGAGGCTATCTACCACCTCGCCGCGGTGCTCTCCGCCACTGGCGAACAGGATCCCGGACGGGCATGGGATATCAACGTGAACGGCCTATACAACGTCCTGGAGGTCGCGCGCCAATGCGGCCTGGCCCAGGTCTTCCACCCCAGCTCGATCGCCGTGTTCGGTCCCCTCACCCCCCGCGACAAGACCCCGCAAGACACGGTGCTTTCCCCCACCACGATGTACGGCGTGACGAAGGTCACGGGAGAGCATCTCGCGGACTACTACGCGCGGCGGCACAAGCTCGATGTGCGCGCGCTACGGTACCCCGGGATCATCTCTAGCGAGACCCCGCCCGGCGGCGGAACGACGGACTACGCCGTGGAGATGTTCTACTTCGCTGTGGAGGGGAGACGGTATACGTGCTTTGTGCGCGAGGACACGATGCTTCCGATGATGTTCATGTCGGACTGCCTGAGGGCCGCGCTTGACCTCATGGCCGCCCCCAGCGCCGGCCTCCGCTACCGGACCTACAACGTGACCGGGATGAGCTTCACCGCTTCCGAGCTTGCCGCGGAGATTCGCACGCACGTCCCCGAATTCCGAATCGAGTACCAGCCCGACTTCCGCCAAGCGATCGCCGACTCTTGGCCTCGCTCGATCGACGATTCGGCAGCGCGGAAGGACTGGGGGTGGACGCCCCGCTACGGGCTTCGGGAGATGGTGCCGGAAATGCTCGCTGCCCTCGTTCGCCGCAAGGCCGCGGGGTGCCTCAACCCTGGGGGCTAGGAGGAGAGGTAGGCCACAGCCTCGACCTCAATCTGAGCATCCCGGGGAAGGCGGGAGACTTCCACACACACCCGGGCGGGAAGGTCGCCGGCGAAGAACGCGGCATAGGCCGTGTTCATGGCCGCAAAATCGTTCATATCCGTGAGGTAGACCGTGACCCTGACGAGATCGCGGAGCGTCCCCCCCGCGGCCTGAACGATCCGAGCGACGTTGCCCAGGCACTGCCGGGTCTGGTCCTCGATCGGCCCCCGAACAAGTTCGCCGGTCGGAAGGACAGGAAGCTGCCCAGAAACAAACAAGAACGCGCCCGCCTGCACCCCGGGGGAATAGGGGCCGGCGACCGCCGTTCCCGGGGGGACCACCGGTCGGCCGGACACGCTAGGTCCAGGTGAGGCGGGCCATCTCCGCCCCATCTCCCCGGCGCGGCCCGAGCTTGAGGACGCGGGTGTACCCACCCTCGCGGTCGCGGTACTGAGGGCCAAGCTCCGCAAACAGCTTCGCCGTGGCTTCCTTGTCGTGCAGGACGGAAAACGCCCGTCGCTGCGCGGCTTGGTCTCCCTTCCGAGCCCAAGTCACGAGCCGCTCCACAAGCGCCTGGGTTGCCTTGGCCCGGGCGGGCGTCGTGTCCACTTTGCCGTACAGGATCAAGTCCTTTGCCTGACCCGCAAGCACCGCCTTTCTGCGGTCGCGCGTCATGCTAAGCTTGGGTACCTTGCAGCGGTGGCGCATCAGTCCTCCTTTTCCGAACGCAGGGGGTAACCGAGCTCAGCAAGGTGCTCCTCCAAACGGGCCAGTGTCTTCTCCCCGAACCCGTGGATGTCCGACACCTCCTCCCGTGTCCTCGCGAGGAGATCCTGGAGGGTGATGACCCCTTCCTCCCGCAGGAGGTTGCAGGCGCGGACCTCAAACCCTAGCTCCACCAGCGGCTGGAGCATCTCTTCTGCGACCTCAGGCCCCGCCTCGTCTCTCCCCTCTTCCCCGCGGGCTCCGCTGAGCACAACAAGGTGGTCGCGCAACACCTGGACCGCCTGGCTCACGGCTTCAACCGGGGTGATCGCCCCGTTCGTCCACACATCAAACAGCAGCCGCTCGTAGCCAGAGCGCCCTCCGACCCGGGTCGCTTCCACCGTGAAGTTGATGCGCTCGATGGGGGAGAAGTCCGCGTCCACCGGGACTAACGACACAGGGGCATCGTCTCGCTTGTTTTCCTCAGCGGTGCGGAAGCCGCGCCCCACCTCGACCTCCATTTCGAGCTCCAGCTTCCCCTTCTTCTCCAAGGTAGCAATCACGTGGTCGGGGTTGGCAATCGTGATGCCGGTTGGCGTCTCGATGTCGCCCGCCTTGACCTCCCCCGGGCCGACCGCACTTAGGTACAGGCGGTGGAGGGCCTCGTTCTCGCTCCGAATGGCAAGCCCCTTCAAGTTTAGGATGATGTGAAGCACGTCCTCCTGCACGCCGGCGATCGTGTCGTACTCGTGGAACCGCCCGGGGAACATGACCCGCACCACAGCTGCCCCCGGAATCGCCGACAGGAGAACCCGCCGCAGGGCATTTCCCAGTGTCGTGCCGTAGCCCCGCTCCAGCGGAGCTACAGCCAGCCTCCCGTAGCAGGACTCGACGGGCTCAACCCAATGGGCCGCTTCCGGATAGACAAAAGGAGCCATCTTACCTCGAGTAGAACTCGACGATCAGGTTCATCTTCACAGACTGTTCTAGTTCCTCGACGCTGGGTTCCGCATTCACCTGGATGCGCAGTCCCTCAAGGTCGCGGATGAGCCAGCCTGGCACAGGGCGGCGCTCCGCGGCGGCCTTGATCTGGGACCGCATCTTGTCGCGTGACTGCGCCTTCAGCTCAATGATGTCCCCTTCCTCCGCAAGGTACGAGGCGACATCGGTGGGCTGGCCGTTCACCAGGAAGTGGCCGTGGCCCACGAGCTGCCGGGCCTGGTTGCGGGAATTGGCGAACCCCGCCCGGTACACAACGTTGTCCAGGCGCTTCTCCAGTTGCTTCAGGATCGCCTCGCCGGTAACGCCCTTCCACTTCTTGCCCGCCTCGACGTAGCGCCGGAACTGCGCCTCCCGCACGCCGTACATCTTCTTTAGCTTCTGTTTCTCGCGGATCCGGAGTGCGTAGGGGGTCGCCCGGCGGCGGAAGCGGCTGTGCTGCCCTGGAACCTGAGGCCTTCTCGCAACCGGGCACTGTGCCGAGTAGCAGCGATCGCCTCGCAAGAAGAGCTTCACGCCCTCTCGCCTGCACATCCTGCATTTGGGACCCACATACCTGCCCATGGTTGCTTCCTCCTAACTGTGGCTTACTGGGGTCACGTTCCGCACTTCCTCGACCTGGATCCCCAGCGAGCGAAGCGTCTGCACCACCGCCTGCCGTCCCGACCCCGTGCCGTCCACGGTCACGATCACCGACCTCACCCCGTACTCCTTGAGCTCGCGGGCAAGGGCCTGGGTCGCAAGCTGGGCCGCGTAGGGCGTGCCCTTGCGCGAGCCGGTGAACCCCGCCGTCCCCCCTGACTTCCAGCTCACCGTGTTCCCGTTGAGGTCTGTCACGGTGACGATCGTGTTGTTGAACGTGGAATGGATGTGCACCCGTGCTCGATCGAGTCGAATTGCCCTCTTCTTCCGTGCCTGGGCCATTACTTCCTCTTCCCGGCCTTCGCCGGCCGCGGCCCTTTCCACGTGCGCGCGTTCGTCCTTGTCTTCTGCCCCCGCACGGGAAGACCAGCCTTGTGCCGGAGGCCGCGGTAACATCCGGTGTCGATCAACCGCTGGACGTTGGCGCGGACCTGCCGTCGCAGGTCTCCCTCCACGAGCTGGGACTCGACCTCACGCCGCAGGGCGGTCACGTCGTGTTCGATGAGGTCCATCACCTTCGTATCCGGAGCCACCCCGGTCCGCTTGAGGATCTCCCGCGCCCGCGATGGCCCGATCCCGTAGATGTAGGTCAGGGCCACTGCGATTTGTTTTTTCGCCGGAAGGTTGATGCCCGCGATCCTCGCCATACCCTACCCCTGCCGCTGTTTGTGCTTTGGGTTGCGGCACACCACCCACAACCGTCCCGTGCGGCGGATGACCCGGCACTTTTCACAGATCTTCTTCACTGAACTCCGGACCTTCATCCACGCCTCCTACGTCTCCCGATACACGATACGGCCCCGCGTGAGGTCGTAGGGGGAGAACTCCACGACCACTCGATCCCCCACCACCACCCGGATGAAGTTCTTCCGCATCCGGCCCGAGGCTACACACAGCGCATCGTGTTCGTTGTCCAGTCGCACCCGGTACATCGAATCGGGGAGGACTTCCCTCACCTCTCCCCGCGCCCGGATCACGTCCTTCTTCGACAAAAGGCCTCCCACATCCCACCCGTCAGCACACGGGGACCACCTGCGGTAACGACAATCATTTCCTCGTAGTGCGCCGCAAGCGCGCCGCTCGCCGTGACCGCTGTCCACCCGTCATCCCGAATGCGAACCGCAAGATCGTCTCCCTTCACCATGGGCTCGGGGCAGAGAACCATTCCGTCTCGGAGGACCATCCCTTGGCCCCCCTCCCCGAAATTCGGTATCTGCGGATCCTCGTGAAGCTCGTGGCCGATCCCGTGCCCCACGAACTCCCGGACCACGTAAAACCCTTGGCTTGCCACGTAGGAGCCAACGGCATGAGACAGATCCGAAACGTGCCGGTCAAGTCTAGCAGCCTTGATCGCTTCCCGCAAGGCACCCCGCGTTACCTCAAGCAGTCGCTCCGCCTCGGGGGAGATCCGCCCTACCCCCACCGTGAGCGCAGCGTCGGCGCAGTAGCCCTCACGCTTGAGACCCAAATCAAGGGACACGATATCTCCCGCGCGCAGCCGGCGCTCAGACGGGATCCCGTGAACGATTTCCTCGTTCACAGACGCGCACAGGGTAGCGGGGTACCCTCGGTAACCCTTGAACGCCGGACGAGCACCTGCCCCAAGGATCCGCCCCTCGGCCAGGCGGTCCAGCGCTCTTGTCTCAATTCCCGGCCGCACCCGAAGGGCTACCTCGACCAAGATCTCCGCCAGGAGCTCGGCGTTCCTGGCCACCACCTCGATCTCCGCTTCCGTCTTGAGGGCGATCACGACTGGAGCGCGTGGATGGCGTCAGAGGCCACCGCGTCGGGGGGGCGCGCCCCGTCCACCGTGACCAGCACGCCCTGCCGGGCGTAGTGGTCCACAAGAGGGCGAGAATCCCCCTCGTAGACCTCGTACCGCCGGCGGATCACGTCCGGGCAGTCGTCCGGCCGCTGCACAAGCTCCCTGCCACAGCGGTCGCACCGCCCCGCCCTCTTGGGCGGCTGCGTGATCAGGTTGTACACCGCCCCACAGCTCGCGCAGACCCGACGACTCCCCAGCCGCCGCACGACCTCGTCTTTGCCCACCACAAGGTACACCACCACGTGCACAGGAAGAAACTTCGCCAGCCCTTCTGCCTGAGCAAGGGTGCGGGGGAACCCATCGAACAGAACGCCGCACTTTCGGTCGACCCTCTCCCGAACCATGGCCAGGATCACATCGTCAGGAACAAGCTCCCCACGGGCCATGTACCCTTGCGCAAGTCGCCCCAGCCCTGTCTCCCGTGCCACCTCGTCCCGCAGTACATCGCCGGTGGAGAGGTGGAGGAGCCCGAGCTCCCTCGCCACGCGAGCAGCAATCGTCCCCTTCCCCGCCCCCGGTGGCCCGAGGAGGACGATATTCCTCACAAGCCCTTCCTCCCCAGGAACGCCGAGCCCTTGACGAGGGATTCGTACTGTCGCATCACAAGGTGGGCCTCGATCTGCATGATCGTGTCGATGCCCACCCCGACGAGGATCAGAATCGAGGTCCCACCGATCGAGAACCCGCGCAAGCCGGAGGCAGCAGAGAAAATGTAGGGAAGCACCGCGATCCCCGCCAAAAACACGCCCCCGACGAGGAGGAGTCGATTCGTTACTTCTGCCAGATGGTCCGCCGTTGGCTGCCCCGGTCGAACCCCCGGGACGAACCCGCCTGCCTCGCGGAGGTTCTTCGCGATGTCACTCGGATCGAACACAAGCGACGAGTAGAAGTACGTGAAGAAGAAGATGAGGAGAACATAGGCCACAAGGTAGATTACTCCCCCTGGGGCGACGTAGCTCTGCAGCCAGTTGAGCTGGGGAATCCACGTCGCGATCGAACTCGGGAGGGTCAGAATCGCCGACGCGAAGATGATCGGGATCACTCCGCCCTGGTTCACCCGCAGCGGGAGATGGGTCGTGTGCCCCCCGTACACCCGGCGGCCGGAGGTGCGCTTGGCGTACTGGATGACGATCTTCCGCTGGCCCTGTTGAATGATAACGGTGAGGGCGACTACGGCCACGAACAGGACGACGAGCCCGATCCCCCACAGGGGGTGGACCGTCCCTGCGGAGATCTCCAGAGCTGCGCTCTGGAACTCTGCGGGCAGACGGGCCACGATCCCAGCCATGATCAGCATCGAGACCCCGTTCCCGATCCCGTTCTCCGTCATCCGTTCCCCGATCCACATCAGGAAGACGGTGCCAGCGGTGAACGCGATGATCGTGCCCAGGAAGTACACGAAGTTCGGGTTCGGAACTACACCGCTCTGTTCGGCAAGGGCGGCCATCGCGTAGGACTGGACCAGAGCCAGGCCTACCGTCCCCCACCGCGTGTACTGGGTGAGTTTCTTCCGACCTTCGCGCCCCTCCTCCTGAAGCTTTTTGAGACGGGGAAAGACCGGCACGAGAAGGGACAGAATGATCGAGGCGTTGATGTAGGGAATGACCCCAAGCGAGAACAGCGAGAACTGCTCCAGCGCCCCCCCGGTGAACATGTTGATGAAGCCGAACAGTCCCGCCCCGAATGCGCCGGCGAGCACGTCCGCCAGCTGTTTCGTGTCCACACCCGGCACGGGGATGTGGGCCCCGATGCGGAACACAAGGAGCATCCCCAGGGTGTAGAGGATCCTCCGCCGCAGCTCCTCCACCGCGAACAACTGCCCGATCCGCCCCAGCACCTACGCCTCCCCGCTCGAACCGGATTCCGCCGGAAGCGGCTCTCCCTCCGCCCGTCCGCCCGCCGCCTCGATCTTCTCCCGGGCTGTCCGGCTGAACCGATCCGCCTTCACCCGAAGCGCCTTCGTGAGCTCCCCTTGGCCCAGGACCTTGAGGCCATCCTTGGGGTCCTTCACCAGCCCCCGCGCAGCGAGCACATCAAGCGAGACTTCATCTCCCGCCGCAAAATGGACGTCCAGATCGCCGACGTTCACCACGGCGTACTCGACCCGCCCTACGTTCTGGAACCCCCGCTTGGGGAACCTCATCCAGAACGGGGTCTGACCGCCCTCGTAGCCCGGACGGACCGTGACCCCGGATCGGGACTTCTGGCCCTTCGTTCCCTTGCCGGACTCGTGGCCACCGTGGCCGGAGCTATAGCCCCGTCCCACCCGTTTGCGGCCCCGCTTGCTCCCCGGGGCCGGGCGCAGGTTATCGAGCCTCCACATCTTCGACCTCCAGGATCTCCTCCACCGGCTTCCCCCGGCGAACGGCCACCATCTCTGGGCTCTCCAGCTGTCGGAACCCATCCAGGGTCGCGCGGGCGAGGTTGAGCGGGTTCGTAGACCGGAGGGCTTTGGTGAGAACGTCCTTCACGCCAGCGATACGACACACCGCACCCACGGTTCGCCCGGCGATCACCCCTGTGCCAGAATAGGCTGGACGGAGGAGCACCTTCGCCGCCCCAAACTGGCCCACCACCTCGTGGGGGATCGTCCCGTCGCGAATGGGGACCGTCACCAAGTGCTTCATGGCGTCACGGATCGCCTGCTGAACAGCTTGAGGGATCTCCACCGATTTGCCAACCCCCACCCCCACCCGCCCTTCGCCGTCGCCCGCCACGACTACAACGCGGAACCGGAGGCGCTTGCCGCCTTTGGTGACCTTGCCGACCCGGCGGATGTCGATGACCTCGTTCGCTGGTTGCTCTGGGTACCTCGCCATCAGAACTCCAACCCCCCCTCCCGGGCCGCCTCGGCCAACGCGCGGACCTTGCCGTGGTAGGGATATCCGGCGCGGTCAAACACGACCTGGCCAACCCCCTCCGCTCGTGCCCGCTGTGCCACAAGCGCACCGACGGCCCGCGCCCCCTCGACCGTGTTCTTGACCCCGCGGTCGCGGAGATCAGGACACAGCGTGGACGCCGCAGCGAGCGTCTTGCCCTTGGCATCGTCCACGATCTGAGCGTAAACGTGGTGCAGGCTCTTGTACACGCAGAGGCGCGGACGGTCCCCGGTCCCGCGAACGCGACGCGCGATGCGCGCTTTTCTCTTGAGCCGATCTTCACTACGCGTTCGTCTGGCCATCACCGTCACCCCTTCGCCCCCAGTTTACCCGCCTTTCGCACGACCTCCTCCCCGCGGTAGCGAATTCCCGTCCCCCGGTACGGCTCGGGTGGACGGAAGGCGCGGATGTCCGCCGCCACCTGGCCAACAAGCCGGTTGTCGATCCCTCGCACGACAATCCGAGTGGGTTCTGGAAGAGAGAACTCGATCCCGTCAGGGACCTCGTAGCGCACGGGGTGGGAGTGGCCAAGTTCCATGACGAGGGTTCGCCCCTCCGCCCGAGTGCGGTACCCCAGCCCCTGGATCTCAAGTTCTTTCTGCCATTTCTCCGTGACGCCGCGGATCATGTTTGCGATAAGGGCCCGGTACAGGCCGTGACGGGCGCGGAACGGGGCGCGCTCGGCGTTTCGCTCCACGCGGACCTGCCCCCCCGCAGCCTCGATCGTCACGAACTCCGGCTCGTAGGGACACTCCAGGGTCCCGTGGGGGCCACGGACGATGACCCGCGCCGGCTCTACCACGACCTCGACCCCTGGGGGGATAGGTATAGGGTTCTTTCCGATCTTGGACATCTCACCACACCTCGTACAGAAGCTCGCCGCCGACCCCCCGCTCCCGAGCCTGGCGACCGGTCATGATCCCTTGAGAAGTGGACAAGACGGCGGTCCCCAACCCGCCACGGGTGCTTGGGATCTCGGAGGCTGCCACGTACACCCGCCGCGAGGGGGTGCTGACCCTACGCAACCCCCTGATCGTCGGCCGCCGGATGCGCGTCCCCTCCCGCCGGTACTTGAGACGCAGGAGCAGGGTAGGGAATGGCTGCCCCTCTTCCACTGCATAGGATTCGATGTACCCCTCCTCCGCGAGGATCCGCGCGATCTCCACCTTCATCCGCGAAGAGGGCATCGCCACCTCGTCTTCAGACCGCGCAAGGGCATTGCGGATCCGAGCAAGCGTATCGGCAATGGGGTCGCCAACCATCATCTCAACCTCCTCACCAGGCAGCCTTCTTCACGCCAGGAATCTGCCCATCGAGCGCCAGTTTCCGAAAGCACAGCCGGCAGAGGCCAAAATCCCGGATGAACGCGCGCGACCGCCCGCACAGCTGGCACCGGTTGTGCTTGCGCACCGCAAACTTGGGGCGCCGGTTTGCCTTCTCAATCATCGTCTTCCTCGCCATCTCCCCCCCTAGTCCTTGCGGAATGCGCAGCCCAAGGCCGAAAGAAGTGCCCTGGCCTCGCGGTCCGTCCGCGCTGTGGTCACGATCGTGATGTCCATCCCCTGAGTCCGAACCACATCGTCGTACGAGACCTCTGGGAACACCATTTGCTCGGAAAGCCCTAGCGAAAAGTTCCCTCGCCCGTCGAACGAATCCGAGGAGACCCCCTTGAAGTCGCGGATCCCCGGAAGGGCGACGTTGAACAGCTTATGCAGGAACTCGTAGGCCCGCAGGCCACGCAGGGTCACCCGGCATCCAATGGCGTCCCCTTCCCGAATCTTGAAGTCGGAGATTGCCCGCTTGGCCCGGGTCACCACCGGGCGCTGTCCCATGATCTGGGCCAGGTTCCTCACCGCTCCCTCAAGGACCTTGGGGTCGTCGTGCTTCCCTACCCCCATGTTCACCACGACCTTCTCCACCTTCGGGACCTGCATCACGTTCGAAAACCCTAGCTCCTTCATGAGCCGGGGGACAATCTCCTCGCGGTAACGTGAATAGAGCATGGCCTTAGAATGTCGCCCCGCACTGCTTGCACCGGCGAAGCTTCTGGCCACCCGTCACGGCCACCCCTAACCGGCTCGGCACCCCGCACTCCGGGCACACAACCTTCACGTTGGTGAGGTGAACGGGGGACTCCCTCTTGATGATCCCTGGCTCGCGCATCGCCTGGGTCGGGCGTTGGTGTTTGGTCACGATGTTGACCCCCTCGACCAGGACCCGCTCCCGGTCTGGAAAGACCTGGAGGACCTTGCCCACCTTCCCCTGGTCCTCGCCGGAGATCACCTTGACCCGGTCTCCTTTCCGCACCTTCCGCATCTTCCCCCCCGCTTCCTACACGACCTCGGGGGCAACGGAGATGATCCGCATCATCCCCCGCTCCCGCAGCTCCCGCGCTACCGGACCAAACACCCGCGTCCCCAACGGCTGGAGAGTTTTGTCCACGAGCACCACCGCGTTGTCGTCGAAGCGAATCGTGCTTCCGTCGTCGCGGCGGAACGCGACCCGCGTGCGTACCACCACCCCCCGCACGATGTTCCCCTTCGTAAACTCCGAGGTCGGAATCCGCTTCTTCACCGAGGCGACCACGATGTCGCCGATCGTGGCCTGGGACTTCTTCCCCAGCACGTTGATGCACTCCACCTCTTTGACCCCGGTGTTGTCGGCCACCACGAGCCGTGTTGTGGGAAAGATCATGGTCTCACCCTTCCGCGCGGCGCACGATCTCCAAAAGCCGCCACCGTTTGAGCTTGGACAGAGGCCGCGTCTCCTCGATGCGCACGATATCCCCCACCCGCGCCTGGCCGCCCGCATCGTGGACGTAGTACTTTGTGCGCTGCTTCCGGCGCTTGTGGTAGACAGGGGCCTCGACGAGGCGCTCCTCAACCACGACGACCGTCTTCAGCATCCGGTTGCCGATAACCCGCCCCACCCGCTGCCTACGCATGTTCCCGTTCCTTAAGGACAGTTAGGACCCGAGCGATCTCCCGCTTCGTCTTCCCGATCTCCGCGGTGTTCGTGAGCCGGCCCGAAGTAACCTGAAATCGCAGCGTGAAAAGCTTCTTCTTGCCCTCGGCGACCCGCGCCCGAAGCTCGTCCACGGACAGCTCCCGCAGCTCCCGGGCCCTCATTTCTCCCCCCCCAACTGGAACCGAGCCTTGAGCCGCGTGGGAATGGGCAGCTTGCAGGACACACGGCGATGGATCTCTTTCGCCTCGTCCTCCGTCACACCGGAGAACTCGAACATCACCCGCCCAGGCCGGACCACCGCAACCCAGTTCTCAACCTCTCCCTTGCCTTTACCCATCCGCGACTCGGCCGCTTTCTTCGTATAGGGCTTGTCGGGGAAGATGCGCACCCAGACGCGGCCACGGTGCGTGCCACGGGCGAGGGCGGTGCGCACGGCCTCGATCTGTTGCCCCGTGATCCACGCCGGGGCGAGGGCCTGAATCCCGTACTCCCCGAACGCGACCTCCGCACCACGGCTGGCCATCCCTTTCATGCGCCCGCGGTGCTGCTTGCGGTACTTCGTGCGCTTGGGAAAGAGGGTTGGCATCCTACCCTACCTTCGACCCGGAGCGGTCGGCCATGGACCAAACCTCGCCGCGGAACACCCACGCCTTGACCCCGATCACGCCGTATTTCGTCCACGCCTCAGCCAGACCGTAGTCCACATCCGCACGCAGGGTGTGCAGGGGGACCCGTCCTTCCTTCATCTCCACCGATCGCGCGATTTCGGCTCCGCCGAGCCTGCCCGAGATCCGGATCTTCGCCCCTTGGGCCCCCGCAGCAAGGATCCGCCGGAGGGTCTCCTTCATCGCCCGGTACGGGTTGATCCTGTTTTCGATCTGGAACGCGACATCTTGGGCCACGAGCGGGGCCTCAAATTCCGGGCGCTCGACCTCCATCACCCCAATCCGCACCTCACGGCCGACCCCTTTTGACAACCGCTCCTGGAGGGCCGCGATCTCCGCCCCTCCCCGGCCGATGATGATTCCTGGTCGGGCAGCCCGGATCGTGACCGTTACCCGCCCCTCCGTCGTCCGCTCGATGAGGGTTTCGGCAAGGCCGGCTCCCTTGTACGCCTTGTGGATCTCCGCCCGCAGGCGGTAGTCCTCGGCCACGTACTCGGGGACCCTCGCATCGGGGGCAAACCAGTTCGAGCGCCACTTCCTGAGCACCCCGATCCGGAATGCAACCGGATGTGTCTTGTGACCCACCTCTACTCCTCCTTCTCCGCCACAACCACGGTGATGTGAGCCATCGGCCGACGCACGATGTCCGCCCGTCCAAACGCCCGCGGGTTGAGGCGCCGCACCCGCGGTCCCTCATCCACCACCGCCCGCACCACAGACAGCTTCTCTTCCTCGAGCTCGAAGTTGTGCTGGGCGTTGGCCACAGCTGAGTCCAGCAACTTGCGGATGAGCCGGCTCGCCTTCTTGGGGGACAACGCGAGGATGCGCCGCGCCTCGGCCACGGGCTTCCCCCGGATCTCATTGATCACGAGCCGCGCCTTGAGGGGGGATATCCTCAGGAAACGCGCTTTGGCGATTGCCTCTCTCATCGGATCACCCCGCTCACTTCGGCACCACGGCCTTCTTCTTCACGCCGCCGTGGCCGCGGAACACACGGGTGGGAGCGAATTCCCCCAGGCGATGTCCGATCATGGCTTCCGTCACCCGGACCGGGACGTGGGTGCGGCCGTTGTGGACCCGGATCGTGATCCCCACCATCTCCGGCGTGATCATCGAGCTGCGAGCCCAGGTGGTGATCTCCTTGATCTCCCCCCGCTTGAGCTTCGCAAGCTTCTCCTGCACGTCAGGGGCCACGTAGGGTCCCTTCTTGCTCGAACGGGCCATCTCACTTCCTCCTCTTGAGGATCAGGCTGTCGCTTGATTTCGTCTTGCGTGTGGGAACACCGCGGGCAAGCTTCCCCCACGGGGTCTTCGACGGCCGGCCTTCCCCGGTCCGTCCCTCCCCTCCGCCATGAGGGTGGTCGTCCGCGCCCATCGCCACCCCCCGCACCTTCGGCCTCCGGCCGAGGTGACGGACCCGGCCCGCCTTCCCGTGCCGCACGTTCTTGTGATCGAGGTTCGACACCCGACCAATTGTCGCCCAGCACCGAAGGTCAAACACCCGGATTTCTCCTGATGGGAGGCGGAGGATCGCCCGATCCTCTTCCCGGCCGAGCAGCTGGGCCGCTGTTCCCGCCGCCCGGGCCACCTTCCCCCGCGAACCAGGGCGGAGTTCCACGTTGTGCACGAATGTACCCGCGGGAATGCGCTCCAACGGAAGGGCATTGCCCACCTTGGGCTCAGCGTTCTCGCCCGCCTCGACCGTGTCGCCGACCTGGAGCTCCACCGGAGCGAGGATGTACCGCTTCTCCCCGTCCGCGTAGTGAAGGAGGGTGATCCACGCCGAGCGGTTGGGGTCATACTCCACCGCCGCCACCCTCGCCGGAACGCCCCGCTTGTCGCGAGCGAAGTCCACCCACCGGTACCGCCGCCTGTGGCCGCTTCCGCGGTGCCGCGAGGTGATTCGGCCTTGGCTATTGCGCCCCACGCTGCGGTGGAGAGGAACAAGGAGACCCTTCTCCGGCTCATCCCGCGTGAGCTCTGCATGGTCGGGGAGAACGGCATGGCGCTGCCCTGGCGTGACCGGTCTAAGCTTCTTTAGGCCCATACCCACCTCACCCCACGAGGTCGATCTTGTGGCCAGGGGCGAGCCTGACCACAGCCCGCCGCTCGGCCCGCGTGCGCCCATGGCGCCGGTCCAGCCGCGTGCGCCGCGGCTTCCCAGACCGGTTCATGACCCATACCCGTTCCACCTTGACCCCAAACAGCCCCTCCACTGCGGTCCGAATCTCGGCCTTACCCGCCGTGGCCGAAACCTCGAACGTGTATTTCCCTTCTTCCATTCCCCGCCAGGTCTTCTCGGAGAGAACCGGGCGCACAACGATGTCCTCGAGATGCTTCTCACCCATGGCTCAACCGCCTTTCCAAGGCCTGGACTGCCTGCTCGGTGAGAAGAACCCCCTCCGAGCTCAAGACATCGTACGCCGTGAGCGCATCGGCGCGGACGCAGTTCGCGCCGGGGATGTTGCTAAATGATCTCGCCACGGGGATCGTGTACTCCTCCGGAGCGACAACAACGAGCGTCTTTGGAGGGCACGAGAGGCGGGCGAGAAGCGCGATCGCCTCCTTCGTCCGCGGTCGGGGGAATTCCAGCCGGTCGATGACCCAAACCCTCTCCTCCTGGCAGCGCGCCGAAAGGGCCCCCGCAAGGGCTTTGCGGCGCATGCGCACCGGAAGGGCAAGCGACCATTCCCGCGGCTGGGGACCAAACGTCACGCCGCCATGGCGCCAGATCGGCGACCGTGTTGAGCCGTGACGCGCCCGCCCCGTGTGCTTCTGAGCCCACGGCTTCTTCCCTCCCCCGGAGACCTCCCCGCGGGTCTTCGTCGCCGCTGTTCCCTGCCGACGATTCAGAAGCTCGACCCGCACCGCCCGGTAGAGGAGGTCCCCCGACGCCTCTAGGCCGAACACGGCCTCAGGGAGGGAAACCGGGACCGACTTCCGTTTGGGATCACTGAAGCAATGATAGGGCACGCTAGGCATGGTGCTTCCTTATCCGGAGGGTGCCCGAGCGAAAGCCCGGGACGGACCCCCGGACCACAAGGAGCCCTCGACTTGGATCCACCGTCAACACGGTTAGGTTCCGCACCGTAACCCGGTCCACTCCGTCGTGACCGGGGTACTTCCGTCCCTTGACGACCTTTCCCAATCCTCGCCCGGCCGCGCCCGGCCGCCGGAACCACTTGTGACCATGAGACCGCGGGCGGGAGTGGAATCCCCATCGCTTGATGGTCCCCTGGAATCCACGCCCTTTCGAAATCCCGGTGATGTCCACCTTCTCCCCCACAACAAACGCCTCCACCCCCACCTCCGTTCCCGGGGAGAAACCTGCTGGATCCTCCACCCGGACCTCGTAAAGGTGTTTGCGCGGGGAAAGCCCGAGCTTCTGGAACTGGCCCAGCACCGGTCGCTTCACTTTGCGCGGGGCGACCTCACCGGCAGCCCATTGAACCGCCGCATATCCATGGCGCTCGGGGGTTCTGGCGGCCACGACCACCGCTCGCTCGACCTCGATGACGGTCGCGGCGACCGCCCGCCCTCCCTCGTCGAACCATTGGGTCATTCCGATCTTGCGCCCGATCAGTTCCAGTGCCATGGTTGGCCTCACAGCTTGATCTCGATGTCGATCCCCGTGGGGAGCTCCACTTCCATGAGCGCGTTGATCGTGGCGGCGGTGGGTTCCTTGATGTCGATCAACCTCCGGTGGACCTTCCGCTCGAAGTGTTCCATGGATCGTTTGTCAACGTGAGGAGAGCGGAGGACGGCGTACAGGCGCCGCTCGGTGGGGAGCGGGATCGGCCCACTCACCTTGGCCCGGCTCGCCACGGCCGTATCCACGATCTTGCGCACCGCGACGTCCACGAGCTCGTGGTCGTAGCTCTGCACCTTGATCCTGATCTTCTCTCTAGCCATCGTACCCTCGACTCCTCAGCACCTCACGAGCAATTCCCTCGGGCACCGCGTCATGTCGCGTCACCCGAAGGGTGTGAACCGCACGCCCTTGTGTTAGGGACCTCAACTGGGTGGCGTACCCGAAGGTTTCCCCCAGGGGAATGGAACATCGCACAACCTCCACCACCCCCCGGGTGTGTATGGACTGGATCTCGCCTCTGCGGCGGCCCAGATCCGAGACCACCTCACCGAGGTACTCGGTGGGCGTGATTATATCGCCCTCGGCAACCGGTTCCAGGAGGAGCACCCCCCCCTCTTCAAGTGCTCGGCGCAACGCTTTCGTTCCGCACGCCTCAAACGCCTCCTCAGACGAATCCACGGGATGGGCGTGCCCACCCTGGAGGATCGCCCGCAGGTCAGTCACGGGAAAGCCGCCGACCGGGCTTGCCCCTAGCCCTCCCTCGATCCCTCGCCGCGCCGCCGCGACGTATTCCGGCGGGAGTCCCTCGGAAGGAACCCTCGCCTGGAACTCAAACTCCGCCCCGCGGGGAAGGGGTTCAAACCGCACCATGATCTTCGCGTACTGCCTCCGCCCAGCGAGTACCTGTTCCCATTCCTCGGCCACATCCACCGCCCGAGCCAGCGCTTCACGGTAGGCCACGATGGGGTTTCCCACCCGATGGGCAACTCCAAATTCCTCACGCACCCGTCGCAATTGGACATCGAGCTGCAGCTCCCCCATCCCCCCCACGAGAAGCTGGCCGGTCGCCTCATCGTCGCGGACCTGGAACGTGGGGTCCTCTTGGGCGATTCGCCCCAACGCCTCGCGCAGCGCGGCCTCCTCGCGCTCGGACCGGGGCTCGACGGCGAGAAACACCACCGGCTCCGGGAACGCGATCCGTTCCAGAAGGATGGGATGGTCCGGATCGGAGAGCGTCTCGCCGGTGAACACAGGGCCAGAGGCGATCACCCCCAGTATGTCTCCCGCCCCAGCCCGATCCAGGCGCTCCCGCCGGTTGGCGTGGAGGCGAAACAGGCGCACCAGGCGCACCTTGCGCCCAGAGGTTGTGTTGAGGACAGTATCGCCTTCCACCACCTTCCCCGAGTAGACGCGCGTGTAGAGAAGCCGCTCGGCGTAGGGATCGCTTGCCACCTTGAACACGAGGGCCGAGAACGGCTCTTCGGCAGATGACCGACGGGTTTCGGCCTCACCGCGGGGGGAGAAGCCGTGAAGGGGGGGAACTTCTTCTGGCGAGGGGAGAAAGTCCACCACTGCATCCAGCACCGGTTGGACGCCGATGTTCTCCAGAACGGCTCCTCCGAGAACGGGCACCCACAGGTGGTGGATCGCCGCGGCGCGGATCGCCGCGAGAACATCCGGACGGGGTAGATCCTCGCCAGCGAGATACCGCTCCGCCACTCCGTCCGAAAGCTCGGCCAGCTTCTCCACCAGGCGCTCCCGCCACCACTCCGCTTCGGCTGTGGCGTCGTTGGGAATGGGCAGCACCTCCATCGTCCGTCCCAGCTCCTCTCCCTTCCAGCGCAGGGCAGCCCAGCGAACGAGGTCGATCATGCCCAGAAGCTTCCCTTCTCCATCGCGCCACGGAACGACCAGGGGGAGGGGCGTTGCTCCAAGCTTGTCCACCATGTCCTGAACGGCCCCCACGAAATCGGATCCCGCCCGATCGAGCTTGTTCACGAACGCAATCCGCGGCACACGGTACCGATCCGCCTGGCGCCACACCGCTTCTGATTGGGACTCCACTCCCTCCACCCCGGAGAGAAGGACCACCGCTCCGTCGAGGACCCGGAGGCTCCGCTCGACCTCGGCCGTGAAGTCCACGTGGCCCGGGGTGTCGATGATGTTGATCGCGTGCTCGTTCCACTCCACCGTGGTCGCCGCAGCGGTGATCGTGATCCCCCGTTCCCGTTCCTGATCCATCCAGTCCATCTCCGTGGCCCCGTCGTGAACCTCTCCCATGCGATGGATTTTCCCAGTGTAGTAGAGGATTCTCTCGGTGAGCGTGGTCTTGCCAGCGTCGATGTGGGCGATCACGCCGATGTTGCGGATTTGACGCATGTCATACCCCGCCATCGGTGCGCCCCTGAACCACGGGGAAGACTACCAGCGGTAGTGAGCGAACGCGCGGTTCGCCTCGGCCATGCGGTGAGCTTCCTGCTTCTTTTGGTAGGCCCCACCCTCTCCGCGGGCCGCGGCAGCGATCTCGCCGGCCAACCGCTCGGACATCGTCCGCTCGGAACGAGCCCGCGCCGCCTGGACAAGCCACCGCAGGGCGAGCATGGTCTGCCGGTGGGCCGGTACCTCGAACGGAACTTGGTACGCCGCGCCACCCACCCGACGAGAGCGGACCTCGATCTTGGGCATGCAGTTCTGGACAGCCTTGAGGAACGTATCGAGCGCCGGCCCCTCGCCCCGGCGGTCGAGGAGGTCGAACGCCTCGTACACCGTACGGCGGGTGAGCGATTTCTTCCCATCCCACATCACATAGTTGATGAACTTCTCCACGAGCTTGGACCCTTGGCGGACATCCGCCGCGACGTCCCGACCCGGTATCACAACGTCGAACGTGGGCACCTACCCCTCCTTGGGACGGCGCATGCCGTACCGGGACCGCCCCTGGCGGCGACCCTCCACCCCCGCGGCGTCCAGCGCTCCGCGGATGATGTGGTACTTCACCCCGGGGAGGTCCTTCACCCGACCACCCCGCACGAGGACCAGGGAGTGCTCCTGAAGGTTGTGTCCTTCACCGGGGATATAGGCCGTGACCTCACGCCCGTTGGAGAGACGTACCCTCGCCACCTTCCGCAGCGCCGAGTTCGGCTTCTTCGGGGTCCGGGTGAACACGCGCAGACACACACCCCGGCGCTGGGGGCAAGCCGCAAGGGCTACGGACTTACTCTTCCCCCCCTGCGGCTTCCGCCCGTGGCGCACAAGCTGGTTGAACGTTGGCATGGTTTCTCCTTAGGATTTTAGGTTCCCCTCTCTTTGGTTTCAACTGCCTCGGGAGGGGAATCCTCTTCCCTCCCAGGGAAACTCGTGCCCACAGGGATCCGTTTTCCGACCATGAGACAGGGCTTCAGACCATCGAGGTAGTCGTCCTCCCCGCGCAGCGCGGCATCGGCGAGGACCTTCGTCGTACGCTCAAACGAGGCTGCCGCAAGCCACGACTTGCGCAGCAGCGCAGCGCGAGAGATCCGGAAGAGCTCTCGCTCTCCCTGGGGAATCCGATATTCGACCAAGCGCACGGTCCGCGGCTCGCCGTGGAGATCGACCCGAGCCTGCCTCAACCCAAGAGCAACCGCCCGGTCCAGCACATCACGGGTGATCTCCTCTCCTGCCTCGGCGAGCGTCGCTCCTCCTCGCGCAAGGGGTGCGAGGAGTTTGGCCCCCACAAGCTCATCCCGACCCCGGCGGATCCTCTCGTTCTCCTCGCTCAGCCGCCGTACCTCAAGCTGGAAGATCTCCAACGGCACGACGTCGTTCAGGAGAAACGATGCCTCGCCTGGTTCCACGATCCGCACGTTATTGAGAATCTGGCGGATCACGACCTCGAAGTGCTTGTCGTTGATGTCCACTCCTTGCGACTTGTACACCTTCTGGAGCTCGACGAGGAGGTACTCTCGCGTCTTCTGAACACCGGCCACTTCCATGAGGTAGTGCGGGGGGATCACGCCCTTCGACACCGGCTCTCCCCGCTCGACCTTGTCTCCCACGTGGACGATAGTCCCTTCTTCGCACTCCACCTGCCCCCGGTATCGGAAGCGCACCGTGGCACGGTCGGTGGTGGCTTCCACCCGTTCCACAACAAGGACCTCGCCTGGGGGAAGGTTGACCTGGAAGACCTCCTGGCCCTCCCGCACCGGCGCACCATGCTCGACCATGGGCACGAGATCGGAGGTGAGAGGAGTAAGCACAGCCCGGCTACCTCCGGCAAGCACAGCGATCGACCGTTGTCCAACAAGGACCGTCCCTCCCACCTCGGCCCGCACAACGAGGGGGCGGGAGCGGGTCGCAAGCCTAGTGCCTTCGTCTACCTCCGCACCGTCTGGAACGAGGATCTGAGACCCGTAAGGGGCCTCGTATTCCCGAACCTCGCCCCCCCTCCCATGCACCACGATCCGCCGCGCCCCCCCTTCCTGGCGCACCTCAACTCGGCCCGCAATCGCGGCGACGGGAGCCTTGACATGGTACTCCGCGGTCAGTGCCTCCCCGTCCTCCACCTGTTCTCGGTGTTGGACCCGCATCTTTGCCTCCGGTGGCAGGACGTACAGCCGATCCAGTCCCGCTTCGTCGAGCACTGCGATGTACCTTTCCCCTCCCTCCTCGAACGCGAATGCCCGCCCCTCGATCGGGCTTCGGAGGGAACGGAACTTAGCGAACTCCACCTCCTCTCCCTCGGCGGTGTGGAGGAACACCCGTGGGACAACGACCGTATGAGGTTCGGACGTGATCTCGACCACCTCGTGCCCAGCGCGGGTGGTCTCCAGCCGGGTGACCTTCCCTGAGAGGGGCGCAATGGTGGCATGAGCTGCCTTCGTAGTCTTGCGGGCCTCAAAGAGCTCTTCGGCGCGGGGGAGGCCCTGGGTGATGTCCAGGCCCGCCACGCCCCCCGTGTGGAAGGTCCGCATGGTGAGCTGTGTACCCGGCTCGCCGATCGACTGGGCGGCAATGACCCCCACCGCCGTCCCCCGCTCCACCAACCGATGGAACGCAAGGTCCAGTCCGTAACACATCTGGCACACCCCGCCCGGGGTCTGGCAGAGGGCCGGAGAGCGAACCACAATCCGCGGGCGCACCCATACCTTTCGAACCCGCGCCTCCAGGAGATCCTCACGAAGTGCCGGGGACAGGGTCTCCCCGTCCCGCACCAGAAGCACCCCGGTCTCGGGGTGGTACACGTCGCCCACGACCTTGGTGGAAGAAACGCGGTCCGCGGATCCCTTCGCCTTGAGGTCGAGCTCAACCTCCAGCCTCCCCACCCTCTCCGCGGTGGGGCGGTCAACCACTATCCCTGCGTCCACCACCACCTCGCCCGTACGGGGGTCGCGGATGGGCTCTGCAGTCACTCGGCTGTAGATCCGATCGTGGATCTCCTCCATGACCTGACCCCGCGGAGCGAAGTACAAGGGATCGATCTCCACCCCCTGCCGGGTCCCGCAATCGCGTTCCTTCACGATCGCATCCACACAGGCGTCGACAAGGCGGCGGGTAAGGTAGCCGGCGCTTGCGGTGCGCAACGCCGTGTCCGCGGTGCCCTTCCGCCCGCCGTGGGTGGAGATGAAGTACTCCAAGATGGACAGCCCCTCGCGGAAGTTGGAGATCACAGGCCACTCCAGAACCTTCCCTTGCGGATCGGCCATCGGCCCGCGCATCCCCGCGATCTGCTTCACCTGGCCAGCCGACCCCCGGGCTCCCGAGGTCACGATCGCGTGGACCGGGTTGAACGGCGTACGGGCAAGGTTCTCCATCGTCGCCTTCTCCACCGCGTCCACCGTCTCCCGCCACGCCCGCGTCACCGCCTGGTAGCGCTGCTCCGCCGTGGCCAGGCCCCGGTCGTACATCCGGTTGATCCGCTCCACCTGGGCCTGGGCCGCCTGAACCAAGGCCGTCTTCTCGGGAGGGATCTCGCAGTCGGGGATCGAGATCGTGAGGCCGGACAAGGTCGCGTAGCGGAACCCCAGGGCCTTCAGCTCGTCAAGGACCACCGCCGTGCGTTCCCAACCGTAGCGCAGGTGACACTCTCCGACCTTGCGGCGCACCTGTCGCACGTCGAACGTCAGCTTGTAGTCGCGGAGATCCCGCGGAAGGGCCTGGTTTAGGATCGCCCGCCCAAGCGTCGTCTCCACCAACCCCTCGTCCAGGCGGATCCTGACCGAAGAGTGGAGGCCGATCACCCCGTGTCCGTACGCCTTCTCCGCCTCGGACAGGGAGCGGAACACCTTCCCCGCGCCCTTGCCTTGGGGATCGACGATCGTCAGGTAGTAGAACCCGTACACCTGGTCCTGGGTGGGAAGGGCCAGGGGGCGCCCATGAGCAGGAGAGATCGTGTTCCGCGCCGAGAGCATGAGGTCCCACGCTTCCTGGACCGCCTCCTTCCCTAGCGGGAGGTGGACCGCCATCTGGTCTCCATCGAAGTCGGCGTTGTACGAGGGGCAAACGTGGGGGTGGATCTGAATCGCATCGCCGTCCACGAGCACGGGTTGGAACGCCTGGATCGAAAGGCGGTGCAAGGTAGGAGCCCGGTTAAGGAGCACCGGGTACTCCCGGATCAGCTGGTCCAGGACATCCCATACCTCAGGAAGCTCGCCACCGAGGGCCTTGTTTTTGATCTCGTCGTAATCAGCGTACGGGAGGTGCTCGAGCCGGGCAAGGATGAACGGCTTGAAGAGCTCCAAGGCCATCTTCTTCGGGATCCCACACTGGTGGATCTTGAGCGCAGGGTTGACCACGATCACCGCCCGGCCGGAGTAGTCCACGCGCCGTCCGAGGAGGTGCCGTCGCAGACGCCCCTGTTTCCCCTGGATCCGCTCCGAGAGGGATTTCAGGGGGCGGTTGTCCCGACCCCGGATTGGGTTGTCCTTCTTCTCGTTGTGGATGAGGGCGTCCACCGCCTCTTGGAGCATCCGGCGCTCGTTGCGGAGGATGATCTCGGGGGCCCCCATCTCCCGTAGCTTCTTCAGGCGGTTGTTGCGGTTGATGATCCGCCGGTACAGGTCGTTGAGGTCCGTGGTCGCAAACTTCCCGCCCTCGAGCTGGATCATCGGCCGCAGCGCCGGGGGAAGAACAGGGATGATCTCCAGAACAAGGTTTCGCGGGTCGTTTCCCGACTGACGGAGCTGGTCCACGACTTCCAACCGGTGGAGAATGCGCCGCCTCTCCCCTTGGTTTGCGGTGTGATCGAGCTCGTCCCACAGCTCGTCGGCAAGGGCGTCGAGATTGAGCGCCCCAAGGAGGCGCTCGATTCCTTCGGCCCCGGTGGCCGCCTCGAGTCCTCCCGGGAAACAGCGCTCGTAGGCCCGCACCTCGAGGGAGGACAGCTCCTGGCCCACCCGGAGGGGAACGTTCTCTCCCGCCCGCACGACGAGGTGGGCGAGGTTGTCGACCACCTCCTGGATCGGGTGCCCTGCTACCCCCTCATAGCGCGCCCGCAGCATCTCAAACATCGTCTGCGAGCACAATTCGCCGACCGGCTGTTCGCACAGGGTCTCCCCGACACCCACGCTATCCCCGTCCTCGACGAACACCTCAGCATTCGCCGCCACAGGGTACTCGTGGCGCCCGATCACGAGGGCCCGGAACGTCTCCCCATTGGCCAGCCGTCGCCCCTCGACTTGGACGTCCCCTTCGTCTTCAGCCACCAATCGGGGGGCTTTCGTAACCAGATAGGCCGGCTCGACCTGGAACGTGAACGCGGTAGCGAGAATCCGAACTTCCGTTCCGTAGAGCGTCTCCCCGGGCCGGACTTTCGGGGAACCGGATTGGGTAACGACGAACAGGTCCTCGCGGGAAGTTTCCGTCTCGTAGTACGCGATGCGCCTTAAATCGCGGCGCTTGATCCCGAGGAGCCGGGACAGAGGGCTTGCCACCCCTTTGAGGTACCAAAAGTGGACCACCGGGCTCGCGAGGCGGATGTGCCCCATGTTCGATCGCCGCACTGCGGAGTCCGTCACGAGGACCCCGCACTTGTCGCACGTGATGCCTTCGTACTTCTTCCCGCGGTACTTGCCGCACGCGCACTCGTAATCGTTTTCAGGACCGAAGATTTCCTCCGCGTACAGGCCGCCGCGCTCCGGCTTGTGGCTCCGGTAGTTGATCGTTTCCGAATTGGTCACCTCCCCGCGCGACCACGCGAGCATCTCCTCACTGGACGCCAGCCCAAGCCTGATCCGCCTGATACCGTCTCCGGAAATGATCACCACATCACCTCAAGCGATCTAGGAACCGTCCTCAGAAGAGCTGGACCCGCCTTCGGACCGCGCCCGGCGGTAGTCCGTGGCGTAGAACCCGCTCCCCTTGTAGACCACTCCGAACCGCGGCAGAAGCCGCGTCACCTCCGCCGTGCCGCACCCCGGGCACCGCTCAAGCGCCCGCTCCTTGGGCTGGCGAAGCTCGCGGAACTCCATCCCACAGCGAGCGCAGCGGTAACGATGAATGGGCATACGCTTCCCTCCTTCAGATGCCGTCCCGGAAATACCCCATCACACCAGCCGCCAATTGTAAGCCCACTCAGGGGGAGATCAAGGCCGGGGCCGCGCCCTCCCCAGCGCTGATCCGCATCTGACGCGTCTCTCCTTCCCATTCACAGCGAAAGCGGACCACCCATGTCGCCAGGCGGGGCAGCCCCGCCACTTCGGCCATCCGCTCTGCGGCAGAGGCGATGATCCTTTCCCTCTCCTCTGGGGTATGCCGGTGCCAGCTCGCCCGGACCAAGGCCAGAGGAGTTCCCGGCGTCTGGACGTAAAGGCGGACATCGGTGGGCAGGAACAGGGGCTGCAGACGCGCCTGCTCCTCAGGGGGCACCGCTACCACAACGCGCGCCCCTTCCACCAGACGGTACGAGTGGTCGAACCGAAGCAGCTGAATCATGTTCTCCGTGAGATCCGTTTCGGAATCGAACTCCCGCAGCCGGCGGACGAACGCCTCATCCGTGAGCAAACACTCCTGCCCAAGAGGTAGGCGCGGGAGGTCGAGCTCCCGCCGTGCTGCCTCCAGCTTCCCCTCCAGAACGTCCCCCGCCTCGAGATCGAGGAACGTCTTTCGGTTCAGCCCTAGCTCCTCGGCTCGCGTCGCCGGAAGAAGCCGTGCCGAAAGCGGCCGCAGCACACGTCCCGTCAAGCCCGCCGCTTGGTCGAGGCTCAGAAGGTCGGCTGCTCCTAACCCCCGCTGCCCCACGACTTCCCCCGTCACCACGAGGTCGGCATGGAGTCGCTGAGCGAGCCTTTTTGCCCGCACCAGAAGGAGCCACCGACAGGTTCCGCAGGGGAAGGAAAAGCGGCTTTCCCTCTGGCCAAGATGCAGGAAGTCGCGCTTGAGGGTGATGCACTGAAAACGAGCGCCTAGCAGTATCGTACGCGCGCGAAGGCCCACTTCCTCCTCTGCCGGGAAGAACGGGGATCGGAAGTAGACGATCCGCAGGGGCCTCACCCCCGCTCGCTCGGCCAGTCGCACCGCCAGCGCACTGGCCAAGCTCCCCGAGTACAGAGCGAGAGCCAGCGTCCCTCCTCCCTTCCTACCTGCGGGGAACCACGAGACCGTAGGAGCCGTCCCCGCGAGAGAACAGAACCGCCGGCTGATGGTCTTCGGCCCGGAAGAAGACGAGGAACTCCCGGTTGCTCCGTTCGATCTCCTGCACCGCGTCGTTCAGGGTGAGGGGTTCCCGCACGTAGTCGTCCACGACTTCAACTCGAGGGCCGGGCGTCGCTTTCCGACCCGGCGGCGGCGCCGGACGCCCGCCCTTACGCGCCACCCGCAACTGCTCTTTGTATCGCACGAGCTGACGCTGCATCTTGTCCACCGCCTGATCGATCGACGCATGCATGTCGCCCGTCTCGACCTCAGCTTTGACCACCTTGTGGTTGACGAGGTAGCCCATCATCTGCACCCGTTGGGCTGGCCCCTCCACCTCAAGGATAACGTCCAATTTAAGGACCTTGTCGAA
Organism: Candidatus Bipolaricaulota bacterium; assembly: GCA_037442305.1. Taxonomy (GTDB): domain Bacteria; phylum Bipolaricaulota; class Bipolaricaulia; order Bipolaricaulales; family Bipolaricaulaceae; genus Bipolaricaulis. Next base: position 53,705 of record JBBIQN010000010.1, read on the forward strand.
GTACCGCGATAGCGCCTCCACCTTCTTTTCTACGTATTTTGTCAAGGCATCCGAGTCCGAAGCGTACCGTTCTTCGACGTGAAGCCTCATGATAAGGTATCCCCTCCTCGGTCGGATGGATTCTACTACATCCGCAGGTCGAGCGTCAAGGGAGGTAAGCTAAATCACATTCAGCAGGGGCAAGGCCTGAGATTTGCCGGCGGAGATAGGCCGCCAAGCGCCGCGTCCCGTCCGGACCAAGCTCGGAGGCGAAGCCCGAGAACGCCTCGTCCACGAACTGGCGCACCGCCCCCCGGTAGGTAAGTCCCCGTGCCCACCGTTCGTAGGTCACAAGCCCTACCTCGAGCGCCTCCCGGGGAGGCTCGACGCGGAGGAGGGATTCCGGGCAATCCACCCACGCCGCAAGCTCGTGGGTTGTGTACGCGCTCGGTTCATGGGCCACGAGGAACCCCACCACCCGCTGATGGACAGGAGGGGTGCGCCGCAAGCGGCGCAGGAGGCGTTCCACGCGCAGGAGGACCGGTTCGGGAAGGCCCCTCTCGACAGCGGTGTCCTCGGAAAGAAGTGCTACCGCAGACGGAGCAGCCGCCGTCTCCTCTTCATCCCCTGGCGGGGCAGGATGGGGGGCAAACCCTCGGGTCCGGTCGGCCTGCTCAGGAGAAGGCTCGTTCCCGTGTTGCGCCCGGGCCAAGGCCTCCACAACGCGTGCCCGCACGTGGCGAAGCCTGGGGGATTCCACCGGGTGGAACGACGGCGTGTACCCGCCGTGGAACGTGTCCCGCACCCGGATCTTCACCTTCCTGGCCTCCGCCCCCGCCAGGAAGATGCACTCCCCAACCCCAAGCTGGGTCACGACGTCCTTGGCTTCAGACTTCCGCCAGGGCAGAAGTTCCCCGTACACCCTCATGTCCGCTTCGTGGACCACCCGATGGAGAAAGAGCATCCCCGCCTGGGTCAAGACATCCTTCTCCACCTTGGCCGACCGCTGGGAGATCACGACTGCGCCCAGACCCCGCTTGCGGCCGCGGAGGGCGATGCGGGCGATGACGTCCTTGAGCCGGGTCCGCACCCCCTGGGGAATGAACTCGTGGCACTCCTCAATTCCGATCATGTACGGGGTCCGAAGCCGGCCGGCGAGGGTCCACAGGCGGGTCAGGTAGTCGAACACGATCGTCTCCCGCTCCCCCCCAAGGAGGTCGGAGACGTCGAGGATCACCGGGACCCCCTCGTGGAGGGACAGGTTCGCCACCTCACCTACCGTAGCCATGTTCAGCTCCACATCGGCATGGTCCCCTCCCCCAACCACAAGCAGCTCGTACTTCTCTTTGAGGCCGAAGTACTCGCCATCGATATCGATCAGGGACAGCGGGTAGTGCGCGGCGAGGAGCTCTTCAAAGATCACCCCCGCGGTGTTGGACTTCCCTGAACCGCGGATGCCAAGAATGGCCACGCACTGTCCAACGACTTCCTCCACAGGGACGGTCAACTCCAGGCCAAGGTTGAGGACGCTCATTGTCCCTCACGGTAGCCGCAGCCCATCACTCCTGGCGAGGGAAGACGCCAGCGTCCGTGGGGACATGCAGGGCGGGTTTGAACTTACCTTTGACCTCGCGCGAGCTTGGTGGCGAGCGCCAGCGCCTCCTCTCGGGTCGAGATCTCGCCGGCAAGGATCCGCTCGTGGACCAGATCTAGCACCTCCCCCACCCTCGGTCCAGGGGGCATGCCCATGGCAAGGAGGTCGTCCCCGGTGAGGAGCTCCCGGGCGCGGCGGATCCCGTGGATCCGCCGGAGATGAACAAGGAGATCCACCGTCCGTGCCACGAGGGGCTCCCAAGCCGAGGCCCGATGGCCGCTTGCCTCGGCATCGCACACGACGAGGCGGACGAGGTCCGAAAACAACGGGAACCTCCGGGAGAGGACTTCAAGGGGGGCTCCCGCGTCTTCCCCCTCCCCAAGGAGACGGACCTGCTTTCCCAGGCCCATCTCCGGCAGGCGGGCCACCCGCATGTGCTCTCGCACCAGGTAAGCGACCCATTCCCCATCTCGTTTGGGAAGCCTGAGCCGAACAAGGGCCCGAGCGGCGATGTCCGCGCCCAAGGTGCAGTGCCCGCCCATGTTCTCCCCCCCGGAGCGCGCGAGCGCCGTGGGCTTCCCTACATCGTGGAAGAGCACGGCCAGCTTGAGCCGGGGATCGTCCCACAGGCCGTCGGCTACCTGAAGCGCGGCCACGGTATGAGCGAACACATCCCCCTCGGGGTGGTACTCCGGGGGTTGGTCCACCCCATGCAGGGCCGCGATCTCGGGAAGGACGTGCCCAAGGAGCCCCAACCGATCGAGGAGGAGGATCCCCTCCCCGGAGCGGGGGGTGACGAGGATACGCAGGATCTCATCCCGGATCCGTTCCCAGGACACGGCGGTGATCCGCGCGGCGTGGTCACGAATCGCGGCGGCGGTCCTCTCCTCGATCGCGAACCCAAGTTGGCAGGCAAACCGCACTGCGCGGAGCATCCGCAGGTGGTCCTCGGCAAACCGCGCCCCCGGATCCCCGATCGCCCGGAGAAGGCGCGCCTGAAGGTCGGGGATCCCCCCTACCCGGTCCAGAACCTCCCCGTCGGCGGTGGCCACCAGGCCGTTCACGGTGAAGTCCCGGCGCAGTACGTCCTCGTCCAGCGTCCCCCGCTGCACCCGGCCGGGCCGCCGGCCATTGCGGTAGTCCCCCTCGGTGCGAAACGAGGCCACCTCGTAGGAGTGACCATCGGGGGCCACCGCCACCACGACCCCGAAGCTCTCCCCCACGGTGAGGACCTTGAACTCGGGAACGAGGCGCCGCACCTCTCTGGGGGACGCGGAAGTCGCGATATCGACGTCCTGCGCGCGGAAGGGTTCGCCGTGAAGTTCGGCCCACAGCGCATCGCGCACCGCTCCTCCCACGAGGACAGCCGTATGGCCTCCCTCCCGCAGCCGGCGGAGGATCTCCCGGGCACCGGGGTGCTCGGAAAGCAGCCGTTCCACGCAAACGCGCACGAGGGGGATTATCGCCCGGTTGCGGAGAGATCTCACCAGGGCTAGGATTCGCGGGCAAGGGGGTCGGTCATGGAACACACACTCCTCGGGCAGACACGGGAACACATGACGCGGACGGTGGACGTGCTCCAGGGCGAGCTAGCGAAGATCCACACCGGGAGAGCGCACCCCGCGCTGGTGGAATCGGTGACGGTGGACTACTACGGAACCCCCACCCCGCTTAGGCACGTGGCCCATGTGGTCGCCCCTGATCCCGACCTCATCATCGTCCGCCCGTTTGATCGCAGCCAGATCCCGGCGATCGAGAAGGCGGTGCTCGCAGCGGATCTGGGCCTCAACCCGCAGAACGATGGCCAGGTGATCCGGATCAAGGTCCCCCGGCTCTCTGAGGAGCGGCGAAGCGAGCTCGTGAAGCTCGTCGGGAAGCGAGCTGAGGAGGCGAAGGTCGCCCTGCGCAACGTACGGCGGGACGCGCGGGAGAAGCTTGATCAGGAGCGCAAGGACGGCCGGCTGGCCGAGGACGCCTTGTTCCGGCTGCGGGAGGAGCTCGACGCGATCACGGCCGAGCACACCAAGAAGGCTGACGCACTTGCGGAGAAGAAAGCTCACGAGATGCGCACCCTGTGAGCCCATGGTGCGCCAGGGGATCTGGGTGGGGATGGAGGAAGGTCTGTGGCTGGCCCTGCCGGTGGCGGTGGGGTTGTTCTTCCTCGGGTGGGAGTGGTCCGTCGGCCTCGGGTGGGGGATCGCGGGCGTGGGCGCCGGCCGCCTCGTGCGGTGGGGGTTCCTCAAGGTGATCGTGCGCGAGGGGCGGGGCCGTGCCGCCGCGCTACCCGCGCTGGCGCGGCAGCTCTTCCTCGCCCTGTTCGCGGCGGGCGGGATCGTGGCCGGGCTTCCGCCCCTCGCGGTCGCGGCCGGCCTCCTCATCCCGACCATCGGGCGGTGGATCTGGACGGTGAGACTTGCTCGAGTACCTGGGTAAGGAACTCGCCCTTCGGTTCCGCATCGGGGGCGTGGAGATCGCCCTCAACCTCGTCGTGGCCGCGGTGGCGGCAGGCGTTTCCGTAGGTCTCGTGCTCCTCGCCCTGTGGCTCAGGCGGGGCCTCCGGCGCGACCCCGACACCCCGCTCTCCCGGCGGGCGACCGTCCTTGCCGTGACGGTAGACCTCTTCCAGAACCAGCTCCTCGGTGGGATCTCCCCGCGCCTCGCCCGGCAGCTCCTTCCCCTCGTCGTCACCCTCTTCTTCTACGTGCTTCTCTGCAACTGGGCGAACATCCTCCCCATCCCGTACATCGTCTCGCCAACCCAGGACCTGAACGTGCCTTTGGGCATGGCGCTCATGGTGTACGGTCTCACGCACTACTACGGGATCCGGACGAAGGGGGTTGTGCGGCACCTCAAGGGGTATCTGGAGCCCTTCCCGTTCCTCCTTCCGCTCAACATCGTGGGGGACTTCGGGCGCACCCTCTCCCACGGGTTCCGTCTGTTCGGGAACATCCTCGGCGGGGTGCTCCTCACCACGGTGGTGGCGGGGAGGTTCGCCCCGATCGTAGTCCCTGCGGCGCTCAACATCTGGTTCGGCCTGGCCATGGGCACGATCCAAGCGCTCGTGTTCACACTGCTCACGGTGGCGTACATCCAAGTCACCGCGGACTAGGAGGTTAGCGATGGATCCACAAGCGATCGTAGAGGCGGCGAAGTACCTGGCGGCTGGGATCTGCATGGGCATCGGGGCGATTGGCCCCGGAGTCGGGGAGGGGATCATCGGCGCCCACGCCCTGGACGCGATGGCCCGCCAGCCGGAGATGGCCAACACCCTGCTGCGGACGATGGTCATCGCCGATGCCATCGCCGAGACGACGGGCATCTACTCACTCGTGGTGGCCATCGTCCTCATCTTCGTCGTCTAGGAGAGGGACGATGACCCTGGAGTGGGGCACGATCGTCAAGAACCTGAACTGGACCCTCATCTTCAACCTCCTCAACTTCGCCCTGCTCGTGTGGGTTCTCAAGCGGATCCTGTTCAAGCCGGTGCTCTCCTGGCTCGACCGCCGACGGGAGGTGGAGGAGGAGCGGCTGCGCCGAGCCAAGGAGACCGAAGCCCAGGCCGAGGCACTCCTCCAGGAGAGGGAGGCCGCCCTGGGCGAGGCGAACCGGCGGGCCCGGGAACTCGTGGCGCGGGCAGAGGCCGAGGGCCAAGGCATCCTCCGCGACGCCCGACGGGAGGCCCGCGCCCAAGTCCAGGCGATCCTCGCCGAGGGGGAGAACGCGGCGACCCGCCTCCGCCAGGAGGCGGTCGCCGCTCTGCGCGACTCCTATGCGGAGCTCGTCGTCCTCGGGGCGTCCCAGGTCCTGGCGCGAGAGGTACGGCCTGCGGATCATGAACGCCTCCTGCGGGAGCTGACGACCCAGGTGGACGCACGGCTCCTCCAGTAGCGATGCCCGAACAGGAAGCGATCCACACCTACGCCCGCGCCTTGTACGAGGTCGCGGCGGCGCAGGGACTGGAGGAAGTGATCGTCCGCGACCTGACCGTGGTGCGTGAGCTCTGGCAGGGCGACCCGCAGCTCACCCGGCCGTTCCTCCTCCATCCCCTGATCCACGCCGAGGCCAAGGAGGCTGTGTTGGGGGATGCCCTCGGGGGCAGCGTGCACCCGTTGACGATGAACACGCTGCGGCTGCTCGTGAGGCGAGGTCGCGCGGCCCTTCTCCCCCAGCTTGCGCCGGCGTTCTTCCGCCAGCAGGAGGAAGCCGGGCGGGCGGTTCATGTCCTGGCCCACACGGCACGGCCCCTATCGCCCGCCGAGGCGGCTGCCCTGCGCGACCGCCTGGCGGAGAGCCTGGGCAGACCGGTGACGATCGACGAGGTGGCGGCTCCGGATCTCCTGGCGGGGGTCGAACTCACCGTGTCCGGCCGCCGCCTCGATACATCGCTCCGCGGGCGCCTGGCTCAACTCATGGCCCAGCTGAGGAGGTAGACGATGAGCCCACGCAAAGACGAGATCGCGTCCATCATCAAGAAGCAGATCCAGGAACTTGACATTGACCTCCGCATGGAGGAAGTCGGGGTCGTGGTGGAGGTGGGCGACGGGATCGCCCGTGTGTGGGGCCTGCGCTCGGCGATGGCGTCGGAGCTCCTCCTCTTCCCGGGAGAGGTCCACGGCCTGGTCCTCGACCTCGCCGAGGACTCCGTGGGCGTAGCGATCCTCGGGCCGGACCGCGGCATCCGGGAAGGGGACGAGGTGCGACGCACGGGCCAGGTACTCGCCACGCCGGTGGGAGAGGGTTTCCTGGGGCGGGTGGTGGACCCGCTCGGCGCCCCGTTGGACGGACGGGAACCGATCAAACCCGAAGGGTACCGTAAGACCGACGACAAGGCCCCCGGCGTGATCGCCCGCCAGCCGGTGAACACCCCCCTCCAGACAGGGATCAAGTGCATCGACGCCCTGACCCCGATCGGCCGCGGCCAGCGCGAGCTCATCATCGGCGACCGCCGCACCGGCAAGACGGCGATCGCCCTGGACACGATCATCAACCAGAAGGGCCAGGGCGTGTACTGCATCTACGTGGCGATCGGGCAGAAGTCGTCCACGATCGCCAAGGCGGTGGACGCCCTGCGTCGCCACGGAGCCCTCGACCACACGATCGTGGTCGCGGCGGCGGCGGAGGACCCGACTCCGCTCCAGTACATCGCCCCCTACGCTGGGTGCACGATGGGGGAGCACTTCCGCGACCAGGGCAAGGACGCCCTCGTCATCTACGACGACTTGAGCAAGCATGCCGTCGCCTACCGCGAGATCTCGCTCCTCCTCAGGCGCCCCCCGGGGCGAGAGGCGTATCCCGGGGACATCTTCTACACCCACTCCCGGCTCCTGGAGCGGGCAGCACGGATGGCCGACGAGCACGGTGGGGGCTCGCTGACCGCGCTGCCGATGGTCGAGACGAAGGCCGGCGACATCACCGCCTACATCTCGACGAACCTCATCTCCATCACCGACGGGCAGATCTACCTCGAAGCCGAGCTGTTCAACAAGGGGCAGCGGCCAGCGATGAACGTCGGGCTGTCCGTATCCCGGGTGGGGGGGGCGGCCCAGGTCCCGGCGATGAAGGAGGTCGCCGGGCAGCTGCGGCTGGAGCTCGCCCAGTATCGCGATCTCGCCGCCTTCGCGGAGTTCGCCCAAGAGCTCGACGAGGCATCCCAAGCCCAGCTCGCCCGCGGGCAGCGGGTGATGGAGATCCTGAACCAGGACCAGTACCATCCGCTGCCGGTGGAATCCCAGATCGTGATCCTCTACGCCGCCGTGGGGGGGCACATCGATGACGTCCCGGTGGACGCGGTCCGCGCGTTCGAACGAGGGTTCCTCTCCTTCCTCGAAGAGCGGTACCCACACGCGCTCGAGTCGCTGCGCACGGAGAGGCGGCTCAGCGAGGACGTCCGCACCGTGCTAGAGGAAGCGCTGGCCAAGTTCCGGGAGGGATTCAGGGCCTGATGGGCGCCCGCGTACGTCAGATCCGCCGCCGAATCGGGAACGTCCGCCACGTACGGCAGATCACGAAGGCAATGTACACGATCGCCGCGACGCAGGTCATCCAACGGAAGCGGGTCCTCGCCGCGGCGCGGCCGTTTGCGGAGGCAGCGAAACGTGTTCTCGCCGACCTCATCGCCACGGCCAACCGCGAGAGCGTGACCCACCCGCTGGTCCACGGTGTAGAGCGGGCGGGGACGGCGCTCCTCGTGGTCAACGCCGATCGCGGGTTGTGCGGCCGGTACGTGGGAGACGTGAACCGTACCGCAGTGAAGGCCGCCCGCGAGAAGCCCCAGACGCAGGTCCTGGCGGGAGGCGACAAAGCCCATCGCCATTTCCGCCGTGGGCCGTGGCCGCTCGTGACGAGCTACGTCCACGTCTACGACCGCCCGACGGTGGAGATCGCCCGCCAGATGCGGGACGATCTCCTCGCCCTCTACGAGACCAAGGTCGGGGAGGCGTACGTCGTGTACACGTACTTCCGTGGCGAGCTCGCGCAGCAGGTACGGGTCGAGCGCCTGTTGCCGCTGGATCTCCCGGCGGGGACCCCACGAGACCTCCTCGTCGAGCCGGAGTTACCGATCGTCGTGGACAGCCTGGCCCGGCTGTACCTCACGGGGCGGATCCTGGGGATCCTCCACGAGGCGAAGGCGTCCGAGCACGCGATCCGACGCCAGGCGATGAAGGCGGCCACGGACAACGCCGATGAGCTCCTGGAGAAGCTCACCCTGAGCTACAATAAGGCCCGGCAGCACCGGATCACGAGCGAGCTCGCCGACATCATGGGGGGCGCCGAGGCCCTGCGGGAGGAATAGTGCCGACCAGCAACCGACAGACCGAGGGTTCGATCCTGACCATTCGCGGCCCGGTGGTGGATGTGCAGTTCCCGCCGGGGCATCTCCCACCGCTTCGCCAGGCCCTGCGCATCGCGCGGGAGGGAGGCGATCTCGTCCTCGAGGTGGCCCAACACCTGGGGGATTCCGCGGTGCGGGCGATCGCGATGGACTCCACCGACGGGCTCCGGCGAGCGGACCACGTCGTGGACACTGGCGGGCCGATCACGGTCCCGGTCGGGCCGGAGACGCTGGGGCGGATGTTCGACCTCACCGGCCGGCCCATCGATGAACAGCCGGCGCCTCCCGCCAAGAAGAGTTACCCCATCCATCGCGAGTCCCCGCCGCTCGCCGACCTCGCGGTCGAGGACGAGGTCCTCGAGACCGGAATCAAGGTCCTCGACCTCATCGCCCCGATCCCCAAGGGAGGCAAGGTCGGGCTGTTCGGAGGAGCGGGTGTGGGAAAGACGGTCCTCATCATGGAGCTCATCCGGGCGATCGCCCACGAGCACAAGGGGTACTCCGTGTTCGCCGGGGTTGGCGAGCGGTCCCGCGAGGGAAACGAGCTCTACTTGGGGATGAAGGAATCCGGCGTGCTGGCAAACACGGTGCTTGTGTACGGGCAGATGAACGAGCCCCCCGGCGCGCGGTTCCGGGTGGGGCTCTCTGGAGTGACGATGGCCGAGTACTTCCGCGACGAAGAGGGTAAAGACGTCCTCCTGTTCATTGACAACATCTTCCGGTTCGCCCAAGCCGGGAGCGAGGTGTCGGCCCTGCTCGGGCGGATGCCGAGCGAAGTGGGGTACCAGCCGACGTTGGCGACAGAGATGGCCGAGCTCCAGGAGCGGATCACCTCCACCCGCCGCGGTTCGATCACCGCCGTCCAGGCGGTGTTCGTGCCCGCTGACGACCTCACGGATCCGGCGCCGGCAACGGTGTTCGCCCACCTCGACGCCACGATCACCCTCACCCGCGAGCTCGCCGAGAAGGGGATCTACCCCGCGGTGGACCCCTTGCAATCGGACTCCCGGCTCATGGATCCCCAGATCCTCACCCGCGAGCACTACGAAACCGCCCAGAGGACGCGGGCCATCCTCCAGCGCAACCAGGACCTTCAGGACATCATCGCCATCATGGGGATGGAGGAGCTGTCCGAAGAGGATCGAACCACCGTGATGCGGGCGCGCAAGATCCAGCGGTTCATGGCCCAGCCGTTCCACGTCGCCGAGCACTTCACGAACCGCCCCGGGGCGTACGTGAGGATCGCGGACACCGTGCGTGGGTTCCGCCTCATCTGTGATGGGGAGCTCGACCATGTCCCGGAACAGGCGTTCTACATGGCCGGGACGATTGACGAGGTCCTCACGCGGGCTGAGAGGAAGGGTTAAACGCTGACCAACCCCACACGTCTTCGCGGAACACGCAGCCGCTTCGCCCGATCGTCGCGGAGGCGTGTCCCGTGGCTCAGGTGGGCCCTCCGTGCGCTAGCCGTCGGGGGACTCGCCTCGGTGCTTGTCTCCTGCTCCCGCCCTCCGGAGCGCGAGGCCACCTCGTGCACGATCACCGTTCGGCCCGGGGAGTTGCTGCAAGCCGCAATCGACCGGGCGCCAGCCGGCGCCGTGATCTGCATCCCCTCTGGCACGTGGACGGAGAGCCTCCGCGTGACCAAGCCCCTCACCCTGCGCGGGGCGGGCTCCACCCGAACCACGGTCCGTGGGGCTCAGCTTCTCCACTCTGTCCTCACCATCGAACCCTCAGGGGAGGCCGAGGGACCGGTCATCGTCTCCGGGATCCAGTTTACCGGAGCGCGCGGGAGCTGCTCCGATCCGGGAGGGTGCGCCCACGGACTCCTCGTAGCGGGCAAGGCCACCGTCGAGGTGAGCGACTGCGTGTTTTCCCAAAACGAGGGAAGCGGGGTAACGCTTCGGGACAGAGGACGAGCGACCATCCACGGGTCCACGATCCAGGGGAACGGGGCCCACGGCGTGCAGGCCGTGGGGCAAGCGGAAGCGATTCTCTCGTCCGTCACCATCTCCGGCAGCCGGGGTTCCGGGATCTGGCTCTCGGATGCCGCACGGCTGGTTCTTGCCACGTCCACGGTGACCAAGTGCGAAGGACATGGTCTGTGGATCCGCGACCGAAGCCAGCTTACGGCCACGGACTCCACCGTCTCCTTTTGCGGAGGGCGCGGGGTGTGGATCCGGGACCAAGCGTCGGCTTCTCTGAGCCGGTGCACCATCCGCGGCCACCAAGGTACAGGGGTGCGGTGTGAGCACACCGCGGACGTCGCCCTCGCGGCGTGCCTCATCCAACAGGTTTGGGACGGGGTCGAGGCCCGCGACAGCTGCCGGATCCGGGTGACGGAGTGCACGGTGTCGGCTATTCGCTGGGACGGGATCAAACTGCTGGGCTCGACCCAGGCGACAATCCGTGGCTCCACGATCTCCGATGGCCGGGGATCGGGGATCTCCATCGGAGGAGGAGCCCAAGCCACGATCTCCCACAACCGCATCCACTCCTGGACTGCCCAAGGGATCTTGGCCCTGTCCCGGCTTTCCCCCGAGGGGGAGGGAAACGCGATGAGCAAGAACGGGGTGGATCTCGTGGGAAACCTGTCCGGCTCCGTGCGGGCCCCTCTTCGCACGCCCACACTTGAGGAAGTTCGGTTCCCAAGCCCAGGCTACGCCACCCTGCAGGAGGCGGTTGACTCGCTCCACCCTGGGGGGCGACTCGTCCTCGAGGCCGGCATCTACCCCGCGGGGATCACGGTGGGCAAGCCGATGCGCATCGAAGCCGAAGGGGTGGTCCTCCTCACCGCGCGTTCCCCCAGCGAGTCGGCCGTGATCTCGCTCGTGACTGGAGCCGACCTCTATCTGACGGGAACGGCTCTCAGCCGCGGATCGGAAGCGCTTGTGCTCGGGGGCGATGCGCGCGCCAACCTCACCGACTGCGTGCTGTCCGACAACCTGCGGGGGATCCACGCTTCGGACGACACAACCGTCCAGCTCCTCCGGTGCCGGATATCCCGGAACGAGCAGGGCGGGATGTGGCTGTGGGGGAAGGCCCGAGCTGAGGTCAGGGAATCCACCTTCACCCAGAACGCGGTGTGCGGGATCGGCGGGGGCGGTACGGCCACGGTGTCCGTCCACACCTGCCACATCACGGAAAGCGGCTGGAACGGGGGGATCGTGCTCCGCGATTCCGCCCAGGCCGAGATCCAGGGGAACGCGATCGTCAGGAGCTACGGAGCGGGGATCGCGCTCTATCACGGGCTCTGCATCGGTTCGGGCTACCGATTCACCGGCCGGATCTTCGGAGGGGGGAACACCTTCGACGGCAACTACAAGGGGAGCGTGTGTCCGCCCGAGCTTGAGTTCCTGGCGGGAGAAGGGGGCGAGCTCGACTGGCGGCGGTAGCGCTGCGCGAGGCGTGTCGCGAATCCCCAACGATCCACGAGCGCCTTGCACATGCCTTCCTCTTCTGGGCTGCGGGGCTAGACCACGAGGCGGGCGAACCGCAGCTTCCCCGCGCGGAGGACCGCTCCCGCCCGAACACTGACCCGCTCTCGACTCGACAGGACTCGTTCCCCGTCCAGCTCCACCGCCCCGCCCTCGACGAGCCGGCGGGCATCAG
>JBBIQN010000010.1:65821-74913 GCA_037442305.1 Candidatus Bipolaricaulota bacterium
ACTCGTTCCCCGTCCAGCTCCACCGCCCCGCCCTCGACGAGCCGGCGGGCATCAGATCGTGACGAGGCCAACCCCGACTCGACGAGGAGGTCCACGATGCTCGCCGTCCGGTCCGCATCGAGCAGTCCCCCCACCAACACCTCCGGCATCTCTTCCGGCGGCTGCTCCTCCTCGAACACCCGCTCGAAGTGCTCCTGGCCTCGCAGAGCCCCGTCCTCCCCGTGGAGCCAGCCGACAAGGGTCCGGGCCAGGCGTTTCTTCGCCTCCTTGGGGTGCAAGGAGGCCACCTCCTCCCACAGGGTGTCGGTGAGGAGCTGGTAGTACTGGGGCATCAGCTCGTCGGGGAGCGACATGACCTTCCCGAACTGCTCCTCCGGCTCCTCGGCGACCCCGATGTAGTTCCCGCGGGACTGCGACATGGCGAACGTCCCGTCGGTCCCGATGAGGAGGGGCAGGGTGAGGATGATCTGGGGATCCTGGCCGTAGGCTTCCTGGATGTCGCGGCCGATGAGGAGGTTGAACCGCTGGTCTGACCCTCCGAGCTCGACGTCGGCCCGCACCGCCACTGAGTCGTAGGCCTGGGCGAGGGGATAGAGGAACTCCATGATCGTGATCGCCGACCCTTCGCGGAACCGGCGCTGGAAGTCTTCCCGTTCGAGCATCCGCGCCACCGTGTACCGGGCGGTGAGGCCGACCACCTGGGCCAGGGTCAGCTTCTCCAACCACTCCGAGTTGTAGCGCACCTCCGCCTTCCGCGGATCGAGGATCCGGAACGCCTGCTCGCGGTAGGTGCGCATGTTGCGCTCGATCTCCTCGGGAGACATCGGCTCCCGGGTCTTGGACTTCCCCGACGGATCGCCGATGCGGCGGGTGAAATCCCCGACCACGAGGACCGCGGTGTGCCCGAGATCCTGGAATGCCCTGAGCTTCCGCAGCACCACGGCGTGCCCAAGCGTGAGCTGCGAGGCGGACGGGTCAATGCCGAGCTTGGCCCGCAACGGCCGCTCTTGGCGAAGCGATCGCTCGATCTTCCGTGCTAGCTCATCCCGGGGAAGGAGGGTCTCCGCGTTCCGCTCGATCGCCGCGAGCTGCTTTTCTACCTCAGTCCGTATGTCCATCCTCACCTTTCCTCACGCTATGCGCGTCTGGCGTATGCCGAATCTACCTCAGAGACGCGGAATTCGCAGAGTCGGGCTTCATGCCCGACGGAAGATCGTGATCCGACCCCGGCTACGGAAACTCCTTCAATTCAAGAACCGATCCTCTCTGCGTCCTCTGCGTCTCGGCGGTGAACGCATACCTTACACCACGACCGCCGACACCACGCGGTCCTCCGGCTCGACCTGGATCAGGCGCACCCCCCGCGCGTAGCGGGAAAACGTGCTCACTTGGGCCGCCGGGAACCGGATCACCTTCCCATCTGCCGTGGACAGCGCCACCTCGTCCCCTTCAGCAACGAGGATCGCCGTGACGAGCGGCCCGCCGTGATCGTCGAGCTTGATCCCGATCACCCCGCGCCCGCCGCGCCCTTGACTGGGAAGATCCGAAAGCTCGACCCGCTTCCCTTGCCCCCCCTCGGTCACGAACAGCAGCCGCTTCTCCGTCTCGCTTGGGGGAAGCCAGACCATTCCCACTACCTGGTCTCCCGGAGCGAGCCGGATCCCGATCACGCCCTTCGACGGGCGGCGTGTGACGCGCGCTTGCTCCTCTGGGAACCGGATCACGTGTCCGCCGGCGGTGGCGAGGACCATGTGCCCCTCGCCATGGGTGATTGCCACGTCCACCAGGCGGTCCTCCTCGGGGATAGAGTGAGCCAGGATCCCCTTCGTGTGAGCGTTGGCGTAGTCGGAAAGGGCGTTCCGGTTGACGATCCCCTGCCGGGTAGCAAGCAGGGCGTAGCCTCCGTCGTAGCCGTCCACCGGCAGCACGGCGCGGATCTCCTCATCGAGTCCCATCTCCAGGAACTGGCGGAGGTTCTTCCCCACTGAGTCGCGACCGCTGAGCTCGAGGCGTGGCAGTGGGAGCTTGAACACGCGCCCGCGGTCGGTGAACACGAGCAGGTCCTGATGCGTGTGGGCTGCGACCATCGTCCGCAGATAGTCCGCCTCCTTGGGGCGGATCCCGATCACGCCCTTCCCGCCCCGTCCCTGGGCCCGGTACGCCTCGCACTCGGTCGTGTTCACGTACCCCTTGCCCGTCACACAGAGAATCACGTCAAGGCGGGGGGCGTCGAGAACCCCGGCCTCGATCGCTTCCGACGACTCGACGATCGCCGTCCGCCGTGCGTTCCCGTACTGACGGGCGATCGTCTGCAGTTCCTCGCGGATCAGCGCGTCCAGCCGTCCCGGTTCAGCGAGGATCGCCTCGTACTCCCCAATCTTCGTCACGAGCTCGGCTAGTTCCTCCTCGATCTTGCGGCGCTCGAGCTTCGTGAGCTGCGACAGGCGCATCTTGAGGACCGCGTCCGCCTGCTTCGGGGAGAGCCCGATCTCCACGCAAAGCAGAGCCTCCGCTTCAGCGGGCTCGGACGCGCTGCGGATGATCTCGATCACCTGGTCGAGGTTCGCGAGAGCGAGCTTGAACCCCTCCAGGATGTGGGCCCGCTCGCGGGCAACCTTGAGCCGGTGCTCGGTGCGCCGCCGCACCGTGGCCCGGCGGAAGGAGAGGAACGCGCGAAGGATCTCGGGAAGAGAGAGGATCCGCGGGTTTCCGTCCTGAATGACGAGGAAGTGGCAGGCAAACGTGCGTTCGAGCGGGGTCAGCTTGAGCAGGCGCGGGAGCACCCGATGGCCGTCCGTGCCGCGCTTGAGCTCAATCACGACCCGTAGCCCCTCCCGATCCGATTCGTCGCGGAGGTCCGCGATGCCCTCCAGTGCCCCGTCCTTGGCCTTGGCGGCGATGCTCTCCAGGATCGTGGACTTCCGAACCTGATAGGGGATCTCCGTGATCACGATGCGATCCTCTTCCACGAACGTGCGGGCGCGGATCGTGAGCTTCCCTTCGCCGGTCTCGTAGGCAGCGCGGATCCCCTCCCGTCCCACGATGATCCCCCCCGTCGGGAAGTCCGGACCGGGGATGAGAGGCAGGAGTTCGTCCGCGGTTGCCGCAGGGTGGTCGAGCACGTGCAGGGTGGCGGCGAGGAGCTCCCCTAGGTTGTGGGGAGGGATTTGGGTCGTCATCCCCACCGAGATCCCCCACGCCCCATTGGTAAGCAGGTGCGGGAACCGGGCCGGCATCACCTCCGGCTCTTCGAGCGAACCGTCGAAGTTGGGGACGAAGTCCACCGTCTCCTCGTCGAGCTCGTCGAGGAACTCCCGGGAGATCGGGGCGAGGCGGGCCTCCGTGTACCGCATCGCCGCCGCTTCGTCCCCGTCCACCGAGCCGAAGTTCCCCTGGCCATCCACGAGCGGATAGCGGGTCGAGAAGTCCTGGGCGAGTCCCACCATCGCCTCATACACCGCCATGTCGCCGTGGGGGTGGAACTTGCCCATCACCTCGCCGACGATGCGGGCCGCCTTGCGGGGCGGCTTCCCCGGGAGAAGCCCAAGCTCGCGGAACCCGTACAAGATGCGGCGTTGCACGGGCTTGAGCCCATCCCGCACGTCGGGGACGGCGCGGGCGCGGATCACCGAGACGGCGTAGTCGATGTACGACTGCTCCATCTCGTCTTCAATGAATGCAGTTTCGATCCGTTCAGGCATGGGGACCTCAAATCTTACGTTGGCCAACGACCACCGACAACCTTCCGCCACGGTGCCTCCGATTGGACAAGGGGATCCAACCCGGGGTACGCTTGGCCGCTCATGAGGCGGGCCGGGGTGGCGGTTGTGCTGGTGGCCGCGGGGCTTGGGTTGTTCGCCGCCATCCTCGCCCTCGTCGGGCCGGACGCGGTGTGGCGGCAGATCCGGGCGCTTGGGCCGCTGGGGTTCCTCTCCATGGTTGGCAACGACCTCGCCGCGACCCTGCTTTGGATATCGAGCTGGGGGGTACTCCTCTACGCGTTCGGGGTCCGGCTGCGCCCGCGAGAGGTGGCCGGGATCGGAATCGCTGGCTTCGCCATCTCCTACATCACACCCGTTGCCTACGTGGGTGGAGAACCCATTCGGGCGTGGCTCGCCTCGAAGAAGACCGGAGCGGCGATGACCACCGTGTTCGCCACCCTGTTCGTGGATCGCCTGCTGGCCGGACTGAGCCTGGTCGGATTCGCCGCCTTGGGCGGAGCCTTCACCCTCACCGGCCCCCGGTTGTCCACGGCGGCGAAGGTTCAGGTCGCGGTCGGCCTCCTCGTGGTCGCCGTAGCCGTGGGCCTGGGGGTGCTGAGCTTCGCCCGCAACCTGCACTGGCTGTCCCGCATCGTGCGGTCGCTCACGCGGCTCCGGCGGTCGTGGCACTGGCCGAGAGCTGCGGCGGAGAAGCTCCACGAGATGGAGGACCAAATGCACGCCGCGTTCAACCGCTACCTCCCCTACACCGCCCTCGCCCTTCTGTTCGAGCTCGCGAGCTTCTTCTGCATCTACCTCCGGCCCCAGCTCTTCTTCTACTTCACCGAAGGGCGGATGTTTTCCCTGTCTGACCTCGCCGTGTACTTCAACTTGAACGCGATCCTCACCACCGTTCTTTGGCTCACCCCCGCGGGGATGGGCACCGCCGAGGGAGGACGGGTAGGGATTCTGGGTTTGATCGGGATCTCACCTCAGGGGGCGGTGGCGTTTTCCCTCACCGTGCGCTTTCTCGAGCTCCTCCTTGTGGGGGTAGGTCTTGTCTACCTCTCCCGAGAGGGCTTGCTTCAACTCTCACGCGTGAAGTTCGCCTCTCATCCTGGTTCGGGGGGCCTTACGGCAGCGTGGGGGACCGTGCGCGGGGCGCTTGAGGTGGGGCTCCTCTATCTGTGGGCCCTTGTTCCCGCCCCGTGGCGCCGGCGGGTCTTCGCCCGCCGCTACGCAACGCCCGACCCGTGGAACTACGCCACAAGCCCCTACGAGCGCCGCAAGTACGAACTCAAGCTCTCCCTCCTCCCCCGGACCCCGAACCCAGAAGCCCCACCCTACAACCGGGTCCTCGAGCTCGGCTGTGCCGAGGGCCTGTTCACGCGCCAGCTCGCCCAAGCGGGGGTGGGAAGGGAGGTCGTGGGGGTGGATTTCGTTCCCCAGGCGCTGGAACGAGCCCGCAGGCACTGCCCCCATCCAGGCGTGGAGTTCCTCCTCATGGACGTCACGACCGAGCTTCCGGAGGGAGAGTTCGACCTCGTCTTTTGTTCCGAAATCCTCTACTACCTGGGATCAGGGATCAGAAGCCTAGCCCGTCGGCTTTGTGCCCAGCTGGGTGCGGGAGGGCACATCGTTCTCGTCGGCCCGTGGCCCGCAGGAAGGGTGTTTCACCGCCCGTTCCTCCACCGGTCGGGCCTCAGGGTGCTCGCCGAGCACATAGAACGGGGCACCTCTCGTCCCTACGTCATCACCTGCCTGGAGCGGGCAGCCACTTCGGCACGGGAGAAGCCACGGGCGTTGCGTAGAGTTCGTTCGAACGAACGAAACTCGCGAGGAACCTCCCGTTCGTGATGCGCTGTGAGCTGTAGGCCCGAACCGCCCGAAGCTTGAGCTCCATGGCTTTCGCACGCAGCTCACGGGTCGTCCACTCCCAGCGATCCAGAGAAGAGGGGAACGCCAGCGCCAGATCCGTAGCCAGGCGCCGCGGGGCGGGCCAGCTCGGCGCATGAACGAGGTACAGGCGAAGCTCAGGCTGCTCCTCTAGCTCTGCGGCAAGGAGAGCCGCAAGAACAAGCCCCATCGCCGCCCGGTGATCGGGGTGCCCATCCTCGGGATGGGGGAAGTAGACCACGGTCGGGGAGAACCGACGGAGGATCACGGCAAGATCGCCCACAAGGTTCTGCCCGCAGTACATCGCGCTTGTGTTGAAGCTGTTCTTGTAGAGCGGATAGTTAGCCCGAGTGTACGGGCTCGTGTAGGGCTTCTCCCTCTGCCAGTTCTTGCCCGAAAGCGCTGTTAACCCCTGGTCCGGGTAACCGAGGAAGATCACCGCGTTCTTGGGCACGCCGAGGATCCCGAGGGCGGCCATCGCCTCCTTCTGGCGGCGGTACCCGAGCGCCCGGTAGTCCTTGGCCCAGGGCAGCGGGTTCAGGGTGAACAGCTTCTTCGCCGCCTGGTTGGCATCCCCATTCGTCAGAAACACGACCAACACCTGCTCGCCGCCCGCCCGAAGCTCGGCAATCGTCCCGCCCACAGCCAGCACCTCGTCGTCCGGGTGGGGAGCGATCACGAGCACGCGCTCCGCCCCCGACAGGGGAGCCGGGACCTCGATCCGGGATGGGGAGGGAACCCACCACAGGAAGAGATCGATGAACGGGTGGGGCAGGCCGGGGATGAACCCGAGCGCCACGGGAAGGAGGAGGATCCCTCCCGTGATCCACTTCCGCCGCTTGCTGCGCCCCCCCTTCATCCTCAACTCCTCCTTCACTATACCCCGTCCGCAGCTCTCCGGTTCCTCCACCCGTTCACCTAGTAAGATCGGGCCTATGGAGCAGGCAGTTGGTGTGGACATCGGAGGGACCCAGACGCGGGTCGCGGCAGTCGCAGGCGGAAGGCTCCTCATCCGCCGCGCGTTCCCCACCCGGGGGATCCGCGAGGTTGCGGACGCGATCCGCGATGTCTTGTCCGAGGCCGGCTGGTCCAAACCCAGGGCGATCGGCGTCGGGGCGCCGGCGCCGATGGACATGCGGGAGGGGAGGATCCTTGAGCTGCCGAACCTCCCCCACTGGAACGGGGTGAGGGTGACTGAGGAACTCGGGCGCGCATTCGGCTGTCCTGTATACCTCGCCAACGACGCCACCTGCGCCGCGATCGGAGAGCTTGCGCACGGATGCCGGTCCCGCGACTTCGTGTACCTCACCTGGTCCACCGGGATCGGGGGCGGGATCGTTTCCGAGGGGAAGGTCGTGTGGGGGGGAACCGGTCAGGCCGGGGAAATCGGACACATCGTGCTCGATCCGAACGGGCCTCCCTGCGCGTGCGGGAAGAACGGGTGCCTGGAGGCGTTCGCCGGGGGGGCAAGCCTCGCCCGCCAGGCACTCGATGAGCTAGGAATCCCCCTCTCTGCCCGCGAGCTTGTGGAGCGCGCCCCGCGCGACCCCGCCGCACGGGCCCTTGTCCTCCGCGCATGCCGCGCCTTAGGTCAAGGGATCGCGATCCTATGGGAGATCCTCGAACCGGAACGGTTCGTCCTCGGAGGGGGCCTCACCGGATCGTGGGCAACCCTCGGGCCCCAGGTCCTGTCCGCAGCGCAGGGGATGGCCCGCGGCGCGCTGCGGGTTGAGCTCACGCGGCTTGGGGACGACGTGGGCCTCCTCGGCGCCGCTGCCCTCCCGTCCCACATCCCGACGGACTGGTAACGCTGGAACTACGGTCCGAGCTTGTACCGTACCTCCACGGTGACCTTCTCGAGCTCGGCACCAGCCAAGGATAGGAGCACGGACCCATGCCACGGATCGAGGGCCGTAGCGAACGATAGGCTCCCCGCAGGCAGGGTCGCGGGGCGCACCGTGACCTTGGCCTGGACACGAACCCGTCCCTTCTCCATCCCCACGGCGATCGTCTGAAAGGCTGGGCGCAGGGAAAGGTGGGTCTGAACGAAGAAGTAGGGGTCCGCTGCCCCCAGGGAGAAGCTCGTTCCGGAGCCGGAGATCGAGAGGGTGGCCGAGCTTGCCCCAGACGCTCCTAGCCGCAGCTCCCCCTGCGGGCTCCCCCCGGGCCAAGCGACAGTTCCGCTCAGTTCAACCCACCACGGATCGCGGTCCAGTCGGCCAAACGCCCACCCCGCTGCCATCACGGAACGGCTGCCCAAGACATCCACCGCCGTCGCCTTCCCCCCGACCTGGGCGGAGAGGAGGCCCACGTCCGTCCGCCCGGCCATCTTCCAGGAGCCGGTGGTCGAGAGATCAACCCGTCCCGTGGCCAGCGCCACAGCCTCCACCCCGGTGGAGAGCCCTTCCCACGCCGTAGACGCCCCAATCTGCACCCGACGGAGGCAACCGCACAGGAGATCCCCCTCGAGCCGCGCCGAGAGGTTCACCCGGTTCAGCGCCCACGAGAGCTGAAGCCACCCCGCTCCGGTTGAGCGATCTCCCACCTCAAGCCGGGTCCCCACCTCTCCCCCCCAGGCGAGGGCCCACCCAAGCCCCACCGCCAACACCGCCCAAGCCGTAGCCCGGCGGCTTCTGGTCCTGCATCTAGCGTCTACCATCCTCCCTCCTCGAGCGCCGCGGCAACCGCGGCCACGGAGCGCTTCACCGCCGGTGTCCGGAACGGAACCGCGGCCCCATCCAGCTTGACCATCGTTCCCCCCTCCTCGCGCACCGCCGCCAGGAGGTACTGCTGCTCGAACCCCTCATCTGTGGCGAACGCCCGGAGAAGGGCAAACCCACCGTCCGGGGCAAGGTAGACGTCCTTGATCACGAACGCCCCCCCCGGCCACGCCTCCTTCCGCCCGACAAGGCGTTCGATCTCGTCCGGCGTCACCGACTTCGCGATTCGCACATGGGGCATCGTCCCCTCCGCAATGCGCAGTGTACTCCCTTTCGGACCTCGTTCGGCAACCAGGCGCCAAATCTCCCGGCCCTGGCGCCGCCACTTGGCCTCGTACCGCGAGCCGGGACCGCTGGACACGAGCGCCTCCGGTCCCGTGATGCGAAACCCCGCCTCGGCCAGATCCCCCGCCGCGTCCTTCGCGTAGACGAGCACGTCGGTGGTCAACTCGAACCGCCCCCCGGGCTTCAGAATCGCTGCCAGGGTCTGGGCGAAGTCCTCGTCCATCACCCGCCGGTCGGCGTGGCTGCGTTTCGGCCACGGGCACGGGAAGTGCACGTAGACCCGGCTCACCCTCTCGTCCGGGAAGAGCTCGCGTAGCGCGAACCGGCCGTCGGCCAGCGCCAGGCGGACGTGCTCCGCTCCGGCACGAGCGAGCTTACGGCCCGCCTTCGTCACACAGGTCAAGCTCGTCTCGAACCCGACCCAGTTCACACCAGGTCTCGTACGGCTCATCTCGGCGAGGAACTCCCCGTTCCCAAAGCCGATTTCCAC
>JBBIQN010000011.1:0-48511 GCA_037442305.1 Candidatus Bipolaricaulota bacterium
CTCGCGCATCGAGCGCCCGGCCCGCACCTGTCCACGATCTGCCGCCGGAACTCCGGCGGGTACGGCGGTCGTGTCCTCGGCATCGTCTACCCCGCCTCTTCCTAAGCCCTAACCTGCCCACGATACCGGGGCAACTTCATCCTTACGCAGCCTGTGAAGAGCATCCCTCCGATCGCCGTCCACGCCAACCGCCGCCTGCGCTTCATCTCCGCCCCCTTGTCCCGGCATTGCCACGTGTCCTTGCCGTGTTGCGTCCGTGGTGCTACAGTGGGTATGCCTAGGCACCCATCCTCCCAGCCCAGCGCTGGGAACTACAAGGAGGTGGGATGTTGGCCATAGAGAGGTGTACCGTTTAGTTCGTCAACGGAACGGCCCGTGCTCAGCGCGGGCCGTTCTTCTTTGCGCACGAAGCGCCCCTCCCGCACGCGCCCTGGCCCAACCTCGCGGGCCGCCGTCCGCCCGGGTACTATGCTCGTTCTCCAAAGGAGGGGACCGTGTCCCGATCAGAGATTTGGATCGAGCGATTCGACCCCGCGGCCGCCAGCTCGGACGCGATGCAGGGGTTTCGCGCACTTTCAAACCGGATCCGCGCCGAGTGGTGGCCGGATTACCCCCCCCGCTCGCTTCCTACGTTGCGCACGCTGCTCACCTCGGTGCCGCCGGTGTGGGGCCTGCGGTGGTGGGTCGCGTGGCACCGGGGCGAGATCGTGGGCGGGGCCGAGCTCGAGCTCAACCAGACACCGGAGAATCGGCACGTTGCGTGGTGCGACGTGTACGTCCACCCCGACCACCGGCGGCGGGGGATCGGCTCCGTGCTCTTGAGCACGGTGGCCGCGGCGGCGCGGGGCGATAGCCGCCGGCTCCTCACCCTGGCCACGGCAGCCACCGCCCCGTCCGGGGAGGCGTTCGCCCGGAGGCTCGGGGCCGAGCCGGGCCTGACCCAACATACGAATCGGCTCCGGATCGCCGACGCCGATCCGGCGCTCCTTACGGCGTGGCAGAAGCGCGCCCCGGACGATGAGTTCCGCCTCGGGTTCTGGGAAGGCCCGTACCCGGAGGCCGACCTCGCCGACGTGGTGGAGATGCACGAGGTGATGAACACCGCGCCCCGAGGGAGCCTCGACCTCGAGGACTTCCACTGGACCCCGGAGATGCTCCGCGACCAGGAGGAGTCCCTGCGCCGACGGGGCGTAGAGCGGTGGACGCTCCACGCCCGCCACGCCCCCACCGGCCGGATCGCCGGGTTCACCGAGGTCGTATGGGACCGGAACGAACCGGAGATCCTCCACCAATGGGGGACGGGCGTGTTCCCGGAGTTCCGGAACCGCGGCCTGGGGCGGTGGCTGAAGGCGGCAATGCTCGACCGGGTCCTCTCCCACAGGCCCCAGGTGAAGTTCGTGGTCACGGGGAACGCGAACACAAACGAGGCCATGCTCAAGATCAACCATGAGCTCGGGTTCCGGCTGTACAACACGGTCACCCTGTGGCAGGTTCCGGTGGACCAGGCGCTCCGCTACGTCGCTGGGCGGTAGCCCCCCAACACGCCCTTCCGCGCTGGCTACAGCAGGTACCCGGCGCGGAGGGCGGCCTCGTTCTCCTTCGCTGCCGGCTCCCCTTCCACCGCCGCGCGGAGCGCGTTCCAGTCCACGACCCCTTCCCGGGCGAGGTACCCGAGCGCGACGACCGGGCTTGCCCGCCCCGGGTCCCCGGGCCTGCCCTTCGTCGTCGCGGCGACGAACGGCTTATAGACAGCACGCACGCCCGTGGGAAGCGGAAGCCTCTTTAGCCCTTCGTCGGCAACGAAAAACGCAGCCGGCTTCACGCGCGAGAGGACCTCGGCCCAGGCGCTTCCGTGGAGGACGACGGCCACGTCCGCTCTCTCGAGGTACGGGAATAGGATCGGGCGCGGGGAGAGGAGGACCTCGGAGTGGACCGCGGTCCCCATCACCTCCGCCCCGTAGGAGTAACGCAGGGCGACGTGCTTTTCTAGGGCAAACCACGCCCGGGCGAGCAGCCGCCCCGCGAACACGATCCCTTGCCCTCCGATCCCGGAAATGAGGACCGCCCTCTCCGCCCTCACTTTTCCTCCGCCCCCAGCGCGCGCAGGGTTTCGACGAGGCCCGGCCTGTCTTGGTCTGCGTACTCCCCGACGAGGAACCGTTCCTCGAGCTCGGGCGCCGTCTCCTCTCCCCGACGGACGCTCCGCTCCCTAAGCCAGCGCAGGAACGCCGCCGGTTCCATCCTGAGCTTGCCGCCTACCCGGGCCGGGCACTGGGCCACGGCCTCCACGAACCGGAACCCTCTCTTGTCAAGGCCCTTCGCGATCGCCCGCTCGAGGTCCCGCCCGTGGGCGGCCGTCCACCGGGCGACGTAGTTCGCGCCTGCCGCAGCGACCACGGCTGCCGTGTCGAGCGGCTGCTCCGGGTTCCCATACGGGGTCGTAGAAGTGGGAAGCTTGTGGGGCGTCGTGGGGCCAACCTGCCCTCCCGTCATCCCGTACACAAGGTTGTTGACCATGACGACGAGGAGGTCCGCGTTGCGTCGGGCGGCGTGGAGGAGGTGGTTTCCCCCGATCCCAGCGATGTCCCCGTCCCCACCCACGACCACGACCGCAAGCTCGGGCCGGCGGAGTTTGACCCCGATCGCGGTGGGGATCGCCCGACCGTGGGCGACGTGCAGGCTGTCGGCCCGCAGGAGGGGGCTTGGGATCCACGCCGCGCACCCAATCCCGCTTACGAACACGAACCTCCGGAGCGAGTCGTGGCCGCGGCTCGCGATCGCCCGCAGGAGCGCCCCCGCGACAAGGCCGTTCCCGCATCCCGGGCAGAACGGGGTTGGGAGGATCTCCTCGCGCAGGTATGCGTGCAGGGGGTGGCTCACCGCCCCACCTCGAGCACCCGCTCCGCGACCTCCTGGGGATAGAGGGGGACTCCGCCCCCAACCTTGGAGAGACCGTGCACCGGGCACCGTCCGGCCGCGATTCGCTCGACATCGAGGACGAGCTGCCCGAGGGACATCTCGGGGACGACGATCGCCCGGGCGCGCCCGGCGAGCTCCCGGATCGGCTCCTCGGGAAGGGGCCACAAGGTCTTCGGGACGACCACCCCAACGCGCAAGCCCTCCCGAGCAAGGAGTTCTCCCGCGGCAAGGGCGCTCCGGGCTGCGGACCCGTAGGCAACCACGCCCACCTCGGCGTCCTCAGTCCCGCGGGCCTCGTAGCGGGCAAGCTCCGCCGCGTTCCCGAGGATCTTCTGGGAAAGCCGGGTCACGAGCGCGCGGTGGACCTCCGGATCGGACGTGAAGCGCACGCCCCACTCGTTGTGGGTGGACCCGGTCATGAGGACGCTGTGCCCCTCCCCGAGGGGCGGCATCGGAGGGGGGACTTCGGGATCAGAGGATCCGAACGGAGGATCGCCTCTCACGAGCGTCCGGCGCTCGACCCGCTGGGCCGCCTCCGGCACGTCCACGATCTCCCAGGTGTGGGCGATGAGCTCGTCGGAGAGGAGGACCGCCGGGACGCGGAGCCGATCGGCGGTGTTCACCGCGAGGGCCGCGAAGTCGAAGCACTCCTGGGCCGAGGAGGGGGCGTACACGACGAGGTGCTGGTCTCCGTGCCGGCCCCACCGGGCCTGCATGAGGTCCCCTTGGCCGGCCCGCGACGCCTGCCCTGTCCCTGGCCCCAGGCGCGCTACGTCCACCACCACAAGGGGGGTCTCGGTCATGATCGCGATCCCAAGGCCCTCCTGCATGAGGGAGAACCCGGGGCCGCTCGTGGCGGTGAGGGGCCTACCTCCCGCCCAGGAGGCCCCGATCAGCATGAAAATCGAGGCGATCTCGTCCTCGGCCGGGAGGAACGTCCCGCCGCGCCGGGGAAGCTCGCGGGCCATGTGCTCCATGATTTCCGAGGACGGGGTGATGGGGTAGCCGGCGTAGAAGTTCACGCCCGCGGCGAGGGCCCCTTCGGCAACGGCGATGTTCCCCGACAGAAGCTTGCGCATCGTGTGCTGTTCCCTAGAACGCAGCCCGTCAATCCTAACCGGTCTCCCCGTCCGCGGCGAGCAGTAGTGTTCGTCTCCGCGCGGCTCCGGGCCCCACGGACAGCGCTTTCGGGCACCGAGAGCCCCCACTCGGGTGCCTAAGGCGCACACCCTAGGAACGAGGGTCCTCGCCCAAAGTACCATCCGATCGAGGGGATCACCCTGGGCGCGACACGAGGGCGCGCGAACCCGAGCCCGGTTCCCGCAGTGCCTGTCGGAGGAATCGTAAGTTCGCTACACCAGGAGCTTCCGCAGGGCGAGGTCCACAAGGAAGGCCGCGGCCGCGGCCCAAAGGAGCGCTCGCCCAATGGGAACCCAGTCTCGCCCCTCTCCTGGCGGCGGGGGGAGAACCTCGTCGGACACGACCTCCCCTCCGGCGACGCGGGCGGTCAGGCGCAGGGCGTCGAGGTCCGGGCCAAACGCAGCGAGCTCCGCCGGATAGGGGAGGACCACGGGAAACGTGCCCCCGTACCTCCTCGAGGGCTCGGCCACGGCAAGGACGTACGCGCCCTGCCGCGGCGCAGGGAGGGACGCCTCGTACCTCCCCGGCGCAGTCTGGTCGAAGGCAACCGGCCACGTTCCCTCGGCCCCCACAAGCTCGCCGCTCAGTTCAAGCCCGTTTACCCACCGCCCGGCCTGGGTCGCCTCCACCCCGAGACGCAGGGTAGACCCGGCTACTTCCCAGCCCACGCGCACGAGCTGCCGCTCGCCCCAGAGAAGCCCAACGAGGGTGCCCCACAGCTCCCCAAGGACCGGGGAGGCAAGCCAGTCCCGGCTCCAATTCCCGGAAAGATCGGTGTTGAGGACCGCCACCTGGCCAAGCCCAAGCCGCCACCGGGCGAGGATGGGGTCGCCCCCGGGAGAGAGAAAGGCGACGTCGGCCGTGGGCTTGGGGAAGGTCAACGTGTACCCCTGGAGCGGAGGTAGTTCCGCAGATAGGGGGAACGCCGACGCTCCCGGGCCAGACAAGACGCGGGTCTCCCGCTCCACGAACCGCGGCCGGGTCACGCGCTCCGTCTCCTGGACGAGCACGGGCCGAAGGTCGGCCATGGAGGCAAGGAGGTACGTGCGCCCACCGCCGAGCCGCGAGAGCTCGTCTAGGACTTCGAGGTCCGCGTCGGCGCCGATGCCGATCGTGGTGATCCCAATTCCCTCCCGGGCTACGTCCTGCCGCAGTCGGGCCAGGCCCTCCTCGTCCTCGACCGATTTGCCGTCCGAGATCACGATCGCGTACCGGACGCGGGCGGGAAGCGGGAGCAGGGCCTTGACGGCCTCCGCCAGGGCGGGGAACACGTTCGTCCCACCGCTTGCGGTCAGCCCGCGCAGGGCGGAAAACAGGTCCTGCCGCACCTCCCCCACCGGACCGGGCCGAACGAGCCAGTGCGCGTACCGGTCGAACGCCACCGCGCCCACGATGTCCTCCCACGCCAGTGCCTCCGCCGCGGCCGCGGTAGCCTCCTTGAGGAGGTCGAGCTTCACCACGTCGTCGGCCATCGCCGCCATCGAGGCCGAGCGGTCGAGCACGAACACGACCGCTGCCGTCGCCTCCTCGATCTTCTCGGGAACGGCGTAGGTGACCGGAAGAAGACCCTCCACAGGGCCGAGGTACCCGGCCACGGCCTGGCGACCTTGAACGACGAGGAGGCCTCCCCCTCCCATAACGTAGGACCGCAACGCAGCCCTCGCTTGGCTTCCCAGCACGCCCAAGGGGAGGTCGTCGAGGATCACCAGTCCGGCCCATGCCAGGTCCTCAGGAGCGAAGGACGGCTGCCGACGGAACGGAGTCCCCGCCGCGCGGAGGAGGTCGCCGGTCGCGCCCTCGATGGACCCCACGACCAGGATCCCCGCCGCCTCGCCCACGGCAACCCCCCACTCGAGCGCGTTGTTCTCGGGAACCGGATCTCCAACCGCCCCCACCTCCACCCGGTAGGTGTGGAACCCTGAGCTTGGGGGCCGGTCCGCAACGGAGAGGCGGGTCCGTCCAAGGGACAGGTCGAGGGCAAGAACCTGGAGCTCAGTTCCATTGCGGGAGAACCTCACCGTGACCGAGGCCGGCCGCGCGGCGTCGATCGTGGCGGCGAAGGTGAGCGCACCCAGGGGCGCCTCGCGCGGCCCGACGAACTCCGAGGCGCGCACGAAGTCGGCCCGGCCGACGGGGTACACGTGGACCGGGACCCCCCGGTTGCGGGCCCGGCTCGCCGCTGCGAGCGCATCCCCAGCCGTGGCCCGGCCGTCGGAGAGGAGGACGATTTGGGTCGGGCCGGACGGAGCCAGGGCCAGCGCGAGATCGATCGCCGCCGCGATGTCTGTCCCGTCGGGAGCGACCGCCGTAGACGGGACCTCTCCCAGGCCAGGCCATCGCCGGATGTGGGCTCCCTCGCCAAATGCGATTACACCGAACTTCCCTCCCCGAGATGCGACCCCAGCGCCAAGCTCGGGAAGGGCCTTTTCCGCCTCCTCTCCCACGCTCGCCGAGCGGTCGACGAGGAACACCACCGTTTCTTGAGCTTCGCGACGACTGACCTCAGGGCTCGCCACAGCGAGGGAGAGAAGGGCGAGCGTAACTGCCCGGCCAACGAGGGCGGGCCGGCGCAGGGAAAGAAGAAGCACCCCAAGCGCTGGAGCGAGCCCGACAACGGCCCACGGGACGAGGAACCGCACTACCCCCCCCTCCGCAGGGCGAGCGCCCATTCCGCCGCGAGAACGAGGAATGCGCCCACGGCGAACCAAGGCCACGCGGGCAGCCCCGCCACCGCGCGCACGGGAGTGGTGGTAGCGGGGGCCGTCCCCTGGGCCGCGAGCGACTCCGCAACGGGCACGTTCACCGCCAGGAGTTCCGGTCGGCCGTTGCGCCGGAGCTCGTAGAGCCCGGGCCGGTCCGGGACCCACACCCCGCTCGCGGGCTCGGCCGCGGCCGCGACCTCTGCTCCCGGGGCGAGGGCCACCCCTTCGCCCACAACGAGGTTCGGCCGGACCCGGAACGGCAGAAGCCAGGTCACAATGTTTCGCAGAAGGATCGGAAAATCAACGAGGAGGGGGAGGTTGGACCGGCCGAGGTCGAGGGAAACGAGAACCCGCCGGCCGGCCTCTCCCTCCCAGCGGGCAAGGGCCGGCCACTCTCCCGCCCAGAGGTCGACCACCGCATGGGAGGGAAGCTGCACCGGGTACACCGTGCCCGCCCGGAACTCCTCGGGGACGACGTGCCGGAGAAGGGGGGAGTCCTCGCCCCGCAACGGCCCCGCGGGAACGGGTTCCGCGACCTCGGCCTCGGAGGAGGGCGCGGCAACGAGGAGGGCCGGGCCTGCGGGAAGCGCGGGAAGCTCGCGGCGCACGGCCACGGTGAGGTCCCACGGCGGGGCCGTTACCCGCTCTACAGGAAGCGCGGCCTGGAGCGCGGCCCACAGATAGCGATCCTCGTCCCCGATCCAGCCCACCCGCACCGTACTGCCGCCCTCAAGCGCGCAATAGCGCACGTTGTCCCACGGGAACGCGTCCATGGGCCGGATCTCGGCCCGCAGCGCTGTGCGGACGAGGCCGGTCTGGAACACGACGAGATCCTCCTCCCCCGGACCAATGAGCCGCGAGGAGAGAAGCGTGCCCCGGCCCGTGTCGAGGGCGACCTGAACGTCTTGGTACCGAGCGGTGTTGTTCCGCACTCGAACAAGGGCCTCGTACCCGGTTCCGTCGGGGATCTCCCTCCCCCCGAACGCGACGATGGCGAGGTTGTCCTGCGGCGCGAGGGTGAGAACCTCGACTCCGGCATCAGGTAGGGGGTCGTCGGTGATGACCACGGTCCGGCTGAACCCGCCGGGGAGGAGGGCGAGGGCCTGGCCCAAGGGAGGCCGGCCGCCCAAGGTCGGCCGGTATGCCCCGAGGAGAGCCAGGGCTTCGTCCCGGTTCGCGGTCGGGGGAACAAGAACCCGCGGCGGATCGGCCCACACCACGACCGACCATGGCCCAGCGGAGTCTCCGATGGCCTCCCGAGCGAGGGTCAACGCCTCCTCCGGCCGCCCGGAGGCGGCCATCGACGCCGAGCCGTCGATCACGATCCCCACTTCTCCTGCCGATCGCGTCACCCGCACGATGGGGGAGGCCAGCGCGGCCGCGCACAGCGCGACCGCGACCACCTGGAGGACGAGCAGGAGGTCGCACTGGGCCCAGATCCGCTCCAGCCGGCTTGCCCGATCGGGCGACACCCGCTCCCAAAGAAAGAGCGCGGACACGGGGTGCTCCCGCTCCCTCCGGCGGAGAAGGTAGAGGAGGACCACCCCTCCCGCCGAAAGAAGCCACGCCCATGCCCATGGGAAAAGGAAGCTCACCTCTTCCACCCCGCGACGATGTCGAGCGTCGCCTCAACGGGCGAGGCGCCGCTTTCAAACAGGAAGTACGGCGCGCGCAACTCGCGACACGCGTCGGCCAGTCGAGCGTTCCACGCGCGGAGCGCCTCTCGGTACGCCTGAACCGCGCCCACCCCGAGGACCAGGGACCTCCCCCGGCGCGTCTCTACATCCAGGAGCCGCACCTCCCCCCGCCGGGGAGGGGCAAGGTCGTCGCGGGACAGGACCTGGATCGCGGCCACGGCGTGGCGGCCGTGGCGCAGGGCCAGGAGCCCCTCCCGGTACCCAGCGGAACACAGGAAATCGGAGATCACCACGCAGATTCCGGGCTCGCGGGGCTCTTCGGTCCACGTCCGGAGGGCGACACTCAATTCGGTCTCCCCCTCGGCGCGGAGTTCCCCCAGGGAACCGAACGCCCTTGCGAGGGGGGCCCGGCCTCGCCGGGGCGGGGTCGCCGCTACAAGTCCCTCCCGAAACGGCTGCACCGCAAACCGGTCCTGGCCCCGGTACGCGACGAACACGAGCGCCGCGGCGAGCCGCACTGCAAACCGGAGTTTGTGCCCTTCGCCCATCGAGCGGCTGGCGTCGAGAAGGACGTAGAGTGGGGCCTCGACCTCGTGGGAGAAGGTCTTCGTCACGAGCCGCCTCTGGCGGGCGTACACGGCCCAGTCGATGAGACGGAAGTCGTCCCCCAGTTGGTAGGGGCGGTGGTCGGCGAACTCAAGCGACGTTCCCCGCCGCTGGGAGAGGTGCCCGCCAGGAAGGGTCCCCGGGCGGCCCAGGGTGAGCCGGGCCCGCGCGAGGGCCCGCAGCTCCTCCGGGGAAAGGGGCCCGTCGTTCATGGTGCCCGGACCGCCTTCGCCGCCTCGGCCCCGAGGTCGGCGGCGGAGACCCCGTCGGCGTCGGCGCGGAAGTTGGGGATGATGCGGTGGACGAGCGCCGGCCGGAGCACGGCCTGGATGTCCTCGACCCCTACGTGGTACCGGCCGGACAGGAACGCTCGCGCCTTCGCCCCCAGCACGAGGGCAAGGCTTCCCCGGGGGCTTGCGCCGTACTGGACGTAGCGGCGCACCGCCTCCGGGGCGCGGGGGCTTCCAGGATGGGTGGCCAGGACGAGCGCTGCCGCGTACTCCATGAGCGGGCGGGGAACCGGGTATGCGGCAACCACGGCCTGGGCCCGGCGCACCGCCGCCTCGGAGAGGACTGGGTCGGGAAGGGCGATCCCCTGTCCGCTCGTGTTCCGCTCCACGATCGCGACGAGCTCTTCCTCGGTGGGGAACTTGACCTCGGCCTTGAACAGGAACCGGTCCACCTGGGCCTCGGGGAGGGGGTAGGTCCCCTCCATCTCGATTGGGTTCTGGGTGGCAAGGACAGCGAACGGGTTCGGCAGGGCGTGGGTCTCCGTGCCGACCGTGGCCTGCCCCTCCTGCATCGCTTCAAGAAGCGCGGACTGAGTCTTGGGGGTGGCCCGGTTCACCTCGTCGGCAAGGACGACGTGGGCGAACAACGGGCCGGGAAGGAAGCGGAATCCGTCCCCTGAGAACACGTTCGTGCCCACGATGTCGGCGGGCATGAGGTCGGGCGTGAACTGGATCCGGGAGAACGAAAGCCCAAGCGCCCGGGCCAGCGAGCGCACGAGGAGCGTCTTCCCCAGGCCCGGGACGCCCTCGAGGAGCACGTGCCCGCGAGCGAGGATCGCCCACAGGACAACGTCCACAACCTCGCCTTGGCCGACGATGGTGTGCCCGATCTCCTCCCGCAGGGTGGCGAGCGCAGTGCGGGCCTGGGTCAAGTCCTCGCGGGTGATCACGGGTTCCCTCCTAGGATCTCGAAGTAGCGGCGCACGAGGTCCCGGAACTCGGCCGGGATCCCCCGCGCCCCAAGAACGACCTCCACCTCCTGCGGGGTGAGGACGGAAGAGGTGGCACTAGCCTCCGCTGGCTCCCCAGGAATCCCAGGGAGGAGGTAGGTCCGCAACGGCCCGTCGTTCCCAGTGAGAAGGGTCGGCGCGCGTCCTCCGGGGGACGCCCCCCACTCCCCGTGCGGGCCCGGCACTAGCGGCTCACCGAAACCGGTGCCCGGGGCGTCGGATAGCCTGTCCCCACCGAGCGTGTCGTCGAGGGCCTCGGCCCCCTCCGCGCCGAATTCCCCAAACGGCGCGGTCCCTTCTCCGTTCGCACCGCCTGCCGTCCGGCCCTCCTCAGGAGCGCGATCGGACGCATGGGCGCCCGCCTCGTTCCCCGCAGCGGCGCTCGCCGCGGCCTCAGCCACGGCGTCCACCGCCTCCGCGGCCTCGCGCACTTTCGCCTCGGCCCCATCCGCAACAAGCGCCTCCACCCTCTCCCGTAGATCGGGGCGGGACACCCGCTCCGCCAGCGCCGCGAGCTCGGCTCGTTCGGCGGGGGAGAGCCCCCCGAGGGCCGCGGCGCGGAGTCGCTCCACGAGCTCGCGGAGAAGCCCCTCTTCTTCCACCAACCGGCGGGCGAGCTCTTCCGGGGACAGGGCCCCCAGGTCGTCCAGGCCGAGGACCGCGGCGACGAGATCGGCGTACGGAGAGTAACTGGCAAAATCCCGCGGAACGGAGGAGCTCGGGGCGGTCTCCAGCGCCGCGGACGGTTCCGCCCGCACGTCCGGCAGAGCCACAGCCCCTTCCCTTGGCCCGAGGGCAGCCGGGATCGAGCCGGTCGGAGGGAGGAAAGAGACGACCACCCCCAGGGCAAGGGAGAAGCAGACAACCGCGACCTCAACCCGCCCCGCGACGAGCCGCCCTGGCTGGGGCCGGGCGGCGGCGATCTCTTCCCGCAGGGGGACGATCAGCGCCGGGCTTCCGCCGCGGGCAAGGACGTCCAGCGCCGCCAACCTCTCCCCCACCCCCAGCCGCCGCCCAGCGCGGAGGAGAACGCGATCCCAGCGCCTGGGCCACGCCAACCCAATCCCCACGAGGACCGGTACGGAATCCCAGATTTCCCGCGGGAGGGCCCATCCGAGCGCTCGGGCAACGAGGGTCGCCCCCAAGGCGACGACCACCCCTCCGAGTCCGAACCGAACCCCGTTCTGGACCCGGGTCCACCCCCTCACTTGGCCGAGGATCCTCTCTTCGCCCATAGCCACGCTCCCATGGCCCCAAGGTCAAGCGCCCCGTACAGGACGAGCCCCCACCACCCGCTGCCCATCCCCCGCCAAAGCGCCCCCAGCGCGGTCAACGGGCTCGCTGGGAGGCCAGGCAGGGCGAGGGCGAAGGCGCAGGCACAGTAGCTCCCGTACTTGACGACGAAGCGGAGCCCATCCGAGTGTACAGCTGCCGCCAACCCTAGGCCAACGAGCGCCCAGAAGAGGCCGTAGGCGTACAGAAACGTCACGATCCCCGCAAACGGGATCCAAGGCAGCCCCCGTTCCACACGGTGGATGAAGAGAAACGGGAGCACAAGCGCCAGTCCAAACCCGACCAACGCCCCCAGCCGCCCCGCCCTCTGCCCGGGGGAGTACGGACCGTAGCCGCGCTCCACCTCTCCAACCTGAAGGCCGAGGAACCCGATGAGAAGCCCGACCGTTATGGGGAGAAGTGGGCCCCGGATCAGCATCCCCAGCGGATCAGCCGGGGACGCCGGCCAGAGGATGGCAGCGGTAAACGCCGTTCCCGAAAGGATGGCGAATGCGTGGTACGGGGTGACGAGGGACTCCGCGATCCTAACCACGGCGCTCCCACCTCACCTGGTAGCGGTAGAAGGCGTGTCCCTGAGCGCGCTCCCCTTCTTTGCTCCCCACGAGCCGGTCCCCCGCGCGGAGGGCCGGGCCGAGGGCAAAGAGGGCGGGCCAAAACCCGGGGTCGGAACCCGGGAGCCTCGCCTCCGAGAGATCCTCCCCCTCCCCGGTCCACACCGGCCCGTACCGAACGAGAACGATCGTCGCCCCTTCCCTAAGCCGGACCCTCGTCCTCACCCCTTCCCCCCACACCCACTCCACCTCACCTCCCACCCGCGCCCCGCTCACGGGGACCCGTTCCATCCACCACCCTGCCCCTTCCCACCACCCCCCCCGGTGGTGAGCGACGATGGTCGTATCCATACAAAACCGAACAACATCCGACAGACTAACGCTGTATTGAACGCTTGTTATGTCTTGAGGCGATCGGTACAATACAGGATAAAACCCGGCCACACCGCAGGAAACGGCGACCAGGGCCGCGGTCCGCTTCCAGGTGCCGCGTCGGGCGAGGGGAGGGAGAGCGTACCCAAGGAGAACGAGGTAGACGATGGTGCCGCCGATGAGGATCCCCATCGCCGGGGGACGCGGGGCGTGGAGGTCAAGGGCCCTTCGCACGTCGGGGTCCAGAAGCAACGGAACCGTTTCGGGGACGGACAATCCATCCACCCGCCCCCCGCCGAAGGCCGCCCAAGCGCGCAGGGCGTCCGCCGTGGGGGCGGAAAGCACCGTCCCGGGACCGATCTCCACCCGCGAGAACGGAGAAAGGAGAAGCGGGTCGTGAGGGAGATTGTCGGCGGAGAGGTAGAGGGCCGCCCCTGGAAGCGGCGTCCACGCCCCCACCACCGCCACCGGCTTCTCCACAGCAAGCCGTATGGGAACCGTCGCTTGGGCAACGACGGCCCCGGCTTGCGCGACGACGAGCTTCAGGGGGCCTGAGCCGGCGTCCACGGGCCAGGGGAAGACAAACCGCGTCCTCCCTCCCGGGGGGAGGAGGACCGGGGCCCGGATCCGTTGCAGGGCCGCACCGCGCCACCCCGACCCAACGTTCTGTTCGACGTGCAGCGCCGCCACGAGGAGGGACGCCCCCCCGTTCTCCACCGCGATCAGGAGCGGGTTGACCTCCCCCACCACGGCCTGCCCGTGCCAGCCGAGCTCGGCCGTGACCCGAACCTGGGCCCATCCCGCGTGGGCGACCACCGCCGCGCCGAGAAGGGTCCAGGCGAGCCTGGTCATTGCGGGAGACCGTTCACTGCTTCCAGCGCGTCGGCGGAGAGGACGTCGGCGTAGATCTGGGTCGTGCGGATCGAGGCGTGGCCGAGCTGCTTCTGGACAAGCCGGAGGTTGAACTTCGAGGCGCGATAGAGCATGGAGGCGTAGGTGTGGCGGCAGGAGTGGATCGTGAACCGGGCAGGGATCTCTGCCGCGCGGGCCAGGCGCTTGAACATGAGGTACACCGCCTGCCGGGTGAGAGACCCCCCCCGCGGGGAGAGAAACAGAAGGTCGTCGCACGCCGTCCCTTCCCCCACCGACTCCTTCCAGACCATGTACTCCCGGAGGTGGTCCCGCAGGGCCTGGCCGATGTCCACCCCCCGCTCCTTCCCGCCCTTGCCGCGGCGGACGATGATCGCGGAGTGCCCGGGCTCGAGGAGGAGGTCTCCGATCCGGAGGGCGACGAGCTCCGACACCCGGAGCCCGGCGTCGAGCGCGACGTGGAGGATCGCCCAGTCCCGCACCGGCCCCTTGTGGCCGTTCCGGCGGGCGAGGTCGGCTTCCCGCCGGGCATGGGCCTTCAGCCGCCGGACTTGGTCCGGGGCAAGGAAGTCCTCCTGCGTCAGCTCAAGGGGCATCGGAGCCCTTCCGGGAGAGGCGCTGGCACTTTACATAAGGCACGTTGTACTTTACATAAGGGCGGCCCCCGTGTCAAATCTCGACCCGAAGGCCGTTCTTATCGAAAGGCGATTTGACAAAAGGACCCTTTTGTCAAGTGCCCCGCCCAGAAGGGCCGTAGAAGCCGTCCACCGGGTCTCGGGGGCATTTCCCCGTCCCCCGGCTCACGGAGGGCCGCCGACGGGCCCTCAGTCGAGGGCGTACCGCCCGATGATCTTCTTCTCCTCGCCCTCGATCTCCGCCGACACCTCGATGTGCTCCCGCAGCCCGGAGGTCGTGAGCTTCTCCTTGAGGAGGCTATCGAGCTGGAAGATCCCGGCGGAGTTCGTCATCCGCACGTGGATGTGGACCGGTTTCTCCTTCCCCGGCTTGATCTCCACCTTCTCGATCGCGAGGGCGGACACGCTGTGGATCGTGGGTTCGCCGACCCGGAATGGGATCCGGGCCCGGCCCTTCTCCATATCGAGGGCGTCGGCAACCTTGAGGATGCCGCCTTCTACGGTGAGGGGCCGCACCGCGGCCTGGTGGGCCCAGATGGCGTGCATCGTCTCGGCGAGGATCACCGTCCGCGTCGGCTCGTCGTAGATCTCGTGAAGCAGCTCGTCGAGAAGGCCCGGGGCGAGGATCATCGAGAACAGCTCATGGTCCACCCGGTGGATGGCGTGACCCACGTCGTGGAGCGCCGCCCCGAGGAGGACCACCACCTGCGCGTCCTCGTAGCCCAGCCCGTGGTCTGTGACCCCCAGCCGGATCCCTGCCCCGTGAAGGAGATCGAGGAGCCGCAGGGCGATCCGGATCACGATCCGGACGTGGGTTGGGCCGTGGTCGTTGATCTTGAGGCGGTCAATGGCGGTGATATTCGAGCATGTGGAGAGCATCCGCAGCCGCGGCGAGCGGGCGATCGCTGCCTTCACCTGATCGAGCTTGCTCTCGGTGGTCATAGGGACATTGTGCCTACCGCCATCGTTCCCACCAGGCCGCCGACGGCTTCTCCCGATGGGCCGCCGCCTCGAGCGCCGCCACCCGCCCCGCCAGGTCCCGCACTTCGGCCTCGAGGTGGGCGAGGAGCGCGTCCCAGCCTGACCGGTCTGTTTCGTCCGGTTTAGCGCGGCTGCGAACAATAGGGGGCGAATCGTGTATTAGCTTTTCTTCGTTCCTTTCGCTGCGATAGCGCACGATGTCGGCCGCCTCCGTTAAGGTATGCCCGGTTTCGCACAACGCCTGAAGGTCGCGAAGGAGGGATAGTCCGTCCTCCGTGATGAGGATCTGGTTGTTCGGGCCACGGCGGAGCGCGCCCACGAGAAGGTCCCGAACGGACTCGATGCGGTTCCGGACTTGGTTCTCGGTCGAGAGCCCAAGGAGCGCGACGAGCTCGGGGATGGTGTGCACGGGAGTTGCCTCCTTTCGTCCTCTTTCAGGCGAGGGTAGCGCGAGAACGAGGACATGGCAAGGGAGGGGCGGGGGAAGTAGGCTTGAACCCATGCCCATACGCCACCTTGAGGAAGGGGTCATCCGCAAGATCGCGGCCGGGGAAGTGGTGGACCGCCCCGGGTCGGTGGCGAAGGAGCTCGTTGAGAACGCGCTCGATGCCCAAGCGCGGCGGATCGGGGTAGAGATCGAGGGAGGAGGGATCGTCCTCCTCCGCGTGGAGGACGACGGCGTGGGGATGAGGCCCGACGAGTTGCGGCTCGCAATCGAGCGCCACACGACGAGCAAGCTCGCTACCGCGGAAGATCTCCGCCACATCCGCACCCTCGGGTTCCGGGGAGAGGCCCTGGCCGCGATCTGCGCCGTGGCCCGGGTGGCCCTCATATCGCGATCGGGGGATGGGGAGGCCGGCCACGAAATCCGGGTGGAGGAAGGGGTGGTGAAGGTGGAGCGGCCCACGGCGCGCCCCGTGGGAACGACGGTTGAAATGCGAGACCTCTTCTGGAATGTGCCGGCGCGGCGGCAGTTCCTCGACTCCCCGCCGGCCGAGGCGCGGCGGCTGCTGTCCACCCTGCGCCGGATCGTGCTCGCCCAACCGGGGGTCGCGTTCACCGTTCGCTCCGAGGGCCGCGACCTCCTCGATGTGCCCCCGGCGCGGGATCCCCTCGTCCGCATCGGGCACCTGTACGGGGAGGCGTTCGCCTCCCGGCTCACCGGGGTGGAGATGGAGGAGCCCGGGTTCCAGCTGCGGGCGTGGTTCGGCCCGCCGGAGCTTGCCCGCCCGACGCGGGTGGATCAGCACTTGTTCCTCTCCGGGCGCGCCGTGCGGCCCGGCGTGCTCGCGCTCGGGATCGCCCAGGCCTACGCCCGGTACCTCCCGCGAGGGCAGCATGCGGCGTTCTTCCTCTACCTCGATGTGGACCCCGAGCTCGTGGACGTGAACGTGCACCCCCGCAAAGAGGAGGTGCGGTTCCGCTCCGAGCGAGCGGTGGCGGACCTCCTTCGGCGAGCGGCGCTGCGGGCGTTGGGCGGGCGGGTGCCCGTTGCGCCGGCCCCGTCCGGTTCAGAGGGAGTACCGTGGGGACCTCTCCTCCCCCCGCGCGCGGGCTCCGCGGTCCCCCTCCCTGCCGCTCCGTCCCTCACCCCGACGGCTCAGGCGTGGCGGGTGGTGGGACAGGTCCAGGGAAGCTACATCGTCGTCGAGGGGGAGGGGGGGGTGGAGATCGTGGACCAGCATGCGGCCCATGAGCGGGTCCTGTTCGAGCGGAACCGCGACGGGGCCGACCTCCCGACCCAGGAGTTCCTCGTCCCGGTGCAGATCGAGGTCCCGTTCGACCGGGCCGCGGCACTGCGCAAGGCGCTCCCGACCCTCCAGGCCCTCGGCGTGCACCTCGAATCGTTCGGAGAGCGAGCGTTCCTCCTGCGGGGCTGGCCGGCGCCGCTTGCGGAGCGGCAGTCGCGGCTCGGGTTCCAAGAGCCGATCGGGGCGGTGGCCGAGCGACTGTTAGACGGGGAACCGCTCCTCGTCGAGCTGTGGCGCGAAGTAGCGTGCGCGGCGGCGATCCGTGCCGGGGCGCCGCTCTCCCCTGAGGAGCAGGAGGCCCTTATCCGCGAGTGGAAGGCGACCGAGGAGCCGGGGCGGTGCCCGCACGGCCGGCCGGTGGTCGTTCGCCTGTCGTGGGACGACCTCTCCCACCGGCTCGGACGGCAGAGCTAGCGGATGCCGAGGGTCAAGCTGTAGGAGAACCGGGGACCACCGTACGGGCAGAAAATGAGGATCTGCCACGCTCCCCCAACTTGCGCGCGGTACTCAAGACCGAGCCAGGAGCTTCCCTCGACTTCGCCCACCTTCCGCCCTGAGGGGTCAACGAGGCATAGGATGCAAGATGAGCTCGTCTCAATCCGCACCGTGACGATCTCCCCTGGGCGGAGGTGGACCTTGTACGTGCCTCGACTGATCGGGGCTGTGTAGGGCCCCGCCCATCCCAAGCTCCCCTGATACGTCCCGGGGGCGATGAACGGGGCGGCCTCGGCAGACTCCGAGACCGGAAGCGTGCGCACCGACTGAGGGGAGGGGCTCGTCTTGCCAACCGCAGCTGCAACCTCCTCCCACCCACCCCCTTGACCGAGCGCAGGGGCGCTTGCGAGGACTGGCCCAGCGCTTCTCCCCGGTCCTACCGCCACCCGCACCGAACTCGCGTGCACCCCCAGAGGGATCTCGGCCTGGGAGCCGTCGAGCTTCACGCACAGGAACGATCCCACCCCGAGCTCGCGCCGCGAGAGAAAGAGCTGCCCGAAGTACATGGCCTGGCTTCCGTTCACCTCGGTCCGCCAGAGCCTCGCCACGTACAGCCGCGGCGCCGGCTTGGAGCTGGTCGTGACCTGGAACCGCACCTCGATTTCTGTAGCCGGAGGGCCCGCCGTGATGGGAAGACACAAAAAGGCCTCCAGGGCAAGGTACGGGTCAGAGGTCACAGGGATGCTGGCGAACTCCCACCGCGCCTGCGAACCACGCGAGAGCCAATACCAGTCCCCATAAGCCAAACCCGTGGTCGCGAACCCCTCGGCCGCAAGCACCGCTCCCAGCGCGACCCCACCCCATCCGATGACTCCAATGCCAAGCAGTGCCACCTTCACAATAGCAGTGTTCTTGTACCCACCCATGGCCCTCTCAGTGTCTCCGGGTAGGCGGGCCAATCGAATGGTCTTCGTTTCCTGGGAAACGGATGATGGTGACCTGGAAGAGAGCAGCCCCCGCCCCTCACGAGCGGTCAAGCGTCCGCTGGCGGCGGGTCGACTATCCCCCGATGAGAACGGCCGCTCCCATCACGGCACAGTAGAGCGCCAACGGCCACAGGACGCCCCCGCGGACGATCCGCAGAAAGAGATGGATCGCCGCGAGCCCGCTTATGAACGCGCAGCCCGCGGCCACGGCCAGACCGCCCCACTCTACGCCAGGATGGGACGCCGCGTGAAGGAGCGCAATCCCGCTCGCGCCGGCGATCGCTGGAATGGCAAGAAGGAACGAGAACCGCGCCGCCGCGCCCGGCACGAGGCCCCGCCCGATCCCCGTCGCCACCGTGGCCCCCGACCGGGAGATCCCGGGCAGAAGCGCCGCTGCCTGGGCCACGCCAACGGCCAGGGCATCGGCCATCCCCACCCGCTCCCGTCGCCCGCGGCCGGCGAGCCGATCACCGAGGACGAGGCCGAGGGCGGTGACGAGGAGCATCCCCCCCACGAACAGCGGCGCGCCAAACGCTCGCTCGATCGCCCCCCGGGCGAACAATCCCACGACCACCACCGGGATCGTTCCGAGAGCGAGACACCCCAGGTACCCACGTTCTTCACCCCCCCGGAGGAGGCCGGCCGCGAGGCCGCTGAGATCGCGTCGAAAGTAGAGGAGAAGGGAGAGGAGCGTCGCCAAGTGGACCGCGGCCTCGAGAGCGATCCCGGGCGACTCCACCCCCAGCGCGATCCGGGCCAGCACGAGGTGCCCGGAGCTACTGACGGGGAGGAACTCCGTCAGACCCTGAAGAAGGCCCAGTAGAGCGTAGCGGATCACGGCCCCTCACTCCCGGCAGGGAGAACCCGATGGACAGCGCGCTGCTTGTGCAACTGGGTACGCACTCCCCACACTTGACGCAGTCCCCGGAGTTGATCTCCCGGTGGGGCAGGACCCCCATCGGACACGATCGGGCGCACAGACCGCACTCCGTGCACCGGTCGCCCTGGAGTCGCAGCCCGAAGAAACTCACCCGGTTGAACAGGGACAGGAGCCCGCCCATCGGGCACAGGTAGCGGCACCAGAACCGGGCCACGAGGGCGATCCCCAGAAGCACCGCCGCGAGGGTCCCCATGTGGAGGAGGAACGGCGCGTTCACTTGGGCCACGCCGAGCCCGAGGTAGGGGAGCGAAGCGGTGAGCGACGCCGCCGGACACAGCTTGCAGAACCACGTGTCGGCAAGGCGCCACGCGGCGACGCCGGTCCCGACGAGGACGAGGAGCTTGACCGGGGACAGAGCGCGCACGAAGCGGACCTTGCGGAACGAGAGGAGGTCGTTCACCGTTCCGAACGGGCAGAACCACCCGCACCACCCGCGGCCGAGGAAGAGCCCGTAGGCCGCGATTGCCCCGAGAAAGTAGAACGGGACCGTCCCGGAAACGATGAGGTTCTGCATGAGCCCGATCGGGCACACGGTGATCGCGAGCGGGCAGGCGTAGCAGTGGAGCCCCGGGAAGAGGAGGTGGGTCATCCCGATCCCGGTGACCCCGAACACGCCGAGGAGGATCCCCAAGCCTTGGGTCCCCCGGCGAAGCGTGCGCAGCTTCACCGGATCTCCCCGAGGGCGGCGAGGATCCGCGCCGTGAGGTCGGCCGTTCCGAAGAGAACCCGCTTCGTCTCTGCGATGAGGATCGCCGGGACGATGACCCTCCCCGACTGCACGACCCCCGCTTCCTCGGCCCGAGTTCGGTCCTGATCGGCGTCCACGAGTTCGTAGGTGATCCGGGGGTTGGCCCGCGCCACCTCCCCGACGAGGGCCTTGGCGTACGGACACGACTTGCACCACGGGGTAGAGAAGACGACGAGGCGGGCGGATCCCGCGAACGCAACGAGGGCGGCGCGGTCCGCCGGGGAGAGGGTCGGGACCTCCGCTCGGACCTCCTCGATCCCCACGCACGAGGTACAGAGGACGCTCCCGATCCGCCACGCCTGGGTCGCCTGGCCACGGAGGTATCCCACCACGAGGCTCGCTACGGACAGACCGACGAGGGCCAACCCGACCGCGGCGAGGGCCCGCCCGCGGAGGAACACCGCCACCACGAGGCCCACCCCGATGAATACAAGGAGCCACCACGTAGGGATGAGCGACGTGGCCCGAGGCGCTTCGCCCCATGCGAACGCCACCTCCGCCCGGTCCTGGATCTGGAAGCAGGAATCGCCGATGCAGTAGTGATAGAGGACCTCGACCACACCCGACCGGGAAGGCCCACCCGCGGCACCCTCGACCGACAGCCGGACCTCCCGCTCCCCAAACGCGGGGATCGTCCCTGCCTCGACCTCAGGACTCGCGGTTCCCACGGACAGGCTGAGCGCGGAAACCTTCACCTCTTCAGCATCGTACGGGGACATGTTGACAAGCCGGACCGCAAACGAACCCCCTTCACCAGGAACCAGGCCCACCTCGGCTGGAACACGGATCTCCAGGATCGGCCGTGGCGCGCTGACAACGGGGATTGCAACCGGTCCAGGAGCGACCGGAGCTGGGGCCAGGGATGCGGAGAGGAGCTCGACCACCTTCTCCGCCAGCTCAGCCCCGTGGAG
Source organism: Candidatus Bipolaricaulota bacterium (assembly GCA_037442305.1). Classification (GTDB taxonomy): domain Bacteria; phylum Bipolaricaulota; class Bipolaricaulia; order Bipolaricaulales; family Bipolaricaulaceae; genus Bipolaricaulis. The sequence goes on from JBBIQN010000011.1 coordinate 20,718, forward strand.
GTCGCGATAGCGAATGATCCCCTTTCGATCGAGGAGGTAGGAAGTGGGGATCTGGTAGACGCGGTACAGCTGCGCCACCGAGTTGTCCCAGCTCTTCCCCTCAAACGCGATCGGCCACCGAATCCCCTTCGCGGAGAGGAATTCCCGGAGGTCGCGCTCGCTCGTATCTAGGCTCAGCCCGACGATCTCGAACCCCGCGGCGTGGTGTTCCTTGTACAGTTCAAGGAGGAACGGGACTTCCGCCTTGCAGGGTTCGCACCAGGTGGCCCAGAAGTCCACGAGGACCACCTTCCCCCGGAGGTCGGAGAGCGCCCTGGATCTCCCGTCAAGGAGCGATGTGAACCGAATCTCGGGGGCGGGGAACCCCGGGACAAGCGGAGGTTTGGGTGCCGCGTACGGCGCGGAACCAAGCTTCACCAGGGAACCCGAGGGCGAGATCTGGGAAAGGCGGAAGCTTTTCTCCCCCACGGTGAACGGTTCCCCGAGGGCGAAGCGCTCGTGGCCATCGGGGTCGCCGTGGACCACACCGTCCCGATCCACGTCCACCGCGTAGAAGTCGCCCTTGGTGCCGAAAACACCATCCAGGTCCCCATCAACCAACACGAACGTGGCCCCGACGCCATCCACGACGAGCTCGCCCGTACGAGCTGCCCCCCCAAGGAGGTACACGTACCCTCGCCCTTCGGGCCAGAGCACGGTCAGGGGATACGGGTACGGCTCTCCGCCCGCCGGCGTCGCGAGAAGCTCCACCCGCCACTCGACCTTCCCCGGGCCGCGCACGCCGGCCAGCGCCCCCTCCATGAGCCGCCGGTCGCGGTCGCTGTCCACCCACATGCCGACCTCGCCGTTCTTCGCCACGCCAAGAAGGAACGCGTAGCGGGCCGTGCCAAGGCCGATCTCCCCCCATTGGGCGAGGAGGAGGCCCCCGGTGTCGAACTCCACAGGCTGGGGAGGGGTGGCCCGGAGGCGCAAGGGAACGAACGCCTGGGCCCAGTCCGCAACCACGTCGCTCGGTGCGGGTCCCAGCCGCACCTCCTGCCCCACCCCCAGGGCAAACGCTGCCCACACCGCGAAGATCACAAGCGTTGGCTTCACTTTCCCTCCCTAGCGCTGCGCCGCAGCCGCCCGCAGGCGGAACGCGACGATCTCCGTTCCGATGCTTGCGAGCATCTCGTACAACCCCGGGCCGACGCGCGACCCACTGACCGCGACGCGGATCGCCGGGGCAAGCGACTTGAGCGGAATCCCTAGGTCATCGGCCGCCCGGTGGAGAAGGGCCGTGAACCCCTGCACGGTGGGCTCGGACAGCCCCTCCACCCGCCGCGCGACCTCGCCCAGCACAAGCCGCGCTTCCGGGGTGAGGACCTCGCGGGCCTCCGTTGAAAGCTCAATCGGACCAGGAAGGTACGGCCGGGCGCGATCGGCCATCTCCACCAAGGTCTTCCCCCGCTCGCGGAGAAGCACGGCTGCCTGGGCCAGCTTCTCCCGCCCTCCCTCCTCGATCGCGGCTCGATCCGCCACCCCACGAAGGACGATCCGCTCCGCAAGGAGGTCCGCAAGGCGGTACGGATCCAGCCTTCGCAACCACTCGTGGTTGAGCCAAATGAGCTTCTCGTCGTCGAACACCGCTGCCGACGTGTTCGCCCCTGAAAGGTCAAACAAGGTGACGAGCTCCTCCCGCGAGAAGATCTCCTGATCCCCATGGGACCACCCCAGGCGGGCCAGGAAGTTCACGAGGGCCTCAGGAACGATCCCTCGAGCGTCGTAGTCGAGGACCGACCCCGCACCGTGCCGCTTGGAGAGCTTCGTCCGGTCCGGGCCGAGGATGAGGGGTACGTGGGCGAACGCCGGCGGCGTCCATCCCAGGGCTTGGTAGATGAGAATTTGTTTGGGGGTATTGTTGAGGTGCTCAGCTCCCCGGACCACGTGGGTGATCTCCATGTCGTGGTCGTCCACCACGCACGCGAAGTTGTAGGTGGGGGTCGCGTCGGACCGAAGGATGACGAGGTCCTTCAGCTCGCGGTGTTGGACCGTGACCTCGCCCGCCAGGAGGTCAGGCACGGTCGTCGCTCCGTCCGGCGGAACCTTGAACCAGACAGCCCCCTCCTTCTCGTACGCCGCCCCCCGGCTGAGAAGCACCCTTGCCCCCTCGCGGTGGCGCGCAACGCGGTCCGTCTGCCGGTACACCTCGTCCCAGTCGAGCCCCAGCCACCGGAGAGAGGCGTAGATTTGCCCGATCGCCTCCTCCGTAGACCTTGTGCGGTCCGTGTCCTCAATGCGGAGGATGAACGTCCCCTTGTGGTGGCGAGCATAGAGCCAGTTGAATAGGGCGGTCCGACACCCTCCAACGTGGAGATAGCCCGTGGGGCTGGGTGCAAACCGGACGCGAACAGGATTCATGGCCGCATTCTACCCGGGGGGTGTGGAGCCCCCAAGGGACTTTGCCCCCCACCCCCCCGAAGGCTACCATTCGGGTAGACGCACGCAAAGGGGGTCCTCCATGGCAGTGGCAGCATACGTCTTCGTCCGTTGCCGCGGGGCAACGGAAGGCAAGATCGCGGAGACCATCCGGACTAAACCGCACGTGAGGCGGGTCGACACCGTGTTCGGCGACTACGACATCATCGCCTACCTCGAGTTCGATGAGCTCCCCTCAAGCTTCTCCGTGGCAGAGCTTCACAACATCGTGACCGAAGAGATCCGCAAGGTGGAGGGGGTCTCCTCGACGAGCACCCACATCGTGACCAAGAAGTACACCGACTAGCGCAAGGGGGAGAGGTCATGAAACGGGATCTCGTGCGCATCGCGGATTGGTCGAGCCCGGAACTTTGGGAGGCCCTCGACCTGGCCCAGCACCTCAAGCGGGAGCACCGGTCCGGGACCTCGCACCGGGACGTACTTCCCGGGAAGACCCTGGCCATGATCTTCCAGAAGCCGTCGCTCCGGACGCGCGTCTCGTTCGAGGTGGGAATGACCCAGCTCGGGGGCCACGCCCTGTACCTGGGGCCGGAGGATATCAAGCTTGGCAAGCGGGAGACAACGGAGGACATCGCCCTCAACCTTTCCCGCTACATCGATGGGATCATGGCACGGGTGTTCGGCCACGACGTCGTGGAGGAACTGGCGCGGTTCGCGACCGTCCCCGTGATCAATGGGCTATCCGACCTCCACCATCCCTGCCAAGCCCTCGGGGACATGCTCACGATCCTCGAGCACAAGCGAACGTTGGACGGGTTGACCCTCGCCTTCATCGGGGACGGCAACAACGTCGTCCACTCCCTCATCGAGGCCTCGGCCAAGCTCGGTCTTCATTTCCGCATCGCCTGCCCTGCGGGCCACGAGCCCAAGTCGGAGATCGTTCAGGCCGCGCGGAGAGAGGGGGGCACAGTGGAGATCGTGCACGACCCCAAGGAGGCGGCTCGGGGAGCCGATGTCCTCTACACGGACGTGTGGGCGAGCATGGGCCAGGAGGAGGAGGCTGCCCTCCGGCGGAAGCGGTTCCGCGGGTTCACGGTGGACCTCGATCTGGTGGCGCTCGCGAACAAGGGGTGCCTTGTCATGCACTGCCTTCCCGCCCATTACGGGGAGGAGATCACCTACGACGCTTCCCGGGGCGAGAACTCAGTCCTCTTCGACCAAGCGGAGAACCGCCTTCACGCGCAAAAGGCGGTCTTGGCCCTCCTCCTCTCCTAGGACGGGGCTACCCGCGCCGAGGAGGCCGTGCCTGTCCCCTGGCACCGCGGGCAGTAGTTCGTGCGCACGTCGTCGTAGAGGATCTCGGCGATTGGGGTGCCACACGTTCGACACGGAGCGCCCTTGCGCCCGTGAACGTTGAGGAAGTCCCGCACCTCGCGGTCAAAGAGAGTGCCGCCAGTCCGGGCACGGATCTCGGCGATCGCCCACCGCAGGGTATCCCCAACCGCGAGCCACAACCGGTCTATCTCTTCCGCAGTCAGGGTATGGGTGTAGCGGACCGGGGACAGCTTTGCCCGGAACAGGACTTCATCCGCGTAGGCACTCCCGAGCCCCGCGATCGAGGGCTGATCCGTGAGGAAGGGTTTCAGCAACCGCCGCTTTCCCCCCACGAGCTGACCGAGGGACCCCGCGGTGAAGGTTGGAGAGAGGGGCTCGACGCCGAGTTTTCTCAGCGGATCAGAACCGTACGGATCGGCCATCACCCACGCCGCCGCGAGGTGCGGGGCGCGCCCTTCGATCAGGCGGAGGTCGGTTCCGCCGTCGAACGTCACCCGAAGCTGGGTAGCGGTCGTGGGCGGGTAGCCCTGCGGCCCGTGCCATAACCACGCCCATCGCATGAAGTGCAAAAGGAGGTGGACGTCGGGACCGAACGTGAATACGAGGTACTTCCCCCGTCGATCGATTGCCGAAAGCTCCCGACCCACCAGGGCACGGAAACTCTCGGCCTCGGTACGCACGAGGTCCGCCCGGCCGACCTCGGTCCCCCGGACCGCGCGGCCCACGATCCGGGGGGCAAGGATTTCCTTTACGACCTCAAGATCGGGTAGTTCCGGCACCTCACTTCCCGATACCGAGGAAGAACAGGAACGGGAAACAGCACGGTGAGCAGCACGGATCAACGCACGTCGTGCAGCTTGGGGCGCGGGATACCTTGAGGTACGGGTCGCACAGGGAGATCCCACACGGCTTGGAAAACGGCAAGCAGAGGAAGAAGCAGCAGTCGGCCTTCTTCTCCTCGATCTTGACGTGGACCGAAATCGCCTTGGTCGTCGTTACGAACGTGATCTTGTAGAAGCCCGGGGCGACCTGGGTGCCGGTGAGGTTCTTCTGGTCCCACACGATCTGCGTCCCTGTCCCCACCGGAGCCGGGTAGGCGTACTGGTAGACGACCCCGCCGCCGAAGACCTCCACGGTCCACCCCGTGATCAGCATCGCGGGCTGGCAGGGGGTGCAGCAGAAGATGCCCCACGGGATGACCAGCTCCACCAGGATGGGTTCCCCAACCCAGAACGTCCCGTAGCAAGGGGGTTCGGGGGGAGGGGGAGGACAGCACGGAGGCGGCGGGCAACACTGCGCCACCGCCAACCCTCCACCAACGAGTACGACCGCCAACGCCGAGAGAAACGCCCGCTTCATCTCACAACCACCTCCGCCCCATTCTACACCCTGGGGGCGGGGGAGGTTTCGCCACGCCCCAGGACCTCCCGGTTCACAAGGTTGGGGGGAGTCCCGCCGGCGAGAGCCGTGAGGACCGCGGTGCTGGCGAGCTCCGCCATTCTGCGTCTCGTGGCCTCGGTCGCCGAGCCGATGTGGGGAGCGAGGACAACGTTCCTCATCCGCAGAAGTTCGGGATGCACCCGTGGCTCTTCCTCGAACACATCGAGCCCCGCCCCGCGGATCGTTCCCGCCTGAAGGGCGGAAACCAGGGCCCTTTCGTCCACCACCGGCCCCCGGGCGATGTTGACGAGGATCGCACTTCGCTTCATGAGGCCAAGCTCCGTTGCCCCGATGAGGTGGCGCGTCTCCAGGGTCAGCGGCACGCACAGCACGACGAAGTCGCTCTTGGAGAGAAGACAGGAGAGGGGGACAAAGCGGGCGCCCAGCTCGCGCTCCGCCTCCAACTTGCGGGACCGCGAGGCGCAGAGGAGATCCATCCCAAACCCCTTGCCGCGCCGAGCCACGGCCTGTCCGATTCGCCCGAACCCCACCACCCCAAGGGTTCTCCCGTACACGTCCACCCCGAGATGCGGGGGAAGGAACGTCCAGCCGGGGAACCCGTGCTCCCGCAGCTCGCAATCGGCTTCCACGATCCGCCGGGCCACCGCCAGCAGGAGGGCCCACCCAAGGTCAGCGGTGGCCTCGGTGAGAACGTCGGGGGTGTTAGCAACGAGGATCCCTCGGGCCGTGGCCGCAGCGTGGTCAATGTTATCCACCCCTACGCCGAGGTTGGCCACGATTCGCAGCCGAGGGGTTTGGACCAGGAGATCGGCCCGCACAGGCATGGAAAGCGGGCACATCAGGGCATCCACCCGAGCGAGGAGCACCTCGGGCACGGATCCCTCGTGAATCACAACCTCGTGTCCTGCGGCCCGCAGCCGCTCCATGACCTCAGGGAACATCGCCGTGGTGATCACAATGCTCGCCATATCGCTCCCTGGGGAGTCTACCCCCCACTCCGGAGGAGGAACAGGGTGAGGGAGAGGGTGCCCAGGGAGAAGAGGGTGGACAAGAGAAGGACTGCCGCCGCGAGCTCCGGACGCCGGTTGCGCTGGGAAGAGAGGAGGAACGCGTTCACCGCGCTGGGAACGCTCCCCTCGAGGATGAGGCTTCCCCGGAGCCCCCCCTCCGTCCCCAGCGCGGCGGCAAGCGCCCACGCCAGTCCCCCGCCGGCAATGAGACGGATGAGGGACACGCCCAACGCCGGTTGGGCCACCTGGGCCAGCCGCACTTGGGCTAGCTCCAACCCAAGAAGAAGGGGAAACAGGGGTATTGCCCCGTCCGCGAGGAGCCCCGTCGCCCCGGCGAGGGCGTCCGGGAACCCCGCCCACCGGGAGAGAAACGCCCCTCCCACCGCGTATAGCCAAGGGACACGCACAAGGTCGCGAAGCGACTTCCGCCACTCGACCTTGCCTTCCCAGGTGGCCACTGCTCCTCCCAAGGTAGCGAGGAGCACCATGTTTGTGGCCAGAAACACCCCCCCGACCGCTACCCCGGCCGGCCCATACGCAAGCACAAGAAGCGGAAGCCCGAGGTTCCCGCAGTTCCCGAAGGTCAGCATGAGGGAGGTCACGGCCCGACCCGCCCGATCTTGTCCAAACAGGAGCCGCCCCACCCCAAGCGACAGGGCGAACATCCCCAGTTGATGTAAGAGGGCAAACAGGACGACCATCTCCGCGGAAGAGAGGTCAGCCGTGCGCAGGGACTCAAAGATGAGGCCCGGGGACAGGACCCAAAACGCAAGCTGGGCGAGAGGGCGCGACGAAAGGCGGGTCACTCGGCCAAAGAGCCACCCCACGCCAATCAAGAGGAACGTGGGACCGAGGACGGCAAGCATGGGGGAACGGTACGCGGTGCCGCCTCTGGCGTCACCCCTACCCGGTCAGGTTACAATTCCCAACAGATTACCCATGAAGATTGCGGTGACCGGAAGCCCTGGAGTGGGAAAGTCAACCCTTGTACTGCGGGCGGTGGAGCGCGTACCCCCCTCGTGCGGGGGCATGGTCACCGCGGAGATCAGGAAGTGCGGCCGCCGGGTGGGGTTCTCCCTCCGGAACCTCGCCACAGGCCAGGAGGGTGTGCTCGCCCACATCCACTTCGCCGACGGGCCGGGGTTCGGGCGGTACCGGATCAACCTCCGTGATCTCGACGAGATCGGCGCCCTCGCCATCGAGCGTGCAGTCGAGGAACGGGACATCGTGGTGGTGGACGAGGTGGGGCCGATGGAGCTTCACTCACCGCGATTCATCACCGCGGTGGACCGCGCGCTGACCGAGGCGAGGAACCTGCTCGTCACCGTCCACCGCGCCTCGAACCATCCCCTCGCGTATGCAATCCGCCATCGGGTGGACCGGATCGTCCGGCTAACGCGGGAGAAGCGCGACGAGCAACTCGAGGAAGTGGTCCGCCTTTTGGGAGGGACCTAGGGCTGGGATACCCCGCACAACGACGCAATCTCATCGGCCACGTCGAACGAAGCGTTGGGGTAAGCGATGGACCGCATCCGCTCCGCTCGCCGCGCCAGTTCGCCCGGGGTGGCGAGCCACCGCGCGAGGACCTGTGCCGCCTCGGCCGGGGTGGACGCGGCCTCCCCTCCCTCTGCCTCCTCCAGAAACGGAATGTTGGGCTTCTCCTGGGCCATCCCGCCGATGAGGATCATCGGCAACCCCGAGATCGCCGCTTCCCCGATCACCCCCGGCCCCGGTTTTCCCACGAACACATCGCTTGCGCGCATCATCGCCTCGAGGTTCGTGGCGAACCCGTGGATGCGCGCCGGGATCCGCCACGGGTACTGGCGCAGCCTGTCGGCAAGGACCTGGTTGCGTCCAGCGACGACGACGATCTCCACGGGAAGCTCCGCTCGATCGATGGCCCGCGCCACTTGCTCGATCCCGCCCATCCCCTCGCCCCCGCCCACGAGAAGGACGATCGGGCGATCGGCCTCCCATCCCACGTCCTGCCGGGCTTGGGCCTTGTCCCGATCGTAGAGGGAGAACTTGGGGTGGGCCGGGTGCCCGACCACACGCAGCTTGTCCGGGCTCAGGCCAAGGTCAAGGCCTCGTCGGTACGCTGGATCGCACGGGACAAGGCAGCGGTCCACCTCGGGGTGGTACCACGCGCTGTGGGGGCTGGCGAGGTCGGTGACCACGGTCATGATCGGGAACTCCCGCGCCGCGCTGCGGCGCAAGGCCACCGCGAGCTCGTTGAACGCGGGATGGAGGACGACGACGATGTCCCAATCCCGCGACCGCCGCGCCGCCTGCCGCGTACGCGGCACGGCCAGGCGGGGCAGCTGCCTCCGCCCGACGCGGGTCTCGATGAGGCGATCGGTCAGGGTCACGAACAGATTCCACGACGGCTCATGGTAGCGGATCCACATCGGGTAGATCTCCGGCGCCCGGTTCCACGGGAAGTACCCGCAGGCGCGGAACGCGTCGAAGTAATCGCACGCGAACTTCTCAGGGTAGCGCAGGGAGAGGGCGGCCTCAATCGCCCGGCCGGCGGACCGATGCCCGCCTCCCGTGTCCGACATGAACAGCCCAACCTGGATCACGATCGCCTCCCCGGTCGCGGGTGACTATACGGGCATCGGAGCGGCAAGGTCAAGCTCTGTCTGCCAGCGAAGGGGCTCACTCGCCGGCCCATCGAGGGCCTGGAAGACCGTACGCTTCCCGGTAGAAAACGGCGAACACGCGTTCGATCACACCCATCATTCGTTCGACGTCACTCCGTTCCGAAAGTGACGGATTCGGAGGAATCGGGTCTGCAAAGCGTACCACCACGCCGCCCTGGCGGCGCGTCTCGCGGAGAATGCGCCAAACCATCCGGTACAGGGGGGCCTCTTCAGCCCCCGGCCGGTAGACGTACGCGTTGGCGAGAAGCACAGGGACGATGGGAACTCCTGCCCAATGGGCGAGCTTCGCCACCCCTGGGTAGAGTCGGCCCTCCCAGTAGCGGTGCCCCTCGGGGAAGACCATCACGCTTCCCCCACTGCGGAGGTAGCGCACGGCCGCGGCAAGCGTCTGCTCGTTGAGGGTGTCCTTCAGCGCAGGATCCTGAGCCACTCGCAGCCGGAAGAACGCCTGGTAGAAGAAGCGCAGCAAAGGGTGGCGTTCGTCCGCATGGAACAGGGCCCGCATCCGCCATCGATGCGAGTGGCGGATCACAAACAGCGGATCGAACGACCCGACGTGGGTGACACAGAACAGACAGGGTCCGCGGGGAACCTGGCCCTCACGCCGCGATCGTGTCACCACAGGAAGGAGGAAGACGATGGCAGCGAGGTAGGCCAGCCACACTGCCTCCTGACCCACAGCGTACAGGGCAGACCGCCAGCGGCCCCTGCATCCGCTACTTCTGACCAGAGGCACGGCCCCTGTCGTGCATGGTCCAGTAGCGTGCGCCGGGGATCCGGTCGCGGCCCGTGGCCATGTCGAGCCAGTACCCAAACGCTTCCCACGCTCCAACAACTGGGTTGACCCGAACGAACCGGCGGTTCGAGGTATAGCAGGGCATCGTGGGGATGAACCGCACGCGCCCTACCCCTTCCAGAACCCGAGCGAGGCGGAAATCGGGGGACGCCCGTTTCTCCAAGGGTGGATATCCGCCAACTGCGAGGTAGGCATCCCGGTGCATCCCCATGTTCGCCGCCCCACACAGGTGGACCCGAAACACGAGGGATAACCATGCCAGCACGCAGTATCCGCCCACCTGCAGGGCGCGCGCGGAACCCCGGCTCTCCCGGAACCCCATCGGGCCGTAGGCGGCCACCGTCCCCGTCCGGCGCAGCGCCCCCACCATCCGCGCCAGCCACCGTGGGGGGTACACCGTGTCCGCGTCGGCACCGACGATGAGCTCCCCCCGGGCTTCGCCGAACCCGCGGTGCATTGCCTGAAGCGCTCCCCGCTTGGGCTCGACGATCACTCGATCGGCGAACCGAGCAGCGATCTGCAGGCTGCGATCCGTACTCCCGTTGTCCACCACGAGGAGCTCGAAATCCTTGAACGTCTGCGCGCGAAGCGTGCGCAGCGTCTCACCGAGAGACGCCTCTTCATTCAAGACCGGGACAACCACCGTGATCTGGGCCACCGTGTTCACCTGTCGGTCAACGGACGACAATCGACACGAGCTTCCCCGGCACGGCGATCACCCGCTGGACCTCGTGTCCGCGGAGGCGCTCTTGGACCTCGGGAGAGGCGAGGGCGGCCTTCTGGAGGGCCCGGGGATCCGCGGCGGCCTGAGCGGCCACGCGCAATCGGGTCCGCACCTTGCCGTTGATCTGAACCGGGATCTCCACCTCGTCCCCCACCACCGCGCCCGGATCATACTCTGGCCACGGCGTGTCGAGGATGGGCCGCTTCTCTCCCATCCGCTGCCAGAGCTCCTCAGCGAGGAACGGGGTGAACGGGGAAAGAAGGAGGATCGCGTCGCGCACGACCCGCCGGACAAGGCGAGGATCGGTTTCCGGTCGGTTCACGTACACCCCAAGCTCGTTCACAAGCTCCATGATCGCCGCAATCGCCGTGTTCAGGCCCAGCCGGTCCCCTAACTCCTCGGTCACCTTCTCTACCGTGGCGTGGAGCTTCTGCCACAGGGCGCGCTCCGCCGAGCCAAACTGCAGAGGGTCCGGTTCGCCCTGGGCTAAGGCGCTGCGGGGGATCTCCCCGCTCACGAGGTTCCACACCCGGTTCAGGAACCGCCACACCCCGCGGATCCCGTCCTCGGACCACTCGATGTCCCGGTCTGGAGGACCCATGAACAGGGTGTACAGCCGCTCCGTGTCTGCGCCGTACCGAGCGATGATCTCGGCGGGCTCGACCACGTTCTTCTTCGACTTCGACATCGAGAAGTAGGAGGTCGCCACCTCCTGGCCGCACGTCCCGCAGCGGAGCCCGTCGTTCACCTCCTTGGGGTACAGCCACCCGTGCTCCTGGCACTTGTAGGCGGTGTGGCACACCATCCCCTGGGCGAACAGGCGCCTGAACGGCTCCGCGGGTGCCACGTGCCCCAGGTCGTGGAGGGCCTTGGTGATGAATCGGGCGTAGAGGAGGTGGAGGATCGCGTGCTCGACCCCGCCCACGTAGAGATCCACCGGGAGCCAGCAGTTGACGTCCTCGGACACGAACGGGACCGTCTCCTCGTGAGGGGACACGAAACGCAGGAAGTACCACGAAGAGTCTACGAACGTGTCCATCGTGTCCGTGTCCCGCTTCGCGCTCCCGCCGCATTGGGGGCAGGTCGTGTCCGCGTAGCCCGGGACGTCGGCGAGGCCCATCTTTCCGACGAACGGGACGTCCGGAAGGAGGACCGGTAGGTCCGCCTCGGGCACCGGGACGACCCCGCAGCGATCGCAGTACACGATCGGGATCGGCGCCCCCCAGTACCGCTGACGGGAGATGAGCCAGTCCCGCAGCCGGTAGACGACCTTCCGTTCCCCGATCCCCTGCTCCGCGAGGTAACCGATCGTACGTTCGATGGCGTGCGACCCGGGTGTGCCGCTCAGGAGGCCCGAACTGACCATCGTTCCCGATCCGGTGTACGCCGCCGCCATCGTCCGCGGGTCGGGGAGAGGTTCCTCCGGCGGGGCGATCACGACGCGAATCGGGAGCCCGAACCGCCGTGCGAACGCAAAATCCCGCTCGTCGTGGGCAGGGACACCCATGATCGCCCCTGTGCCGTAGGTCGGCGTCACGTAGTCGGAGGTCCAAATCGGGATTGGCTCTCCTGTCACTGGGTTCTGGGCGCGGCTTCCGAGAAAGACGCCCGTCTTCTCCCGCTCCGCTGAGAGCCGCTCGATCTCCGAAGCACGACTTGCCTGGCGGCGGTAGCCCTCCACGTCCGCCTTCCGCTCCGGGACGGTGAGCACATCCACGAGGGGATGCTCGGGGGCGAGCACGAGGAACGTCGCTCCCCACAGGGTATCGGGACGGGTCGTGAACACAGGAAGGGAAGCATCCCGGTCGCAGCGGAACGTGATCGTGGCCCCCTCGGACCGACCGATCCAGTTCTCCTGCATCTTCTTCACATGCTCGGGCCAGTCCAAGTCCGCAAGATCCGCGAGCAACCGCTCGGCATAGGCGGTGATCCGGAAGAACCATTGGTCGAGGGTCTTCCGTTCCGGTGGGGTTCCGCAGCGGTCGCACTCCCCGCCCGCAACCTGTTCGTTGGCGAGCACGGTCTGGCAACTGGGGCAGTAGTTCACGTCGGCCCGCTTCTTGTAGGCGAGGCCGTTCTCATAGAGCTTCAAAAACAGCCATTGCGTCCAGCGGTAGTAGCCCGGAAGACACGTCGTGACCTCGCGGCCCCAGTCGTACTCGATCCCCCAGGCGCGGAACTGGTCCTTGGCGTAGGCGATGTTAGCGAGCGTCCACTCCCGTGGGTGGGTCCCTCGCTCGATCGCCGCGTTCTCCGCCGGGAGTCCAAACGCGTCCCATCCCATGGGGTTGAGGACGTCGTGGCCGCGCATGATGAGGAACCTCACGATCGCGTCGCCAATGATGTAGTTCCGCCCGTGGCCAACGTGGAGGTACCCCGACGGGTAGGGGAACATGTTGAGGTAGTAGAACTTCTTCCTTGGGGAAGCGGTTTTGACGCGGAAGTACCCCTTCTCCCGCCAGAAGTCCCGCCACTTCTCCTCAATCGCGTGAGGATCGTATGCCTCGCGCTTCATAGAAGTCCCCCCCTCGCCAGGCGTTCCGACTCGCCCAGGGCCGCCCGCACCGCGTCCGGCGAGTCCATCTCGCAGTACACCCTGAGGATGGGTTCCGTGCCGGAGGCCCGGAACAGGACCCATCCCCGATCGAGGCGGAGCTTCAGCCCATCCAAGGCATCTACCTTCACCACCCGCTGGTCGGCAAGCCGATCCGGCGGTGCCTTCTCCAGCCTCGCCATAACCTCCAGCCGTTCGGGGAGCTCGAGGTCGCGCCGCGCGTAGTGATGGGGACCCACAAGAGCGAACAGGTCACGGACAAGCTCCCCCAGGGGCTTCCGCTCCGTCGCCACGAGCTCCAGGAGGTACAGGTTGGAAAGGATCCCATCCCGCTCGGGGAGGTGCCAGGCATACCCGTACCCGCCGGACTCCTCGCCAGCAAACGCCGCCTTTCCCGTCACGAGGTCCTCCACGGCCCACTTGAACCCGACCGGGATCTCCCGCCACGGGATCCCCATCCGGTCGGCAAGTTTTCCCACCATGTCCGTGAGGGCAAACGACTTCAGCACCGGCCCGGAAAGCCCGCGGTGTCTCGCCAGATGCCACAGGAGGAGGGCCGCCGTGCGGTGGGTGTCCAGGAACTCCCCCCCCTCGTCCATCCCCGCCGCTCGGTCTCCATCACCATCCGTGATGAGGCCGAGGACGATCCGGCCCCGAGCCCGTGTCCGAAGCGAGCGGATGACCGCCTTCAACGGAACCGCGTTCTCCGGCAGGGGCTCCGGTTTGCGGCCCCCAAAGAGGGGATCCACGGTCGAGCGCACCTCAAGGTGGGGAATGCGCACCGTCCGCAGAAGACTCGCGAGATACCCTTGGGCGGAACCGTACATCGCGTCGATGACGACGTAGAGCGGGGCCCTGGCCAGCTCGCGCAGGTTGACCGCTTTCCGCAACCGAGCGAGGTAGTCCTCCTTGATCTCCACCGTCTCCAGGGGAGGGTTCCCCACCTCCGGGGCGTGGAGAGGGAGGTGCGACTCGATGAGGGCGGTGATCTCTGCCGTGGCCGACCCGCCGTACTCGGGTTTGAACTTGACCCCGTTCCACTGGGGCGGGTTGTGAGAGGCGGTGATCATGGCTCCCCCGGCCCATCCCCACCGCACGACCGCGGCGGACAGGGCCGGGGTGGGAACCAGGGCATCCGCAACCTTCACCGGGACGCCCTGCTGGGCCACAGCCCGCGCGAGGTGATGGGCGAACTCCGCGGAGAGGAAGCGGGTGTCGTAGCCCACGATCAACCCCGCCGCCGGAGGACGACAGGGCACCCCCCACGCGCGGTAGGGAGCAAGGTCCTTCCTCTTGGGGTCGCCCAGGGCAGCGACGATCCCCGCCCCCACCCGGGCGACGTTGGCGAACGTGAAGCCCTCGGCGATCACGCCGCGCCAGCCGTCGGTTCCGAACGTGATCCTATCGTTTGCGGCCATGTCGGTCCCTCCCGGAAGAGCGCGCGAGGTCGACCCGCACCACGTGGGGAGGAAGCTGGATCCCGTCCGTCTGGAGGAGGTCGCCGATCAGCTCGATGGGAAGGGCGGTCTCGATCCACAGGTCGCGGATCGACACGACGCCGTTGCGCACCGGGACGCGCTCCAGCGCCCGCTCGATCGCCCGCCGATACCCATCCGCCAATCGGGACAGGTCCTGGTCCAGCGTTTCCATAGCCCGGCGGTCAGTACCGCCACTCCACGGTGTACCGGACCTCTGCCGTCCCCCGCGCCGGCACAAGGACGCGGAACAGAACGCTCCAGGCATCCAGCCGCTCGTAGGAGAGGCTAGAGGAGGTGATCGTCCACGTCCCAGATAAGGTCTCCACGGCCTCGACCTCCACCGGAGCGTCTTTTGCCGAGCGGAGGGTGATCCGGTACGTGTCCCGGTACGTGTTGTCCGCAACGCGCTCTCGCGCCTCCAGGACCCGTTCTCCCGCGAGGTCGAACGCGGCCCCGATCGCCAGGTCCACTTCTCTTCCAACCGGGGTGTGGCCGATCGTTCCCACCCCCACGAACAAGTCTCCCCCACCGTCGTAGAACCTCACCTCACCTGAGGGAAGAGGAGCGAGCGTGTTTGTGAACCTGACCCTCGCCTCAACGGCCGAGCCTGAGAACCGGTAGGCCCGGATGTAGGGGAGTTCCCCCGCGACCAGCGGGACCCACAGGGCCCCTTGCGTGAGGGCCACCGGTTCAGAAAGGACATACCGGTGGTACTCAAACGCTGGGCCGAGATCGGCTTCGGGGGAGAACGCGAGGGCACGGACCGCCGTTCCCTCGACGTCTTTGGCCGTCGGGCGGTACACGTCGCCCGCGACAAGCGACACCTTCGCCCCTGGGAAATCGACCCCGGTCCGATTCTCGATCCGCCCCGTCCCTTGCAGGGCGAGCGCGTCAGCGTTCAAGGTCGCGGTGTAGCTCATGCCCCACGTGAGGCCCTCGGCCAGGTAGCGCAGGCCGATCGTGGTTCTCCCCGGAGTCGCCCCGCGGTAGTGGAGCGTGACGGCCAAGCTCGGTGCGCGCCCAAGCGGCACGTCAGCGACAATTCGGTCGTACGAGGCCAGGAACATCACGCCCTCCGCCGTGGCAAGGACCAACCCCGGCGCTACGGAAAGGAGATGTCCGACGAACCTCTCGCCACGAGCGAACACCGAAACCTCCCTCCCCACAAGACCGTCCACCGTGGGCAGATCTGTCCGCTTGGCCCCCATCCGCGTCCAGGGAAGGCCGTCGACCACAAGGCTGTCCACAAGCACCGTCAACGGCAGGTCCGTGAGAACAAGATCCCCTTCCGAAAAGAGGAGCACGGGCCGCGCGTCCACAACGAACCCAAACCCGACCGAATAGATCGTCACCACAGGTGCAGCCAAGCCGACTCCGGCGACAGCTCCTGCCAGCAGCACGGCACAGGTTCTGAGCATGGGAATCACCTTCCTCGTGGTCATCTTACCCCGCGGGTCCAAGGGCGCAACGGGAACTCGTCCTAGGTTACGGAACGGGCGGCCTTGGCACCGGGGCGAGGGAGTGAAAGTAAGGAACCGAGAGAGTCCCGCAGGGCAAGAACGTTGTCCCCGCGCTTTGCGGATACCGCAACATGAGGGACCGCTCCCCATTTGAGCGCCTCCAAGTGAGCCACGGCCTCCGGCGCCGTAAGGAGATCGGTCTTGTTCAGGACATGGAGCGTAGGCGGGGGAACCCGACCCGGGCCGAGGACCTCCGCAATCACCTGGCGCACCACGCGGAGGTGATCCGCCGCTGCCGGGGAGCTTGCATCGAGGATGAGGAGGAGGGCCGCGGCGTCCCGCACCGCACCGAGGGTGGCCTGGAACGCGGGCACGAGCTCGTGAGGAAGGTCGCGGATGAACCCCACCGTGTCCGTGAGGAGGGCGTCCCCTCCGGAAAGGGTCACCCGCCGCACCCGCGTGTCGAGGGTAGCAAACAGTTTATCCTCGATCAGAACGTCGCATCCGGTGAGGCGGCTGAACAGGGTGGACTTGCCGGAGTTCGTGTACCCCACGATGACGACCTCGGGGGGGCCTTCCCGGCGGCGGCGGGCCTGCTGCACGACGCGGTCCTGGGCTGCCTTCGCGATCTCCTTGCGCACGGCGTGGATCCGGCGCTGGATCGCCCTCCGTCCCTGTTCGAGGCGCGTCTCGCCCGGGCCGCTTGTCCCAATCCCGCCTCCGGGGTCAGTTAGGGCCTGGCCCCACCCACGCAATCGGGGAAGGAGGTACTCAAGCTGGGCGAGCTCCACGGCGAGGGCCGCCTCCCTTGTCCCGGCACGCTGGGCGAAGATGTCGAGGATGAGCTGGGAGCGGTCCACGATCTTGAGACCCGTTGCTTCCTCAAGGTTTCGAGCCTGGGCCGGGGAGATCGCGGAGCCGACGATGAGGGCGTCCGCCGCAGCCGCGTGCGCCTGGTCCCGCGCTTCCTCGGCCTTCCCCTTCCCGAGGAACGTGGCCGGGTGGGGACGGGGGCGGTGCTGGAGCATCGTTCCCAACACCTGGACGCCAGCCGTAGTCGCGAGCGCGGCGAGCTCCGCCGTTCGCTCCCCCCCGTCCACACCTGGGGGGATGACATCAACGAGGATCGCCCGTTCCCCGCCGTACGCCCGGGCCCGTCGGCCCAGGTAGTCCTCGATCGTGGGGATCAGGCCGTGACGCATACCTCCGCACCCAGGCGGCGGAGCTTTTCCGGGAGATCGGCGTACCCGCGGGCGAGGTGCTCCTCTCCCCGGATCTCCGTCCGCTCCGCGGCGGCGAGGGCAGCGAGAACAAGCGCCGCCCCCGCCCGGATGTCGGTCGCCTCCACCTCCGCGCCCTGAAGCGTCTCCACACCATCGGTGAGGACCGTGTCCCCGCTCACCTGGATTTTGGCCCCCATCCGCGTCAGAGCCCCCACGTAGCTAAAGCGCGACGCAAACACGGTCTCCCGCACCGTGGACCTCCCATGGGCGGTGGAGAGGAAGGAGAGCACCGGGGGTTGAAGATCGGTTGGGAACCCTGGGTAGGGAAGAGTTTGAAGGTTCACCGCCTCCGGTCGCCCCCCAAGCCCGACCGTGATCCGATCCCCGTCCGTCTCCACTCCCGCTCCGGCCTCGGTGAGCTTCGCCAGGAGGGCGTCGAGGTGGTCAGGGCGGGTGCCCTCCACCGTGACCTCGCCGCGGGTGATGGCCCCGGCAAGGAGGTAGGTCCCGGCCTCGACGCGGTCGGGGATCACACGGTGGGTAGCCCCGGCCAGGGAAGGCTGTCCGTGGACCACAGTTCTATCCTCATGCCAGGTTACCTCCGCCCCCATCGCCGTGAGGAGGGAAGACAGGTTCACCACCTCCGGCTCGCGGGATGGGTTGACGATCGTCGTCGTCCCATGGGCGAGTGCGCCTGCAAGAAGGAGTTGTTCGGTCGCTCCCACCGATGGGTAGTCGAGGTACACCGTGGTCCCTTTCAGGCGGCGGGCCTGGGCGTGGATCGCCCCCCCCCGTACGTCGAACGTTGCCCCCAACCGACGCAGGCCCAGAAGGTGGAGGTCCACGGGACGCGGACCGAGCGCACATCCGCCGGGAAGGGCCATCCGGGCCTCCCCGGTGCGGGCAAGAACCGGGCCCAAGGCCAGGAACGAGGCCCGCATGCGCTGGACGAGATCCGCCGGTGCCTCCGAAGCAAGACCCTCCCCGCCCTTGAGGACGATCACCGAGTCCTGCCACGTCACTTCTTTCCCGAGCGCGCGGGCCAGGTCAACCGCGACATCGACGTCAAGCAGACGGGGAACGTTCGTAAGGACCACGGGTTCCGCGGTCAGGAGACTCGCCATCACCGCCGGGAGCGCGGCGTTCTTGGAGCCAGCGGCCCGCACCACGCCGCGCAGGGATCGCCCACCCTCGATCCGGATCACGGGAGGAACAGGAGGGGATCCACCGTCACCCCGTCCCGGCGGATCTCGAAGTGGAGGTGGGGGCCCGTGGAGAGACCCGTATTCCCCGACAGGGCGATCGCTTGCCCGATCTCCACGAACTGCCCGACCGAAACGAGGAGGGCCGACAGGTGGCCGTAGTACGTCGTGTAGCCATCCCCATGGTCCAGGACGACCAGGAGCCCGTATCCGCCTTCCCACCCCGCGGTGATGACCCGCCCCGGAGCCGAGGCGTAGACGCGCGTTCCCTCAGGCACGACGATGTCGACCCCGGCATGGAAGGAGGAGACCTGATAGATGGGGTGGATGCGGGGGCCGTAGGGAGAGGAGATCGCGCCGCGTGTTGGCCAGGCGAAGCGGGCCCCGACGCCCTTCCCCAGCGCCACCGCCGTGGCCTGAGGAACCACGGAGGGAGAGGGAACGAGGATCCGCGTCCCGGCCCGGGGTTCCCCCGCTAGCCCGTTTGCAAGCTTGATCGCCCCCTCTGTCACCCCATAGCTTGTCGCGATATCCGCGAGGGACTGCCCCTGCCGCACGGTGTGCAGAACGCCCCCCACCGGGATGAGGATCTGCTGCCCGACCCGCAGCCGACCAGGGTCAACATCGTTGCTCGCGATGAGGTAGTCGGCGGCGACCCCCGTCCGGTGGGCGATTCCGGAAAGGGTGTCCCCCACCTGCACCGTGTACGTGGACCATGTGGCCCGGCTCGCCGCGATCGGAACGACCGGTCCACCAACGGGGTCGGGGGGGAGAAACGGGACAAGGAGAAGCGGAAGGAGTACGAGGGCCAACACCACTGCCAGGAACGGGTTCTCATTCACTATTCATCAGCTCCAGGAACTGCCTGTTGGTCCGCGTCTGGGCCATCTTGTCCTTGATGAACTCCAGCGCCGCTCCGGGATCGGGCATCTCAGTGAGGAGCTTACGGAGGATCCACACCCGGCGAAGGACATCTGACTGGAGCAGGAGTTCCTCTTTTCTCGTGCCCGACTGGACGAGGTCGATCGCCGGGAAGATGCGGCGGTTGGCGAGATCCCGGTTCAGAACGAGCTCCATGTTCCCCGTGCCCTTGAACTCCTCGAACACGACCTGATCGAGGCGCGACCCGGTGTCGATGAGGGCAGTGGCGATGATCGTGAGCGACCCCCCCCCCTCGATGTTGCGGGCGGCACCGAAGAACTCCTTTGGCTTATAGAGCGCGGTGGGGTCAATGCCTCCGGAGAGGAGCTTTCCTGAGGGGCTGATCGAGAGGTTGTACGCCCGCCCGAGCCGAGTGAGGGAGTCCATAAGGATTACGACGTCGTAGCCTGACTCGACGAGGCGCTTCCCCTCCGCGGTGGCCAGCTCGGCGATCCTCGTGTGGTGCTGGGGCTCCATGTCGAACGTCGCCGCGACGACCTCCGCCTTCTTCACGGACCGGCGGATGTCGGTCACCTCCTCCGGCCGCTCGTCGACAAGGAGGATGAGGAGGCGAACGTCGGGGTGGTTGGCCTCGATCCCCTGGGCGATGTGCTTGAGGAGCGTTGTCTTCCCCGCCTTGGGGGGCGACACGATGAGGCCCCGCTGCCCTTTGCCGATCGGGGAGAAGAGGTCGATCATCCGCGTCGAGACCTCGTCGGGATCGTGCTCCAGCACGAGGTGTTCGTTGGGGTGGAGCGGGGTCAGTTGCTGGAAATCAACCCTTTTGCGGGCCTGTTCAGGATCCATCCCGCTGACCTGGTCCACCTTGAGGAGGGCGAAGTACCGCTCGCCCTCTCGCGGCTGCCGGACAGGCCCCCGGACGAGGTCCCCATCCTTGAGCGCAAAGCGGCGAATCTGTGACGGGGACACGTACACGTCGTACCGGCTGGGGAGACACGACCGCTCGCGGAGGAACCCGTAGCCGTCGGGCATGATCTCGAGAATCCCCTCGACATGGAGATCCTGACGTTCGGCCAGGACCCGCATCACGGCCAGCTCCAGCTCGGCAGAGGATAGATCCCCGCCTCCGTTGACTCCGAGGGTTTGGGCCACCGCTGTCAGTTTCTCCACACCCAGCGCGCGGACCTCGCTCATCTCCATCCCACATCACCTCTCACGATCGGTTCGTCCCACTTCACCCAGCTCACAGCTTGCGGAAGAATGAACGGGCCACGTCCCAGTACATGGCCATTCGGTCGATCAACCCAGGCCAAAACCCCCGTTTCTCCTCCTTGCGGACGTGGCTCACCCCGCTCAGCATGACCTTTTTCGTGCGCCATCCCTCTCGGACCGCCAGTCGAGCAAGCGCCGTTTCAATGCCGAATTCCGTGTCCTCCACTGCGCCACGGGCGCGCTCCCATAGGTCCCGCGACATCACCCGTTGCCCGGACAGAAACGACGCGATCCGCTGTGAAAGGTCCGTCCCAAGTCGGCCGTTGCGGAACACCGCGATGACCACGTCTGCATCTCCCTCCCTGTACGCCCGGACCATCTCCTCCACGTGGGCCGGGGTAAGGCCGGTGAGATCCGCGTCGAGGAACAGAAGCACATCTCCCTTTGCCGCCTCCACCCCGGCCGCCATCGCCGCGGCCTTGCCGCGGTTCTCCGGCTGGCGCACCACCCGCACCGCGAACTCTTCCGCCATGGTGGCCGTCGCGTCGGTGGAGCCGTCGTCCACAACGATGACCTCTTCGACCGCCGGGGTGGAGAGGAGGGAGGTGAGCACACCGGCGATCCGTTCCGCTTCGTTGAAAGCCGGGATGATGGCCGAGACCTTCATTGGGTATCCGAACTGGCAGGAAGCAGTATAGCGAAGGCGCAGCAGCGTTTCAACTGCGTTCGCTGCGGAGAAGAGCGTCTACGGAGCGGTGAATCGCACTAAAGTCGGTGGGGACAGCACTCCGGGCCCCGTCCCGTCGGCGCTCAAGCTCGAGCTCTCCGGTGCGGAGCGTGCGCGGTCCGATCGCGGCGAGCACGGGGACTCCGAGGAGCTTCCCATCGTGGAATTTCTCGCCTGGGCTGCGCTCCCGGTCGTCGAGGAGGACGTCAAGGCCCTGCTTGGCAAGGTGGGAAGCAACCGAGCTTCCGAGCTCATGCTGGTTCTGCTCTTTGGGGTTGAGGACCGCCACGAGGACGTGGAACGGGGCCACGGACACCGGCCATACGATCCCCTCCTCGTCATGATGGGCCTCGATCACCGCCGCCAGCAGCCGTCCAATCCCTATCCCGTAGCAGCCCATGACGAGGGGCCGCGCCTGCCCCTCTCGATCGAGGAACGTCGCCCCCATGGACTGGGAGTACTTCGTCCCGAGCTTGAAGATGTGCCCGAGCTCGATCCCGCGCTGGACGCCGAGGCACCCCCCACAGCGAAGGCAGCGGTCCCCGTCCCGGGCAAGGGCAACGTCGGCAACGACGTCTGCCCGGAAGTCGCGGGGGAAGTTCACGTTGCGAAGGTGGAGTCCGTCCCGGTTTGCCCCCGAAACGAGGTTCCGCGCGGCGGGGATCGAGTCGTCCACCACGACCACCACGTTACCGCCGGAGATGCCGATCGGGGACGCGTATCCAGGCACCGCGCCCACGGCGGCGATGTCCTCCTCCGTCGCAGGGGCGAGCTCCGCGGCTCCGATGGCGCGGGCGAGCTTGGCCTCGTTGGCCTCGAGATCCCCGCGGATGACCACGAACACGAGCTTCCCGCCTGCTCGGTAGAACACGGCCTTCGCCGTCTTGCGGGTGGGGACGCCGAGGAACCCTGCCACGGCTGCGATCGTGCAGCACCCTGGGGTTGCCACCTCTTCCACCGCGCGCAGCTCCTCGGCGGGGTCGGCTTCCTTCGCCGCCACGGCCCCTTCCCGGTTTGCCGCGTAACCGCATCCCGCGCAACGGACGAACGTGTCCTCTCCGTAGTCGCTTCCGAGCATGAACTCGTGCGAGCCCGCCCCCCCCATCAACCCGGGGTCGGCTTCCACGGGTATAGGGACGAGCCCGCAGCGGCGGAAGACCGTGAGGTAGGCCCGGTACACCTCCGGGTAGTACCGATCAAGGTCGGACGGGTCCTCGTGGAAGCTATAGCCGTCCTTCATCGTGAACTCGCGAACCCGGACAAGTCCTCCCCGCGCGCGGGGCTCGTCCCGGAACTTCGTCTGGATCTGGTAGAGCATCAATGGAAGCTGGCGCCAGGATTGGATCTCCCGCCGGGCGAGCTCGGTCACGACCTCCTCGTGGGTTGGCCCGAGGACCATCTCCCGGCTGGCCCGATCTTGGAACCGCACAAGCTGCGGGCCGAAGTCCGCGAGGCGTCCCGTCTTCGCCCACAGCTCCGCCGGGTGCACGACCGGCATGTGGAGTTCCGCTCCCCCGATCGCGTCCATCTCCTCGCGCACGATCCCCTCGATCTTGCGCAACGCCCGCCACCCGAAGGGAAGGTAGGTGTAGATCCCGGCTGCGAGCGGCCGGATGAGCCCCGCGCGGAGCAGCAGCTTGTGGCTGGGGAGATCGGCCTCGGCAGGCTCCTCCTTCCATGTGGGGAGAAAATAGCGGCTCCAACGCACGTAGCCCATGATGGGCCCAAGGTTAGCGAAAAAGGCTCCCCAAGGCAACGACCAGCTGGTCTGGATCGTCCACCCAGCGCCCCGGGACGGGGAGGGCCCGCAGAAACGCCTCCCCGTAGGCGCGCGTGGCGAGCCGGGGGTCGGCGAGGAGGAGGGCTCCGCGGTCGGCCGGGGTGCGCACGAGCCGCCCCACCCCCTGGCGCAGCCGGAGCACGGCCCGGGGGAGGAACAACTCATGGAAAGGGATGCCGCCTCGGGCAGCGACCCGTTCGGACTGGGCTTCGATGAGGGGATCCGTGGGCACGGGGAACGGCAGACGGACGACGAAGAGCAGCTCGAGCTCCTCCCCAGGGAGGTCGATCCCCTCCCACAGCGTATCAAGACCAAGAAGAAGCACCGGTGGGGGATGGTTCCGGAACCGGGCAAGGAGCCGTTCCCGTTCTCCGTCCCGTTCTTGGATGAGGTGGGGCGCTCCCGCAAGGTGTTCCGCGGTCGCGGCGAGGAGGCGACGGGACGTGAACAGGGCAAGGGCCCGCCGCGGGACCGTGTCCAGAACACGGCGGAGCGTTGCCGCAAGGGCCTGAGGGAACCCGGGATCGTCGGGATGGGGGAGATAGCGAAGGACGAACGCCCCCACCCGATCGTAGGGGAACGGAGACGGCCACGCCCGGAACGCGGGGGGCGGGTCGAGGCCGAGCTCGCGGGCGAGGGCCGCCCCATCGTCCCCTACCGACAGGGTGGCCGAGGTGAAGACCCCTCCCTTCAGGTTCGGCCACAGGGCCGCGCGAAGGTGGTCGCCCACGTCCACCGGGGACGCGGTGAGCGTGAGGCCCTGTCCTCCCCGTTCGTACCAAAAGACGTGTTCTGCCCCTTCAGGGCGGAGGAGGTGTTCCACCACTGCCGCCATCCGCCGGAGTTCGCTCCCGAGACTGCGCGCTTGGGAGGCGTCCTCGTCGGGGAGTTTCGAGGCGAGATCCGCAACCGCGGAGGCGAGGTCCTCCAGCGCTTCCGCAAGGATCCTTCCTGCCGACAGAAGAGGGGTCACCTCCGCCTTCCCGTAGCGGCCGATCTCCCGAGGAAAGGCCGTCCCCGCCGCGGCCCAGAACTGGCGGTGGGCGCCTACGGCCCGCTCCCAGGGCGCAAGTGCACGGTCCACCGGAGTTCCGGTGCTCCAGGCCGCGAGCAACCCTGCCGATCCCCGCCGCAGCTCTCCGAGAAGCCGGGGGATCACAGGCGGCGACAACGCTGCGCTCAGGGCATTACGGATCGCCTCCGGAAGCGCATGGGCTTCGTCCACCGCGAGGACATCGTAGGGCCCAAGGATTGCCCCCCCACTGGCGAGATCGGCCCCCAGAAGGGCGTGGTTGACCACCGCGAGGCGCGCAGCTCGAGCCTTTTCCCGAGCTTGGCGGGACGGACACCTCTGCCAAAAAGGGCAGGCCCATCCCCCGCAGCGGTAGGGGAGGTCGGGAAGCTCGCGGAGCACCTCCCGGCCCGCAGGGTGGGCCCGAAGCCCCGCCACCTCATCGAGGTCTCCAGTGTTCGTCCGCGCCGCCCATGCCAGGAGTGGGATGAGCACTTCGCGAGGGAGGAGTTGGTGCCGAATCTCCTCCAACCTCCGGAGACAGAGGTAGTTCTCCCGACCCTTGAGGAGGGCGCAGGGGACATCCCCCCCCAGGTGTTCGAGGAGGAACGGGAGATCCCGGCGCCAAAGCTGCTCTTGGAGGGCGCGGGTCCGGGTGGCAACCACGGCCCGCCCCTCGCTCCCCACGAGGAAGAGGAGAAGGGGAACGAGGTACCCGAAGGTCTTCCCCGTCCCGGGGCCGGCCTCGAGGAGCCGGACCTCAGCTTGAGCGAGGGCTTCCGCCACCGCCAGGGCGTAAGAAAGCTGGCCTTCGCGGTGGGAGAGGAGCCCGGCGGAGGTGAGCCGCTCGAACGCCGCTGCCACGGTGGGCGGTACGGAAGGCCGTCTCGCCCGGGGGCGGGACGGAAGCAGGGGGCGCAGCCAGCTCCGATCGGGAAGGAGGTCGGCAACATGGTCGCTCGCTTCGAGAGGAAGCTCCCCTGCTGCATCAAGGAGACGGAGGAACAGGAGTCCGATGGCTTCGGCCTGGCTCGGGGCATCGTCGGTGAGGGGAAGCCGGAGGCGACGCGCCAGAGCGGGAAGCGTCGTATCCGGCTCCTCCGGCCAAACGGCCCAGGCAAGCGGTTGCGTGTCCACCCACCGCGATCCCCGGCCCGCCCCAGGGCCGAGAACGGCGTGCAGGGAAGGAGCATTGTGAACCACAATGGGAACCCGCTCTTCCTTGTCCCATGGGAGTGCGCCTTCACTCATGGGGAAAGAGCTTCGCTCTACAACCGCGCCTCCGCGGAACCGGGCGACCGCCAGCACACCCCGGCTCAGGGCAAAGGAGACAAACTCGGGGGTCACTTCCGGAGGCGGTGGAGGAGGTCGATCCTCCGCACCACCCCCACCAGCCGGTTCGCACCGTCCACCACCGGAACCTGCTTTAGGCCCTTGCGAATCATGAGGTCCGCGAGGTGGAGGTCGCTGTCGTCGGGACGGGCAACAACGACCTCGCGCACCATGAACTCCCGGATCGGTTTTTCTTTGATCTCGTGGAGCCTGCGGCTCAACTGGTCAAGGCTGGGAAGGAACGCCGCCGACTGCAGCATCTCCACGTACCCGGGGAGAACCGCGCGGATGAGATCGCGCTCGGAGACAATCCCCACGACCCGTCCGTCCTCGTCCACCACAGGCAGCGCGGTGAGGCCAGACTGATGGAGGAGGTAGATGACGTGGGCCACAGGGGTGTCCAGCTCGACCGAGGTGAGATCCCGGCGCATGACGTCGCGGGCCTTCATCCGCCCTCCCTTCGCCGGACCACGACGCGGTCAAGCTCGCTCCGAACCACGTTCACGTCCAGGCAGAGCTTTTCCTCTACCCCGGCCGAGGCCACGGCGGCGGCCATCCCGTGGCGAGCCGCCTCCACCAGCCCCTCTCCACGGACCAGTGCTGCCAGGAGCCCCCCCACGAGGGCGTCGTCCGCGCCCACAAGGTTCTTGAACGTGGCGAGCGGCACCCGCGCCTCGAGTTCCCACACCCCGTCGCGGGTGACGAGGATGTCGCCCGTGACGCGGTGGGAGATGAGGCAAGCCTGAACTCCCTGTTCAACCGCCTTTTTCCCCGCGCGCACGATCTCGTCGGCCGAGCTCACCGGCATCCCCCATAGCGCAAGCTCCTCGCGGACGTCCGGCTTGACCAGGAAGGGTCCCTCAGGGATCGCCTGCACGAGGGGTTCCCCGCCGGCGTGGACGACCGCGCGCGACCCGGCCCGCTGGGCAAGCTGGACGAGCGTCCGGTAGCAGTCGGAGGGGCACCCCGGCGGAAGCGCCCCCCCAAAAACGACGTACTCCGCCCGGCGCACCATGCGCTCGTACTTGCGGAGGAAGATCCCCATTGCCTCCTCGGAGACCGGCGGTCCCTCCTCGTGGATGAGCAACGGGTGGTACTCCCTCCCGTGAGCGATCACGGTGACGTTCGTCCGGTTCTCGCCCGGGATCCACACGAAGTTCGCGGTGACGCCGTGGGAGAGGAGGTCCTGAAGGATGATCTGCCCCGTGTGTCCCGCGAGGAACCCCAGCGCCGCTGTTTCGATTCCGTGGCAGGAGAGGAACGTGGACACGTTGATCCCCTTCCCCCCGGCGGACATGAGGGACTTTTCGGAGCGGATGAGGATCTCCTCCTCCGGCTGATCGAGGGAAAGGGGGAGCCGGTCCACCCAGTAGAACTTGTCGAGGGTGGGGTTGAGGGTGACGGTGAGGATCACTTGTCCCTCACCTCTCCGTAAAGCGCCCCTGCCGTGGCCCTCAGGATCTCCACCATCGCGAACCGCCCGATCATAGCGGGATCGCCGGGAAAGAGCACGGTTCGGAAGTCCCGCGTCTTCCCCGCGAGCAGCCCCTTCGCGGGGAGGAATTCGTGGGCCAGCACTTCAACCGTCGCCCCCACCCGCCCCCGGTGGAGGGACAGTGCCTCCTGCCGACCGGCGGCAAGCACCCCATCCAGGCGCCGGGCCTTCACGTGCGGGGGGACCGAGTCGGGAAGCACCGCCGCCGGCGTCCCTGGTCGGGGAGAGTACGCGGCCACGTACACCGTGCCGAACGCCGCTTCCTCGATGAGGGACAGGGTGAGGGCGAAGTCCTCTTCCGATTCCCCAGGGAACCCGACGATGACGTCCGTCGTCACGTTCACCTCCGGGATCGCGCCCCGCAGCCGGAAGACGAGGGAGAGGAACCCGTCCCGGGTGTAGCCGCGGCCCATCGCCCCAAGGACCCGATCGCTTCCCGACTGGACGGCGAGGTGGACGTGCTCGCAGAGGTTTCCACCCTGAGCGAGAACAGCGATGACCTCATCCGTCATGTACGCCGGGTGCGAGGAAGTGAACCGGATCCGCGGGAGCGGAATCTCCGCTGCGGCGCGGAGCAGCGCGGCGAAATCCGTCCCATCTCCGAGGTCGCGGCCGTAGGCGTCCACGTTCTGGCCAAGGAGCGTCGCCTCCTTGTACCCGGCTTGGGCAAGGCCCCGAAGCTCGGCGAGGACTTCCGCCATCGGCCGGGAGCGGAGAGAGCCCCGCACCTGGGGGACGATGCAGTAGGAACAAGCGTGGGAGCAGCCTTCGGCGATCGTCACGTAAGCCTGGAAGGAACTGCGTCGCACCACGGGCAACCGTTCGAGGCCGTTGGGCCAGGGGAGGGAGGCGAACCGTTCCCTGTCCTGGGCGCGGGCGATGAGAAGGGGGAGGTCCACGAGGCGCGCTGTTCCGAACGCGAAGTCCGCTCCGGGGAGGAGGTCGAGGATCGCCTCGCCGCGGCCCTGGGCCATGCATCCCCCGATTCCGATGAGGCGCGGAGCCGTCCGGCGCAAGCGCTGGAGCTCCCCCACCCGGCCCACGACCTTGTCCTCCGCCTTCTGGCGGACCATGCACGTGTTGAGGAGGA
>JBBIQN010000012.1:0-47163 GCA_037442305.1 Candidatus Bipolaricaulota bacterium
GTTGCTGTGGCTGACGACGGGAGCGTGCCGTGGCCAGGAGCAGAGCCCTCGCTTGCAACTACGGGTCAGCTCTGTCCCCCAGACTTCGAGGTCGTCTGCGGCCCTTGCGGGGCCAACGGATTGATGCAATGCTGCTACGGCTACTGGATCGAGAGGTGGCATTGGTGGTGGTTCGTGGGGTGCACGTTTCGCTGCGTGTGGACTTGGTGGCAAGACTGTACTGCGCCTATCCCAACAGGGACGGGGTTCGACCCGCTGTAATGATTGGGACAGCGGCAGAGCGTCTCTGAGGCGGGATCCAATCGGGCCCCGCCTCAGGAAGACAGGCAAGGACGGGAGGATAGGATGAACAATGGTGCACGTTTGCGAGTGTTAGCAGTGGCCGTCACGCTGGGCACGCTGGGGGGAGGAGCCTTGCCCGGAATGGCTCAGGAAGCCGTCTGCCTATGGGTGGAGCCTGGCAAATCCATCCAGGCCGCGATCGACGTCGCCCCTCCGGGCAGTACCGTCTGCCTTCCTGACGGCCTATGGGTCGAGAACATCCGGATCGCCAAGCCGCTCACGCTCCGTGGGCGGGGCGCCGAACACTCTGTCATCCAGGCCAAGTCACCCGTTGCCCCAATCCTGTGGGTCTACGGGGAGCGGAAGGGCATACCGATCACCGTTGTCGTTGAAGGCGTAACGCTAGTGGGACAAGCGTCTGCAGCCCTGGGCAGCAACTTTGGGGTGTATGCCACCGGGGCAGTCTATCTCATGGTCCGCAGTTGCGCTGTCCGGGATGCGCGGACGGGCCTCTGGCTCACCGGGGAGACACGGGCGCTAATCACGACCACCGAAATCAGCGTGCAGAACTTAGAAACCTTAGTACTGAAGGGAGCGTGCGGGATTGTGGTGAGCGGAACGGCGCAAGCTACCATCGTCGACACCGCCATCGCCGGACGAGAGCTGACGTTCGGGATCCTCGTGGAGGAGCATGCTCAGGTCGCTGTCGAGCGGGCGATCGTTACCCAGAGCGAGTTTGGCATCTACATCCATGACCAGGCCCAGGCCATGGTCACGGATACGCAGATCACGCAACAGTCAGACTCGGGCATTGTTGTCAGAGGTGCTGCGCAAGCCATCGTTGCTCATTCGTCTGTTTCAGGGTGCGTGACCGGTGTCGTGTTCCGAGGTGAAGCCCAAGCTCGGCTGTCCCGATCTGTACTCGTCAGCAATGGCGAGGGGGTCGTCATAATGGAGTCGGCCTCCGTCGTGCTGTCAGAAAACCGGATCACGGAGAACAAAGGCTACGGTGTTCTCGTCCCACCGGCGGACCATCCTCGCGTCTGGTTCAGGGGGTTGGTGGCCGGTGGTAATAACGTGATTCCAGGCCCCGACGAGCTGGGGGGCAACCTCCTGGGGGCAGTCCTGCTTGAGGAGCTGTCGTTCCTCATGACCAAGGAAGGTGGGGCGTGGCCTCGGCGGTGAACCGCGGAGCGTACGATGGGAACCGCGTTTCCTTCCCCGGTGCCCACGCCGGATCGGAGAACTCAGGGACCAGCTTCCCTCCGGTTGACGACGGAACGCGGCTCCCGCAAGAGCTCTGTCCTGATCCACGCGAAAGGGCTCCGCCCATCGAGATATACCCTGCCGGAGAGGATTCGATCCGGTTCGTGGTCGAGTATTGCCACCCGTGCGCGGGACCGGACGGAGGCGGCCTGCCCTACGCGGAACTCCTCGACCGCTACCTCCGTCGGCTCCAATCCGGGCGTTACCGGTGTTTCATCGCTGCCTTTGGCGGGCAGTCCGTGGGGTACGTGGACCTCGAGGTACGCCCTCACGAGGGGCGGGACACGCTGTGGATTGGGGATCTCTACGTTGTCCCCGAACGCCGCCGGGAGGGGCTGGGAGTCGCGCTGGTACAGCATGCCCTTGCCTTCGCCCGTGGCTGGGCGGAAGTTCATGCCACCACGGAGCCGGACAACCCCGGCGGACTGGGCGCCCTCAAAGAGCCGGCTTCGCGGTGGTCTCCGCCAACGAGGACGAGGTCTTGCTGACGGCGCGAATGGATCCAGGACCCGGGAGGTGATGCCCCCCTCGATCCCCTATTTGACGAGATGCACATCCTCTCGCTATGCTCCCCGTCATGACGCACGAGCAGGTCCTGGAGGCGTGGCGACGAGGGGGGGCATCGCGGGATCGCGTTCTAGTGCAACTTACAGAGGAGGGGGCTCTCGACTGGGCCGGACGCCTCATCCCCGGACCGGCCGAGGCGCGGCGCCTGGCAGCCTCTCTCCTCGGTCGCTCCCCCCACCCCACAGACGCCCTCCTTCGCCTGCGCACATTGGCCACCGACGAGGACCGGTACACCCGGGAAGCAGCCGTCCAGGCCGGGGGAGCACTTCTCAAACGCGATTTCGACGAGATCTACCCGATCCTCGGCACGTGGAGAACAGAAGCCGAGTCCCTCGTGCGGCGGGCGGCGGTCCTCGTCTGTGGTGTGGCTGCCGACCCGCTGCGGCTGGATTGGGTTGAGCCTCTGCTTCGACTCCTCGATCCCCTCCTCCGGGATCGGGCCCCCGAGGTGCGGAGCGCGGTCGAGGGGGTCCTCGCGCACGCGTTCTTCCCTGCCTACCCTGACGACGTGTTCGAGCAGCTCACCGCGTGGTCCGCCTCCTATGATGAGCAGGTGTTGTGGCACGTGTCCACGACGCTCGGCCATGCTCCCCAAGACCTCGCCCGGCGGGCGCTCATCGTGCTGCGGCGGGCGGCCCTCGACGAGCGCCGCTACGTGCGCGCCGCGGCCGCTCGGGCCCTCGTCCGGCTCGCCGCGACGTGCCCCGAGGCCGTGGGGACAGAGCTCCGTCGCTGGCTGGGAGATCCTGAGCGGCTTTCGATCGCGCGCGCGGCCCTAGCTCGGATGGGTGAACCCCACCCGGACGTGATCGCTTCTGGGTCTTCCCGCCCGGCTTCTTGAGTCCAGCCGGCTGTCGCCGGGTTAGTGATTGCCCGAGGCGGCCGGTAAGATCTAGCGTGCAACGGAGGGTGGATCGGTACCTCGCGCGGGAGATCGTGCCACCGTTTTTCGTGGCGATCCTCGCCTTTCTCGTCTTCATCGGGCTCGAACTTGTGATTTCGCTCTCCGACACCGTGTTTGCCCGCGGGGCGGGGGCCGGCGAGCTCTTTCGCCTTGTGGCGTACAAGCTCCCCACCCTCTTTACCTACGCCATCCCCGCGGCAGCTCTCCTCGCCACGTTCCTGGCCTTGGGGCGACTCGCCGCAGACCGCGAGATCCTCGCCTTTCAGGCCGTGGGGTACTCGCTCCGCCGGTTGATGGTCCCGTTCCTTGCGTTTGGGGCCCTCGCAAGCGGGGTCGCGTTCGCGCTCGGGGAGTTCGCTGTGCCCCCCGCGGAGGCCGCCTACCGCCGGGAGATCCTCACCCTTCTTTACCGGGGGGCGATCCCCCAGGTGCGGGAGGCCGTGTTCTTTCGAGGGCTTCAAGGGGAGACCTACTACGTGGAGCGGAGCGAAGGGGAGCGGCTCCTCGGGATCCTCGTCTACGACATCAGCGGACGGATCTACCCTGTGGAGGGGAGGTTCCCCACGGTGATCACCGCCCAGGAGGGGCGGTTCGCGGGAGGGACCCTGGATCTCTTCGTGGGAAGGATCCTCCGGTTCGCTCCGAACGGGGGGCTCACGGAACTCGTGCGGTTCGAGCGCCTCACCGTCGAGGCCGGGGAAGACCTACGGAAGGCCGTCCTCGGCGGGAAAACCCCGGTGGAGATGTCGCTCCGGGAGCTCGGGGAGCGGATTGACCTCCTTCGCCGTTCTGGGCTCGATCCGCGGTCGTTCGTTGTGGAGTACCACTCGAAGATCGCTGTGTCCGCGGCGGCGTTCGTGTTCGTCCTGTTCGGTGCGCCCCTCGGGGCGCTCCTGGGGAGGAGGGGCCGGGCTGCGGGGGCGATCGTCGGGTTTCTCCTTGCCGCCGCCGCCCAGGGGATGTTCGTGTGGGTGCGGACCCTTGCCCAGCGGGGCGTGATCCCCCCCTCCCTTGGGGCATGGCTCCCCCACATCGGGTTTGGGCTTCTGGGCCTGGGGTTGCTTGTGGTGCTCGACCGCCTGCGCCTGCGGGGGGTGGCGTTGGTTGGGGTCGCCCTCGCTGTAGGGGGGCTGTCGGGCCGCGGTGCGCCGCCTTTCTCCTCTCTGCGGGCAGAGGAACTCGCGGTGACGCATGGGGCGGCCGCCCTTGAAGGACGCGGCGTGCGGGCCGAGTTCGCAGCCTACGTGCTAGAGGCGGAGACCCTCCGCGCCCGCGAAGGCCCGAGCGGGTGGGAGATCGAGGCCGAAGGAGCGACCCTCACCTCCGCGGACACCGAGCTCCGGGCCCTTCGCCTCACCGCCCTTCTGGGACCCGCGGGCGAGCTGGGTGAGGTCAGGGCGCGCGGGTTCACCGGCCGATCCAAGTTTCGGGGCCCGGAGAACGAGGAGGAGATCCTCTACTCGGGGGAGGAGGGGACGGGCCTGTTCCAATCCGGGGAACTCGTCCGCGTGGAAGCCCGCGGGGTCCGGTTCACGACCTGTCCGTGCTTCCTCGCCGCCCCGTACACGGTGGAGGCCCAGGCGTTCGTGCTCGTTCCGGGGAAGTGGCTGTACGCGCGGTCGATCGTCGTGACCTCGTTCGGGGTCCCTGTGGGGTGGCTTCCGTTCTACGTGGCCCGGCTGGGGGAAGAGGGGCTTCCCCTCTTTCCGGAGATCGGATGGACAGGGGGGGGGCTCTTCCTGCGATGGGCGATCCCGTGGACGGTCGGGGAAGGGGTGGCAGGAGCAGTTGGCGTCACGTGGTACCCGACGGCTGGGCGGGCCGATCCGTCGCTGCGGGTGGCCTGGGAGAACGGATCCCTTGCCGCAACCCCCGCTTCCCTTCGCCTGACGATCGCGGGCGGCAGGAGGCCTGACCTGTGGACGGGAACCCTTAGCCTGACCGCAGGAAAGCAAGAGGCGAACTTGACCGGCACGTGGCAGGGGTGGAGCGTGGGAGCGGTGTGGGGCGTGGTGGAGAAGGAAGGCGCTGCTTACGCCCGATTCCCCGAACTTTCGGTGGGGCGGACGGAGCGCGGCTGGTTGGGAGGGGACCTCGGATTCCGCGCCTCAGGAGGGGTGTTCCGGGAAGGGGAAACCTCGGGGTGGCGCCTCGCTCTCACCCTTTCGTGGGCAAGGAACTGGGAACTCGGCCCTCTTGCCCTCTCCCTTCCATGCCAGATGATGTTCGCCCAGTATCCGACCGCGGAACGCATGACGGGTTCGATCTCCCCAAGCGTCACGTGGGGACCGTTCTCCCTCTCCTACCTCGGCCGCGTGGGGTGGGGCCGGTCCCCGTTTGCGTTCGATGCCGATCCCCCCCAGAGCCAGCTCTCCCTTGCTTTCTCCGCGCGGGGGGGAGGGTGGCAGGAGAGGCTGAGCTGGGGATGGGACTTCGCCGCCGGTCAATCCCTCCCCCTCAAGTGGGCCGTCTCCAGTTCCGGGTTCTCGTCGGATCTTTCCTTTGCCTTTCCCCTGTCCGTTGCCCGCGCGCGGTGGACCCTGACGGTAGTCGGAGGTTCGGCCCGCCTTGTCGTGGAAGGGGGCATCCGAGGCGGGGGAGGGGCTTGGGACGACACGGTGGCCAAGGCGTCGTGGTCGGGGGCCAGCGTCACCCTGTTTGCCGCCCTCCGGGTGGGGATGTTCCCCTTCTCCGTCGCGCGCCTCGCCCTAAGCGCGGAGTGGAAAGCCGGCCCCGACTGGTCCCTCTCCGGCGCGATCGAGCACGATTTCCGCACTGGGCGGCTCGTGCAAATCGAAGCGCGTATCGTGCGCTCGTTCCTGGGATGCCTCCGTGTCGGTCTCTCGGTTGGGCTGGGAGGGGTCCGCCTCTCCCTCGATGTTCCCGCATTCCCCCAGGCTAAGGTCCGCTTCGACCCCTTGGACGAGGGGTTGCGTCTCGGGGACTAGCTCCCCCTGGGCGCGGAGTCCGCCCGAGGTGAGGGATATAATCACAAACAACATGGCCAGGAAGGAGTTCATCCCCGACTGGCTCACCGCGGCCCGGGGGGGGATCGCCCTCGTCGTCCTCGGCCTGGTCCTTGCGGGCCCAACGGCGCTGCGGGCGGTGGCGTTTCTTCTCCTCATCGGGTGGACCACGGACCTGGCCGACGGACGGCTCGCCCGCCGCTGGGAAAAGGACCCGACCTGGATTGGGGAGCACGAGTTCCACATCGACATGCTCATGGTCCTGGCCTCCGCGGTGTTCCTTGTCCTCACGGGGCTTGTTCCGCTCGTCCCTTCGGTGGCGTACCTCGTGGGGGCGGCGGCGATCTCCCTTTCCGTCCTGCGGTGGTCAGGGGACTTCCTCCGCTTCAAGTCCGTGACGATGCTCCTTGCCTTCCCGTGGGTGTTCCTGCCGTTCGTGATCGCCCTGTGGCACGACCCCCTCATCGTGTGCGTGGGCCTGGTATGGGTCACCATGGCGCTCGTCCTGGACTGGCGCCGGTTCCTCGGCGTGGTGGGCGACTTCCTCGCTGGGGCCCGCGCGCTTCTCAAGCGTTCCTAAAGGAGTCGGGTCGGGGAGCGGCCGAGGTGGGCGTAGGCCCGGTCGCTGGCGACCCGCCCCTGCGGCGTGCGGCGAAGGAACCCCAGGCCGATCAAGAACGGCTCGTAGAGATCAGCGATCGTTTCCGGATCTTCCCCTAGGGCGGCGGCGAGCGTTTCCAGCCCCGCTGGCCCCCCCTCGAACCGATCGATGAGGGCCTCCAGGATCCGCCGGTCCAGGGCATCCAGGCCCATCCCGTCGATCCCGAGCATCTCCAAGGTGTCCTGAGCGGCGCGGGCGGTGATGCGGCTCATTCTCCCCACCTGGGCCACGTCGCGGGCGCGCCGGAGAAGCCGGATCGCAATCCGCGGTGTGCCGCGTGCCCGCTCGGCCAGGACGCGGGCTGCCTCGCGGTCGATCTCGCAGCCGATGCGCGGGGCGGCCCGCACCACGATCTCCGCGAGTTCCTCCGGACCGTAGAACTCGAACCGGAACACGACCTCGAACCGATCCCGCAGCGGGGTGGTGAGAAGCCCCTCCCGGGTGGTGGCCCCGACCAGGGTGAACGGGGCAAGGTCGAGCCGGATCGAGCGGGCATGGGGGCCGTCCCCGACCACGATGTCGAGCTTGTAGTCCTCCATCGCGGGGTAGAGGACTTCCTCTACCTGCGGGCGGAGGCGGTGGATCTCGTCTACAAACAGGATGTCCCCTGGGGAAAGGTGGGTGAGGATCGCCGCGAGATCCCCGGGCCGCTCGATCGCCGGCCCCGAGGAGACCTTGATCTCGCTGCCCATCTCCCGGGCGATGATGTGGGCGAGGGTGGTTTTCCCGAGCCCAGGTGGGGAGAGAAGGAGCACGTGGTCCAGGGGCTCCCCCCGGGCCTTGGCGGCGGGGATGTACACCTGAAGTCGTTCTCGAATCGGGGCCTGTCCCACGAACTCCGCCAAGAGCTGCGGCCGAAGCGTGCGGCCGCTGGGGTCCCCTTCCTGGCGCTCCGGGGCGGTGATCCGGTTGCCCATCGCTGAGCATTGTAGTGGCGCAGCGGGCTCGACGGCAACGGGGTTGTCCGCTTGAGGGAACTTCCCTAGAATGGGTGCGTGCGCTGGGCGTGGATTGGACTTGTTCTCCTTGTGCCCGCCGTCGGTGGGGGGGGGCTTCTGGGGCTGACCTCCCTCGACTGGTCGCAGGATGGAAAGTACGTCCTGTACGTGGATGAGGGTGAGGTGTGGGTTGGGCTTGCCCCGGAGGGGCGGAACGCCCGCCGGCTTACGGACGGGGCGGCCACGGACTGGGCGCGGTTTGGGCCAGGAGGGGGGTTCGTCTATGCCGCCTACAGCGAGGCCGGGTACGCGCTATGGCGGGGTGACCTCGACGGAAAATCGCTTCCCTTGTTTACGGCGGGCGAGCTAGCGCCCCTCGATCTCATCGCTCATCCCGCTGTCTCACCGGATGGAACGCAAGTTGCGTTCGTGGGATATAGCGACGGGCAGTGCGACCTCTACCTCTACGAGCTGGAGCCCCGGCGCCTCCGGCGCCTCACGCGCACCCCCGGTCCTGAGGACACCCCGGACTTCTCTCCGGACGGGAAGTCCCTCGTGTTCGTTGGGCTATGGCAGATCGGGCCGACCTTGAGCTGGGACGTGTTCGTCCTCGACCTGGAGGGGGATCGCATCGAGATGTTGACCTCCGATCCATTTTTTGATTGGGGGCCGCGATTCTCCCCCGACGGGGAGTGGATCGCACTTGAGTCCACCGCCCGTGGGCCCTCGGACATCCATGTCCTGCGCCGCGATGGCCGCGGGCGGGCCGCGTTTACCTACGACGAGTGGCGCGATGCGTTCCCGTGTTGGAGCCCCACCGGGGATGAGATTGTATACGGTACGCGGCGGGCCCGGGGCTGGCTCATCATCGCCAGCAAGACCTCCTGAACGGTACTTGCTTGCCGGGCTTCTCATCTCACCACGAAGGACACGACGGACACCAAGTGTCAGAGCATAACTGCTGCCTTTCCCCACGTCCTTGGCCCGTCCGCGGTGCGCTACGGCATTCAGGCGCATCCGTTGTTCCCTTCGAGTCCTTGGTGATCCGCTTGAGTCCAGCAGGGAACGGCAGACATGTGCCCTGAGCGGATGTCCCGGGTCGTCGCGGTGGGACGGTTCGACGGGGTTCATCGGGGTCACCAGTTCCTTCTTCGGGAGGCGCGGTGCCGTGCCGCAGGGGGCGGGGTTGTTGCCTACACGTTCCCGCCCCGGGGGCCGTCGCTCCTCACGCGGGAGGCCAAGGAGCGCTTGCTTCGTGGTTATGCCGACGAGGTCCTCGTCGTGCCCTGGGAGAGCGTTCAAGGGATGGAGGCGGAGGACTTTGTGCGGGAAGAGCTTGTGGGGCGGTGCGGGGCGGAGGCCATCGTCGTGGGGCCGGATCACCGGTTTGGGAAAGGACGGGTTGGGGACGTGGAGACCCTGCGGCGGCTCGCTCCCTCCCTCGGCTTTGAGGTGCACGTGGTGGACCCGCTGCACATGGGGGGGGATGCGGTGAGTGCGGCCCGCATCCGGGACCTCATCGCCTCCGGGAGGGTGGAGGAGGCCGCGTCTCTCCTCGATCGCCCCGCGTGGGAGGTGGGACGACCCACTCCGGGAGCCGGGCTTGCCCGGAAGCTTGGGTTCCCTACGGTGAACCTCGTCCTCGCCCCTGAGCTCGTCCGGCCCCGGCCCGGGGTGTACGCGGCCTGGGCCCAGTGGCACGTGGGAGAGGGGAAGGCTTTGTTCTACATTGGCGACCGACCCACCTTCCCCGAACTCCCGCCTTCGGTCGAGGTCCACCTCTTCGTTTCACCGTCGGGCCAGGTCGAGGGGCCGGTCGAGGTCCACCTCATTGGGTTCATTCGCTCCGATCAGCGCTTCCCCGGGGAACGCGCCCTCGCGGCGCAGGTCTCCCGGGACAGGGAGCAGGCCGAGGAGATCCTTCTGAGAGCACCGGTTCCCGTGCGGCTTCTTCCCGAGGGGGAGTTGCGCACTCGAGGTGGTGTCCCCTAAGATGGGCCGTGGTGTTGGGGATTGAAACCGCCGGGGACCGAGGCGGGGTTGCCTTGGTCTCGGAGCAAGGTGAGTACGAGTTCATGGTTCCGATGGGCCGCGGGGGAGGGGGGATCCTCTCCGGAGCGGTGGATGCCTTGTGGGGCCTTGCGGATGCGGATCGCGCGGGACTTGATCTCATTGCCGTGGACCTTGGCCCTGGCTCGTTCACCGGCCTCCGGGTCGGCCTGTCCTTTGCCCACGGGATGGCGCAGGCCCTGGGGGTTCCCATCGTGGGGGTCCGCCAGACCGAGCTCCTGGCCCGGCCGCTCTCGTGGTGGCCGGGAAAGATCGCGGTGTGGATCCACGACCGGCGGGAGTTCGTGTACATGGCGTGGGTCACCCCGGACCGCGTCGGGGCAGAGACGGTGCTCCCGTGGCCGGAAGCCCTGGCCAAGGTGAGCGAAGAGCGGGGCGCCCTCCTCGTTGGATCCGGCGCGGTGCGCTTCCGGGCTGAGATCGCGGCGGCCGGGCACCGCATCGCCTGCGCCCCCGAAGCCCTGGCTTACCCCCGTCCGGGAGAGGTTGCCCGACACGGGTGGGCTCGGTTCCAGGCAAAGGGAGCGGACGATCCCCAAACGCTCGTACCCCTCTACGTACACAAGGAGGACTGAATGGCACGGACATGCGAGATCTGCGGCCGGGGCCCGGAGTTCGGAACCAAGGTGAGCCACTCCGGCCGACACAGCCCACGGGTGCGGCTTCCTAACCTGCAGCGCATCCACGTTGCCCACCGCGGCCGGCGGGGGCGGATGCGGGTCTGCACCCGCTGCATCAAGGCCGGCAAGGTCGCCAAGGCCTGATGCGACGGGTTGGCGTTCGCTGCCACGGAAGGGCGCGATGACCCCCAAGGTGCGCGTCGGTGACCTCCTCGTGGGAAAGGTGATCGAGATCCAGGCCCACGGGGCGCTGGTGGGATTTCCCGAGGGGGAGGTCGGGTTTCTCCACGTTTCGGAGATCCCCCCGGGCGACCTCGCCCCGAACGGCCCTTCTGTAGGCGAGGAAGTTCTGGTGAAGGTGATCGGATCCGATCGTCTGGAGCGCCCTACCCTTTCCCTGCGCCGGGTCACGGACCAAGATCGGGAGGCCATCACCTACCACCGGGAGGCGCTCGAGTTCCGGTCCGCTCTCGCCTCCCGGTCGGCCGCGACCCCGCTTCCCACGGCCCCTGAGGAGAGGGTCGAGTGGCGGCTTGCGGCGTGGCTGGGTGCCACTGACGGGGCGCTCGGGCGCCTCCGGCGCCGCTGGGGAGGGAGGACCTCAACGATCCTGGGATTGGATGAGGAGGGATAGGGATGCCCACGGGGACGGTAACGATCGACAACGAACGCTGCAAAGGGTGTAGCCTGTGCGTGACCGTGTGTCCGTTTGGGGTGCTTGCGCTCTCCGCAACCTACAACAGCTCGGGCTACCCAGTGGCGGAAGCGGCCCATCCCGAGAAGTGCACAGGGTGCGCCCTCTGTGGCCAGAGGTGCCCCGACGTCGCGATCGAGGTGTACCGGGAGAACGCGGCTGCCGGTGCAGCAGTACGCGGTTCTGGACGGCCGCGAGCCGAGGACCAATGACGGGCGACCCCTCGCACAAGGAGCAACGGATGGCGACACGCGTGCTCATGACCGGCAACGAGGCGATGGCCGAGGCAGGGATCCGTGCCGGCTGCCGGGCGTACTTCGGCTACCCGATCACCCCCCAGAACGAGATTCTGGAGTACATGGCCCTCCACCTTCCCCAGGCCGGAGGGACGTTCCTTCAAGCGGAGAGCGAGGTTGCGGCCATCAACATGTGCTACGGGGCCACGGCAGCCGGGGTGCGCACGATGACCTCTTCCTCCTCCCCTGGGATCAGCCTCAAGCTCGAGGGGATCTCCTACCTTGCGGGAGCGGATCTGCCCTGCGTGATCGTGAACGTGGCCCGAGGCGGACCGGGGCTAGGCAACATCGCTCCCGCCCAAGGGGACTACTTCCAGGCCACGAAAGGGGGCGGGCACGGTGACTACCGGATGATCGTCCTTGCCCCGTCCACGGTTCAGGAAGCGGCTGACCTGACGGCGCTGGCGTTCGCTCTTTCCGATCAGTACAGGGTTCCGGCGCTGATCCTCGTCGATGGCATGCTGGGGCAGATGATGGAGCCCGTGGACCTTCCTCCTCACCGCGACCCAGCGACCCTTCCCGCCAAACCGTGGACCCTCACCGGAGCTGCAGGCCGCCCCCCGAACTACGTCGCCAGTTTCGCCCTGGACCCCATGGATCTCCGCGACCTCAACGTGAGGCGCCACGCCCGGTACAAGGAGATCGAGGTCCGCGAGGTGCGGTGGGAGGAGGTGGCGACCGAGGATGCACAGATTCTCCTCGTCGCCCACGGGACGATGGGGCGGATCGCGAAGACCGTAGTCCGGAGGGCGCGAGAAAAGGGGGTCAAGGCCGGGCTCCTCAGACCCATCACCCTCTGGCCGTTCCCGTACGCCCCGATCCGGGATCTCTCCCCGCGGGTCAAGGCCGTCCTCACGGTGGAACTTTCCGCGGGCCAGATGTGGGAAGACGTGCGGCTGGCGGTCGAGGGCCGGACCGCGACCCCGTTTTACGGGGAGATGGGGGGCGTCGTCCCCACCCCGGAGGACATCCTCACCGAGGTGATGCGCCATGCCTAAGACGGACACGATGCTCAAGGTCTTCGCCCGGCCCAAGAGCCTGGCGGACAAGAACTTCACGTACTGCTCGGGGTGTGACCATGGGCTCATCACCCGGCTCCTCGCGGGAGCGATCGACAAACTGGGGGTCCAGGAGCGGACGGTGATCGTTGCTCCTGTGGGGTGCGCGGTGTTTGCCTACGAGTGGTTCCGCTGCGACGGGATCCAGGCCGCCCACGGCCGGGCCGCGGCCGTGGCCACAGGGCTCAGGCGCGCGAATCCCGATTTGGTTGTGATCTCCTACCAAGGCGACGGGGATTTGGCGGCGATCGGAACGGCGGAAACGATCCACGCTGCGAACCGCGGGGAGGCGATCACCGTCATCTTCGTCAACAACCAGATCTACGGGATGACCGGCGGGCAAATGGCTCCCACCACCCTCCCTGGCCAGCGCGCGACGAGCTGCCCCCAGGGGCGCGATGTGGGGACGATGGGCCATCCCCTTCCTGTGGCGGAGATGATCGCCGCCCTTGCCGGACCGGTCTACGTCACCCGCCAGTCCCTTCACGACCCCCAGCACGTCGCCCAGGCGACGAAGGCGGTGGAAAGGGCCCTCCGCTACCAGGTGGAGGGGAAGGGCTATTCGCTTGTGGAGATCTTGGCCACGTGCCCCACGGGATGGAAGATGCCCCCGGCGGCCGCCCATCGGTACGTGGGGGACGTGGTCATGAAGACCTTCCCCCTCGGGGACCTCGTGGATCGGGGGTAATGCTTGCCCACCGCGGAGCGGCGCTCACCGCAGAGACGCAGAGCACGTAGAGGAATGCAGATGGGAGGCACTTCTGTGTTGGATCTCAGGGTTCAACCCCAGGACCGATCTCCTCCGCGATCTCCGCGTCTCAGCGATGGACTCCCCGGCTGGGATTCGTCCGTTGCTGTGGCCCAGAGAGTGTGGAGCCCTGGCCGGTGACGATGAACGAGATCACCCAGGCAATCATCGGTGCAGCGATCGAGGTGCACCGTGTACTGGGTCCTGGGCTGCTCGAGTCCGCCTATGAGGAGTGCTTGTGTCGAGAACTCGCGTTGCGGGGAGTCCCCTTCGAGCGCCAGCAACCCCTCCCAGTCAACTACAAAGGTCTCGCCTTGGACTGCGGGTATCGGCTCGACCTCCTCGTGTCGCGCCTGGTCGTGGTGGAGATCAAGGCCGTTGACAAGCTTCTGCCGATCCACGAAGCCCAACTGCTGACGTACCTGAGACTTGGC
Source organism: Candidatus Bipolaricaulota bacterium (assembly GCA_037442305.1). Taxonomy (GTDB): domain Bacteria; phylum Bipolaricaulota; class Bipolaricaulia; order Bipolaricaulales; family Bipolaricaulaceae; genus Bipolaricaulis. The sequence goes on from JBBIQN010000012.1 coordinate 13,505, forward strand.
GATTGGAAGGTCGGGCTGCTCATCAACTTCAACGTCCCCATCCTGAAGGAAGGAATACGCCGGTGCGTGCTTGGCCTGGAGGAGCAGTGATGCCCAGAGCTACATGTTCATTGCGCGTACCTCGAGTCCACCGCAGTGAAGCGGGGTCCGCAGATGGATCATGGGGGGCGGGTTCAGGCGGCGTAGGGGTTGGATTCAATTCCAGAACTGGTGTTCTCTGCGATCTCTGCGCCTCTGCGGTGAACAGGCGTACAAGGGGGTAAGGATGGAACGAGCCGTGGTGTTTGCGGGTTTTGGCGGGCAAGGGGTGCTCCTCGCCGGGAAGATCCTCGCCCGGGCGGGGATGGAGGCCGGGCTGGCCGTCACGTGGCTCCCCTCCTACGGCCCGGAGATGCGCGGGGGCACGGCCAACTGTACGGTGGTCCTCTCCGACGAGCCGATCGGCTCCCCGATCGTCGAGCGGCCGGACCTGGTGCTGGCGATGAACGGCCCATCGCTGGACCGGTTCGAGCCCCGCGTGGCGAGGGGGGGGGCGGTCGTCATCAACACCTCCCTTGTCCAGCGGGGGCTGAGGCGAGGGGATGTCGGGGGAATCCTCGTTGCCGCGAACGACCTCGCGCGGGAGCTGGGCGAACCGCGGGTGGCGAACATGGTCGCGCTGGGGGCGGTGGTGAGGGCGCTGGTAGTCGTGCCCCTGGAGAGGGTCAAGGAGGCGATGGAGGCCGAGCTGGGGGCGAAGGCCCGGGGGAACATCGTGGCCCTGAACGCCCAGGCCCTCGACCGGGGTTATGCCGCGCCTCAGGCTGCCCGCGCCTAGCCCACAGGCGTTCGCTAGAATTAGCCGCGCAAGAAGGCGGCGCTTCAGGGGTGGGTCATGCCCCGCGGAACCGCGATGGCGTTGGATCGGTGACCCGCACCCTGGGGAACGGCCCTGAAACCTTCTTCTCGGCACGGGGTATATAATGCGCAGGGGCGTACGCCCAAAAAGGAGGTCCAAGTGCAGACGCGTAGCTTCTCTCGAGTCGGTGTAGCGTTGGCGCTGGTGGTCGCGGGGGGTCTGGGGCTGGGCAGTTGGGCTCAGGGCCAGCTTCCCTTGCGAACCATCGAGCTTGGATCCGGGGCCTATACCTACGCCCTCGCCTTCTCCCCTGATGGGCGGTACCTGGCCGCAGGGGTGAACACCGGCCGCGAACCCGGCCGCGTGGACCTCATCGATCGCGCCACCGGGGACGTCGTGCGCGCGTTTATCGGGCATACCGGAGACATCACGTCGCTTGCGTTCAGCCGAGACGGGAAGTTCCTTGCCTCGGGCTCCACGGACGCCACAGCTCGGCTGTGGGATGTGGCCACGGCAAAGGAACTCGGCACGCTCCGCGGGCACGGGGGCGCGGTGCGTGCCGTGTCGCTGAGCCCGGACGGTCGCCTTGTGGCCACGGGGTCCGACGACAGGACGGTTCGGCTGTGGGAGCGGGCCTCCGCGGGAGAAGTGCGCACGTTTGAGGGCCACACGCAGTACGTGTTTTCGGTGGCGTTCAGCCCGGACGGGGGGCTGCTGGCCTCGGGGTCGTTTGACCGGACGGTGCGGCTGTGGGACGTGGGGAGCGGGAGCGAGGTCAGGACCCTGACGGGTCACACGTGGGCGGTGTACGGGGTGGCGTTTGGCCCGGATGGGAGGGTGCTTGCCTCAGGTTCTGGGGACGGGACGGTGCGGCTGTGGGACGTGGGGAGTGGCCGGGAGGTGCGCTCGCTGTCCGGGCATACGGGTGGGGTGTGGCCGGTGGCGTTCAGTCCGGATGGAGCCCTTCTTGCCTCGGGAGATGGGGATGGGAAGGTGAAGCTATGGGAGGTGGCCACCGGGCGAGAGGTACGGACGATTCCGGCCCACTTTGGGTTTGTGTACGCGCTGGCGTTCAGCCCGGATGGAACCCTTCTTGCCTCGGGCTCGGGGGACGGAAGCGTCAAGCTGTGGGACGTGGGGAGTGCGGGAGGGAAATGAGGCCCGTGCCCCGGGGAGGGACTCCTTAGGGGTGCGAAGATACGGGAACGACGAAGGGTAAGTCTGCGAGCCGCCGGCGGGAGAACGGCCCCCGCCGGCGACTTGCCGTGGGGGCCCGGGCCAACCCTTCGAAGCGGGCGGCGCCCGTGCGTTGCAGTAGCGGCGCTAAAGTCACAAAGGAGGGTCCATGATCCGTGGATTGGTGTTCGTCGCCCTGGCTGCGGCAGCGGCCTTGTGGGGAGGAGACTCTGGGGGGCAAGTCGCCTGGGGCCAGGGCCAAGCTCCGCTGCGCACGTATGAGTTCGAACACGGTCATGTGTTCGCGGTCGCCTTCTCCCCCGGCGGGCGGTACGTGGCCGCTGCGGGGGCGGTGAGCGCCGCGACGGCTTCCGCAGGCGGGGGCGCCGGCCTCATCCGCTTGATGGACCGGGCCACCTGGACTGTGACCCGAGCCCTCGGTGCCCACACCTGGCCCGTGTACTCGGTCGCGTTCAGTCCGGATGGGAAGCTCCTCTCCTCGGGGTCGGGGGATGGAACGGTCAAAATCTGGGACGTCGCCACGGGCAAGGAGCTCCGCACCCTCCACGGCCACCGGGGCGAAGTGTGGGCGGTGGCCTTCAGTCCCGACGGTACGCTCCTTGCCTCCGGCTCCTTTGACGGTACGGTCAAGCTGTGGATGGCGACAACAGGGAAAGAAGTGCGCACGTTTGAGGGCCACACGCAGTACGTGTTTTCGGTGGCGTTCAGCCCGGACGGGGGGCTGCTGGCCTCGGGGTCGTTTGACCGGACGGTGCGGCTGTGGGACGTGGGGAGCGGGAGCGAGGTCAGGACCCTGACGGGTCACACGTGGGCGGTGTACGGGGTGGCGTTTGGCCCGGATGGGAGGGTGCTTGCCTCAGGTTCTGGGGACGGGACGGTGCGGCTGTGGGACGTGGGGAGTGGCCGGGAGGTGCGCTCGCTGTCCGGGCATACGGGTGGGGTGTGGCCGGTGGCGTTCAGTCCGGATGGAGCCCTTCTTGCCTCGGGAGATGGGGATGGGAAGGTGAAGCTATGGGAGGTGGCCACCGGGCGAGAGGTACGGACGATTCCGGCCCACTTTGGGTTTGTGTACGCGCTGGCGTTCAGCCCGGATGGAACCCTTCTTGCCTCGGGCTCGGGGGACGGAAGCGTCAAGCTGTGGGACGTGGGGCTCCTGAGGAGGTAGAGGGGCGTCCTTGGGGCGGGCGGCCCCCCCTCCTTCGCGGGGAACCCGGGATCGCTCTGAGGCGCCCGGCATGCGCCTCGGGGGCAAAGGAAGGCTTGACAAGTCTCCGGGGACAGTGGTATAGTACAAGCGAGCTCTCGAACGGCAACGAACAGGGGGTGAGAGTGGACGGGGAGGCAGGACGGGCCGGAAGACGAGACGGTAGCTCAACCAACCAAGCGAACCGCTGCAAGTGAACCAGAAGGAGGGAGTGGATGGGCAAGGTCAGCATGGTAGTAGGGATGCTGCTGGTACTGGGCCTCGTGGCCGTTGGGCAGACGCCGGAAAACACCTGTTGGCGAGTTCAGCCGACGACGGCGGGTTCGTTCCTCCTCCAGGCGGAGAACACCTGGACGAAGGCAGCCCGTGAGTTGATCATAATTTTCGCGGAACCCGTGCTCGTGCCGAAGGCGCTTGCGTTTGGCGCAACCGGCGGCGCCGGGGAGGGGGTTATTACCGGGGAAGGCCGCGTGTGGTACGTGCGGTTCGCAACGCCGGTCGCCCCCAAGGGGTGGCTCCTTCAGGCGTTCTCCACGGTGACCCCGGTTACGGTGGATGCCTGCAAGTTCATCCGGAAGATCATCCCGACTGGGTAAGCGGGATCGTGAGCTGAGGTAAGGAGGATAGAAGATGAAAAAGCTTCTACTGGCAGCGCTGGTTGTGATGGTGGCGTTCGGCGGCCTGGCGCAGGTCCGCACCGGCTCCTGGGTGGACGAGGTCGTGTTCTTCGAGGAACCGACCCACGCCAAGGGGATCGAGATGGTGCGCACCGGGGCCGCGGACGTCTATACGTTCGGGATCAGCACCCCGGCCCTGGTGAAGACGATCGTTGACACCGTCGGCTACGAGGTGGCGTACGGATCCTACAACGAGATCTCGTTCAACCCCGTGGGCCCGGAGTACCCCGATGGGCGCCTGAACCCGTTCTCGGTGGCGAAGATCCGCGAGGCGATGAACTGGCTCCTCGACCGCGACTTCATCATCAAGGAGTACTACGCGGGCGTGGCCGGCATTGCCCGGTGGTTCCCCGTCACCCCAAGCTTCCCGGACTACGCGAAGCTCGCCGACGTGGCGAAGAAGCTTGAGATCCTGTACGGCTACAACTTCGACAAGGCGAAGGCCGTCATCTCCGAGGAGATGGTGAAGCTCGGCGCGACCTTGGTCGGTGGGAAGTGGCAGTACAAGGGGAAGCCCGTGGTCGTGAAGTGCCTCATCCGTCCCGAGGACGAGCGGAGGCAGATCGGGGACTATGTTGCCGATCAGCTGGAGAAGATCGGGTTCACCGCCGAGCGCGACTACAAGCGCGCGGCCGAGGCGTCCCCGATTTGGCTCACCGGCGACCCGGCCCTTGGCCTGTGGGACGTGTACACCGGCGGGTGGGTCACGACCGTGGTGGACCGCGACCAGGCCGACAACTGGGAGTTCTTCTACACGAAGCGCGGCCGGCCCGAGCCCCTGTGGCAGGCCTACAAGCCGGTTTCGGAGTTCGACGTTCTCTGCGAGCGGTTGGCGCGGAACGACTTTACAACCGAGCAGGAGCGCCTGGACATGATGGCCCGGGCGATGGAGCTCGGGCTCAAGGACTCGGCCCGCATCTTCGTCTCCAACCGCGTCGGCTACTTTGCCCGGAACAAGAACATCGCCGTCGCCTCGGACCTCGCGGGCGGCGTGTACGGGGCGTGGCTGTGGAGCCGGACCCTGAAGTGGACGAACCGGCCCGGCGGCGTGGGCGGCGTGGTGATGTTGGGGAACACCTCCATGCTCACCGAGCCGTGGAACCCGATCGCCGGAACGAACTGGATCTTCGACATGATGCCGATCCGCGGCGTCTCCGACTACGCGACCTTGCCCGACCCGTTCACGGGTCTCGTGTGGCCGCAGCTTGTGGAGAAGGCCGAGGTGTTCGTGGAACAGGGCCAACCCTCGCTCCTCACGTTGGAGCTCGGGAAGGACTTCGGCGGCGGGCTCAGGGGCTGGGTCGCGCAGACCTTCGTGCCCGTGAACTCGATCGTCGTTCCGGCTGACGCGTGGGCGGACTGGGACGTCGCGGCCCAGAAGTTCATCACCGCAAGCGAGCGGTTCGGCGGGCCGGTCTCGGCCAAGTCCAAGGTCGTCGTCACCTACGCCAGGGGCCTCACCGATCGGCTGTGGCACGACGGGAGCAAGTGGTCGGTTGCCGACGGGCTCATCGGGTTCATCCTCACCTTCGAGCGGGGGAAGCCCGAGAGCGCGATCCACGACGCGGCCGCGGCTGCTCCGTTCCGGACCTTCATGGCCCACTTCAAGGGGCTGAAGATCCTCCAGACGTCGCCCCAGATCGTGTTCGAGGTGTACAGCGACTCCGTGTTCCTCGAAGCGGAGTCCACGGCGTCGAGCCGGGCGGCGTACCTCATGCCGCAGTACAGCCAGGGCGTGGCCCCGTGGCACACGCTGGCGCTCGGGATCCAGGCTGAGGCCGCGGGCAAGCTCGCGTTCTCCTCGGCCAAGTCCCGCGCCCGCGGGGTGGACTGGACGAACTACATCTCCGGCAAAAGCCTGACGACCCTTGCCGAGTACCTCGCCGACAACCTGAAGACGAACTACATCCCGTTTGCGTCCGTGCTTGGCGCCTACGTCAGCGCTGCGGATGCGGGGGCCCGGTACAAGAACGCCGACGCGTTCTACAAGAAGTTCGGGCACCTCTGGATCGCAAACGGCCCGATGTACGTGGATCAGGTCCGGCCGGTGGAGAAGGTCGTCGTGCTGCGGCGGTTCGCGCAGTTTGCCGATCCGGCGACGAAGTGGGACGTGTTCGCCGAGCCCAAGATCGCCAAGGTCGCGGTGACGGGACCGGCGTCGGTGAGGGCAGGCACGGCGGCGGACCTCAAGGTGACGATCACCTTCAAGGACAAGCCGTACGAGCTCGTGCAGCTGGACTTCGTGAAGTTCCTCCTCTTCGACGGGGCGGGGAACGTGGCCGCGACGGGCGCCGGGACCCCGGTGAAGGACGGGGAGTACACGGTGAGGCTCACCTCCGACATGACGAGGGGCCTCGTGGGCGCGTGTCGGGTCGAGGTCATCGTGGCGTCCAAGGTGGTTGGGATGCCGTCTACGGCTAGCTTCAGCTTCGTGGTGACGAGGTAAGGGTCGCCACGCGGTTTCTGATTTCAAGGGGGCCGCCGGGGTTGATCCCCCGGCGGCCTTTGTTATAGTTGCTTCTCGAACCCGGGGCGTACCCGCTCCGAGTTCACTTCCACGTGCGGGGGAAGCTCGCAGAAGGTGAGGGGAGATGGACAACCTCCTACGGCTTGGAAAGTACACGGTGGTCCGGGGAATCCTGATCGTGCTTACGGTCGCGATCGGGGTGTACCTGACGGTGGTCATCGCCACCATGGGCGGGTACATGGACAAGATCCTCGAGGCCCAAATCAAGGAGCAGGTGGGGCTGGAACTTCAGGGGAACGAGGAGCTCCGCAGGCTCCCTCAGGCCGAGTACCGGCGGTACTACGATGAACGGGTCGCGGTGCTGAAGAGGTCATATGGGTTGGACCGTCCCTGGATCTACCGCAGCGGTCGCTATCTTCTCAACGCGGTCACCCTCAACCTCGGCCGCTCGGAGAGGATCTTGAGCGATACAGGGTCAAGCGAGGTCAGGAGCATCATCTTGGAGAGGCTTCGCGCGACGCTGACCCTCATCCTGACCGGCCAGCTCCTCCTCTTTTTCACCGCCCTGTTTACCGCGCTGTACCTGTCGCGGCACTACGGAACCCGGCTCGATCGGGCGGTGGTGGCCCTCTCCCCCACGTCGGCCGCGCCGGCGTGGTTCTACGGGATCTTCCTCATCCTCATCTTCGCCTCGTTGCTGCGGGTGCTGCCGTACGGGGGGATGGTGGTCGCCCCGCCGCCCGAGGAGACGTGGGCCTACTTCTTGTCCCTTCTCCGGCACCTTGCCCTTCCCCTCAGCGCGTGGTTCATCGGGGGCATCTTCCAGACAACCTTCTACTGGCGCACGTTCTTCCTCATCAGTTCGAGCGAGGACTACGTGGAGATGGCGAAAGCAAAGGGGGTTCCGCCGCGGGCGGTCGAGAGGAGGTACGTGCTGCGACCCACGCTTCCTCCTGTGATCACCTCGTTCAGCCTGATGCTCATCGGATCCTGGATGGGGGCGATCATTCTGGAGACCGTGTTCACCTGGCCGGGGTTGGGACGGCTCCTGTTCCAGGGGATCAGCCTCAACGACGCCCCGGTCATCGTGGGGACGACGGTGATCTACGCGTACCTCCTCGGGGTCACCGTGTTCCTCCTCGACCTTCTCTATGCGGCGCTTGACCCCCGGGTGAAGATGGGGGCGGGCGGGAGGAGGATGGCGTGAAGGCGTTTCTGGCGAGATTGAAAGAGTTTCGGCGGTACCCGTCGGCGGTGGCGGGCCTCGGCATCATCGGTGTCCTCCTCCTTGTCTCCGTTTACACCGCGATCACCATCCCCTACGGGGAGGCCATCCGGCGCTGGCGGCCGACGGATGAGCGGTGGCTGGAGAACCCGCGCTTTGCGCCGCCCCAATGGCTCAACGTTCTTCCGGGGGTCAACCGGCCAGAGACGATCGTCGTTCGCAGCGGACAGCAGGGGCAGAAGTCCGTGGCCGAAGACGGCCGGTTCGAGATCGTCCTGCCCTTCCAGTTCCCCTATGACGGGTTCCCCACAGAGCTCACGCTCTTTCTCTCCTCGCAGTACGCCGTGCTGGGCCCGTATGTCGAGGTCGTGTGGATCACCCCGGAGGGACCGGACAGAAAGGAAATCCCGCTCTGGACGCGCTCGGTGAAGCGGGCGGAGCGGTACATTGTCAGCTCGGACGGCGAGCTCGCGTCGCGGCTTGGCGGAAGGGCTCCAGAGATCGGTCTCTTCACCGCCGCGGCGCTGGGGGTGCCCAAGGACCAGGTGAAGCCGGCCAAGGGCGAGTACCAGATGCTCATCCGGGGGTGGATGTTTGAGGAAGACGGGGACGTTGACGCCAAGCTCGTGGTCTACGGCCAGGTGCACGGCTGGGCGGGAACGGACAACATGCGGCGGGACCTCACCCTGGCGCTCCTTTGGGGGACCCCGATCGCCTTTGCGTTTGGCCTGGTGGCGGCGGTCGGGGTAGCGGCGAGCCAGTTCACGCTGGGCGCCATCTCCGCTTGGTTTGGGGGGGGGCTGGACGCGTTCCTGCAGTTCATCACCCGGGTGTGGATGACCCTGCCCGCCCTCCCGATCTACATCATGGTCGGGATGTTCTGGTCCCGTTCTATTTGGGCCATCTTGGGGGTCGTGCTCATCCTCGGCCTGTTCGGGGGAGGGGTGCTCATGTACCGGTCCATGTTCCTTCAAGCGAAGGAGTCCCCGTACATCGAGGCGGCCAGGGCCTACGGGGCGAAGAACATGCGCATCGTGTTCCGGTACCTAATCCCGCGGGTGATCCCGGTGCTCATCCCGGGGTTCGTATCGGCCATCCCGGCCTACGTGTTCCTTGAGGCGTCGCTCGCGGTCCTGGGGATCGGGGATCCGAGCCTGCCTACGTGGGGGAAGGTCCTCAACGATTCGAACATCGCGGCCTTGCTCCAGGGGCACTACTACTGGGTCATTCAGCCCGCGATCCTTCTCCTGGTCACGGGATTTGCGTTCGCCCTCGTGGGCTTTGCGCTCGACCGTATCTTCAACCCGAGGTTGAGGGCCATATGACGAACGAAAGAACGGAACCATTGGGGCAGGGAGCACCGGCCACAGGGGGGGACGGAGGGCCTGTTCTCCGGGTGAAGGACCTCCAGCTCCACTTCCGGACCACGAAGGGCGTGGTTCAAGCGGTGGACGGGGTGTCGTTTGAACTCCCGCGGCGGCGGTCGCTCGCGGTGCTCGGGGAGTCGGGGTGCGGAAAGACCTCGCTTGCGCGGGCCGTCCTGCGCCTTCTTCCCCGCAACGTGGACCGCTACAGCGGCGAGGTCTACCTCAACGGCACGAACATCATGGGGATGAGCGAGGAGTGGGTCCGGCAGAACGTGCGGTGGATGAAGATCTCGATGGTCTCCCAGGCCGCGATGAACGCCCTCAACCCCGTGCTCAAGGTGGGGTACCAGGTGGCGGAGCCGCTGATGGTCCACCAGAAGATGGGAAGGGAGCAAGCCCTGGCCCGGGCCGGAGAGATGTTCCGCCTCGTGGGGGTACCGGAAGACTTTCTCTTCCGCTACGCGTTCGAGCTCTCAGGGGGCATGCGCCAGCGGACGATCTTGGCCATGGCCCTGATCGCGAACCCCGACCTCATCATCCTCGACGAGCCTACCTCGGCCCTCGACATGCTGACCCAGGCCAACATCTTCAACGCGCTCAAGGAGATCAAGAATCAGTTCCAGGTGAGCTTTATCCTCATCACCCACGACATCTCTACCTCGAGCGACCTCGCGGACGAAGTGGTGTTCATGTACGCCGGGCAGATCGTGGAGCAGAGCGCTTCCGAGATCGCGTACCGCGAGCCCCTGCATCCGTACGCACGGATGCTCATGGCGAGCGTCCCCACCCTGCGCGAGGACAAGAAGCTCGAGTTCATCCCGGGGCAGCCGCCGAGCCTTCTTGTGCCTCCCACGGGGTGCAGGTTCAAGGACCGGTGCCCCAAGCGTTTCCCGCGCTGCGAAGAGGAGCCCCCGACGTACGTGGTGGGGGCGGGAGACCGGGTGAAGTGTTGGCTGTTCGCGAAGAGCTGAGGTGGGGGTGTATGCCAGATAACGTGCTTCTTTCGGTCAAGGGTCTTCATACCTGGTACGAGCTCAAGCGGTGGGGGTTCTTCCACGCGGGGTACGTGAAGGCGGTAGACGGGGTGAGTCTCGACCTGCGCCCCGGGGAGGCGATCACGGTGGTGGGCGAGAGCGGCTCGGGGAAAACCACGCTTCTCAAGACGATCATCGGGCTCGTTCCACCGACGAAGGGCCAAATCACCTTCCAGGGGAGGAAGCTCGACGGGCAGGGCAAGGGGGGGCGGAGTTGGTTCCGGTCCCAGGTGGGATTTGTGCAGCAGGATCCCTACGGCGCGCTTCCGCCGTTCTTGAACGTCCGGCGGATCTTGGAAGAGCCGATGATCGTGAACAAGTTCGGTACATCGGCGGAGCGCGAGCAGCGGATCCGGGAGGTGCTCGAGGAGGTACGCCTGATGCCGGTGGGGGACTTCCTCCCCAAGTTCCCCCACATGCTCTCCGGAGGCCAGCAGCAGCGGCTCGTGATCGCCCGGGCGCTCGTCCTCCGTCCCAAGCTCATCGTGGCCGATGAGCCGGTCTCGATGCTCGATGCCTCGGTGCGGGTGGAGATCCTGGAGCTCATGCGCCGAATCCAGAAGGCCCACGACTTGGGCGTAATCTACATCACCCACGACCTGTCTACGGTGCGCTACTTCTCCGAGCGCGTGTTCATCATGTACGCGGCATGGGTCGTGGAGAGGGCCGGTGTTCGGGAGATCGTCCACAACACGCTTCACCCCTACACGAAGGCGTTGCTGACTGCAATTCCCGACCCGGATCCGGAGAACGCACGCCGGTTCCGCGACGTTCCCTCTGGGGAACCCCCGAGCCTGGTAGCCCCTCCATCAGGGTGCCGGTTCCACCCGCGCTGCCCGCAGCGCATCGAGGGGCTGTGCGAGAAGGAGATCCCCCCTGAGCTCGAACCGGAGCCGGGGCACCTCGTGAAGTGCTGGCTGTTTCGATGACAAAAGAGCGGGCCCTCGCTCAGATCGTGGGTGGCGGCCTGGCCATGGTGGCGGCGGTGGCGCTGGCGTTCCTCATGCAACTTGGGATCATCCCCACGACGTTCCTCTTTGCGTTTGTGGCGGTTTTCCTGTCCTTGGGGGGGATGGTCGTAGGGATCTACGGGGTGAGCCAGCTCGTACGCCCCCCGCGGCAAGATGGGGACTGACCCCGCGTCAGCGAGCTTGGAGACTCCCGCCGTTCGCGGCCGGCTGATCTCCGTTTCCGTTCGCTGGACCTCCGCTGGACCGCGCGAGGTTGTGGGGCGCCCCGGGGCGGTGGCGGTGCTCCTCCGGTGATGGGCGGGGCCGGGTCCTCCTCGTGCGCCAGCACCGCGAAGCGGGAACTCCTCGAGGAGATAGGTTGGCAGCTTGTGTGGAAACGGCTGCCGGCGGGTATCCATCGGATGGGAGGAAGACAAGCGCCCGTAGGGGGTTCCTGCACGGCTGACGCCCCCCTCTTCTTCTCTCCCCCCACCGGGGGGGAGAGGGTCTCCCGTCGTGCCCTCTCCCCGTCGTAGGAGAGGGCAGGGTGAGGCTAACGAGTCCGTGTCCCTACTGCTCCCTCTCCCCCGGGCGGGAGAGGGTCGGGGTGAGGGGGGATTCCACGGCAATTCCCGCGCACCGCCAACTCGGGCCGGGCAGGCGCGAGGCCGAGGTCGCGAGTACCCCCACAGGCTGGTAGGCCCGGCCTGTCGTAGCGTCGGGCTTCACGCCCAACGGTCTTGTGTCACAGTGCGTCCGCTGCGCCGAGCCGTGGGATCTGCACCCCGCGCTCCCGGGCGATCTCGATCGCCCTCTCGTACCCAGCGTCGGCGTGACGGGCCACCCCCACCCCGGGGTCTACGGTGAGCACTCGTTCCAACCTTCGGTCTGCCGCGTCCGTTCCATCCGCCACGACGACCATCCCGGCGTGGATGCTCTTCCCGATCCCCACCCCACCCCCGTGGTGCACGGACACCCACGTCGCCCCGCACACGGCGTTGAGGAGGGCGTTCAGGATCGGCCAGTCGGCGATCGCGTCCGAGCCGTCCTTCATCCCCTCCGTCTCCCGGTACGGGGAAGCCACCGATCCGGAGTCGAGGTGGTCGCGGCCGATCACGATCGGCGCCTGTACCTCGCCCCGGCGCACGAGGTCGTTGAACGCGAGACCGGCCTCGGCCCGCTCACCGTACCCGAGCCAACAGATCCGCGCCGGAAGACCCTGGAACCGCACCTTCGCCTGGGCGTTCTCGATCCAGCGCCGAAGCGGCACGTCGTGGGGGAACAGGTCGAGAATCGCTCGGTCCGTGCGCCGGATGTCGTCCGGGTCTCCGGACAGGGCCGCCCACCGAAACGGGCCCTTCCCCTCGCAGAACATGGGCCGGATGTAGGCCTGCACGAACCCGGGGAACGAGAACGCCCGATCGTGGGGTAGCCCGCCCTTCTCCGCCTGAGCGCGGAGGGCGTTGCCGTAGTCGAACACGATCGCCCCGGCCTCCCTCATCTCCGCCATCGCCTGAACGTGACGGACCATCGAGGCGTAGGAGAGCTCGATGTACCGCCCCGGATCGCCCTGCCGAAGGTCGAGGGCCGCGCGGTACGGCATCCCCCCCGGCACGTAGCCCCCAAGCTCGTCGTGGGCCGCGGTCTGGTCCGTGACCACGTCTGGGACCACACCCCGGCGGAGGATCTCCGGGTACGCGTCGGCGGCGTTCCCAAGAAGACCGATGGAGAGGGGCTTTGTCTGGGCTCGGCACTCCTGGACCAGGCGGACCGCTTCGTCGAGCGAGTCGGTCCACGTATCGAGCTGCTCAAGGGACAGCCGGCGCTCGATCTTGTCGGGATTGATCTCGACGATCAGGCCGACCCCGTCGTTCATCGTGATCGCCAGGGGCTGGGCGCCCCCCATCTCCCCCAGTCCCGCGGTGAGAACGAACCTCCCGCGAAGAGAGCCCCCGAAGTGCTGCCGAGCCACCTCGGCTAAGGTTTCGTAGGTCCCCTGGAGGATCCCCTGGGTGCCGATGTAGATCCACGACCCGGCCGTCATCTGGCCATACATTGTGAGGCCCAACCGCTCCAGCTCGCGGAACACCTCCCACGTCGCCCACTCCGGAACGAGCATCGCGTTGGAGATGACCACGCGCGGCGCGTCCTCGTGGGTGCGGAACACGGCCACTGCTCGCCCCGATTGCACGACGAGCGTCTCGTCTCCCCCGAGCTCCCGGAGCGAACGGACGATGAGGTCAAGGTCCGCCCACGACCGGGCTGCTTTCCCTGTCCCCCCGTACACGATGAGGTGGGCCGGATCCCCCGCGACCTCCGGGTCGAGGTTGTTCAGGAGCATGCGTAGGGCTGCTTCCTGAAGCCACCCCTTGCAGGAGAGCCTCGTCCCCCGCGGGGCCCGCACGGTCCGCACGCTCGTCGTCTTGGCCATCGTCAGAGGTGATGGTAGAACGAACGGCCCCTCCCGTAAAGGCCGTTCGCCCCGAACGCGGCAGGTCGTGTAGAATGGCGTCTGTCCACTAGGAGGTGGAACATGAAACGGTCATTGGTGTGTGCACTGCTCCTCGTCATCGGGCTGGCGTCGGTTCCGGCCTGGGGAGCGGAGCCGGGGTCAGCGGGGAAGCTGGGGGTCGGGGCGAGCTTCAACCTCGCGCTGGGAACGCCGGTGTTTGATCTGTTCTACGAAATCCCCATGGGGACCAACTCGGCGACCCGGTTCACGCTCGGCATCCTGGCGTTCGCTCAAGGGGCGATGGCGTTTTCCGTGGACGCGTCGTTCCTCATCACCCCGGCCATCGAGGGGTTCAAACCCTACTTCGGGGGCGGAGTCGGCGGTATCGTGGTCGCAGCGGGGGGGATCGGCGGCGTGGCCCAGATCAGCCTCACCGTGAACGGGATGGCGGGAGCGTACTTCGCCCTGTCCGATACGTTCGGGATCTACGGACAGATCCGTCTACTGGGGGTCATCAACCTCGCCAACATGCAGATCACCGCCCTCCTCATGCCGGGGGTCGGTTTGTACGTCATGTTCTAGACCTACTGTCGTTTGGAACTACGCGAGGGGCAGGCCATCAGCCTGCCCCTTCCCGTTCGACCGTGGCGTCCCCTGACCACGGGCGCCGCGTCCTTCCGTATGCCCACCCGGCTCCCTATTCTTGTCAGCGGTGGAGTGGAGAGTGCAGATGAAAGCTGTGGTCGGTCCGCTCGTCCTGGTGGGGCTGCTCCTTGGCCTGGCTGCCCTCCTCCGCTGGTCGAATCCCGCCCCCCCCGAGGTCGGTGACTACACCCGCCTCCGGGAAGCGCGGGACCGCCTTCCGGGATCTCTCCGTGACATGGAGTCGCTCGCGGCGCGCGAGGACGGCCTGGGCTGGCAGGCACGCGGCATCCTCGGGCGGTGGCACCTGGCGCACGGAGAGCCGCGCCAAGCGGTGGCCTTCTTCCGCTCCGCCCTTGCCTTGTACGCCACATCCGAGCTCCGGACAGAGCTTGCCACGGCGTTGGAGTCCGCCGGCCGATCGTCCGAAGCGCTTAAGGAATGGCAACAGCTCCTGCCCCGCCGGGACGCGGTCCAAGCAGTCCTGCGTCTGGAGCGTGATCCCATAAGGGCGGCCTCACTCCTTACCGGACACGGGGCACCGAGCGATTCCCTCTCGGTTCTCGCGGCGGTCGGCGGAACTCAAGCTGCGCTGGAGCGGGCACGCGCCCTCGTTGTACTGGGGAAGCCTAGCGAGGCGCTCGTGGAGTTCGAGCGGTACGTCGCTTCCTCGCCCGGCGACGCGGGAGTGCAGGCCGAATACGGGCGGGCCCTCGAACAGGCCGGGGAGCGGGAGAAGGCCGTCATCGCCTATCAATCCGCCGGGACAACCGGAGCCTATGCAGCAGGGCTCCTCTTCGAAGCTCTTGGTCGGGCAGACGAGGCGATCGCTGCCTACCGCCAGTCCACGGAGCCCGAGGCCAAGTGGCGAGCGGCTCGGCTGCTGGAAGACCGCGGGCGGATCACCGAGGCCCTGACCCTCTACTGGGAGCTGGCTCGGGGTACTCATCGCGTGCGCGACGACGCCGCCCTGCGCCTCTTCCTTCTCCACACCCGGCGGGGAGAGATGACCAAGGCCGGCGAGGCAGGCCGTTACCTGTCTCCCGCGTTCGCCTGGCTTGCCGGGGTCTCCTCGCCGCCGCCCACGAAAGCCGCGGATCCCGGCCCCGCTTCCCCGCCGGTGGTGGCCCTGGCCCACGCCCTTGGGGAGGCGTTCCCCGGTGGGGACGGGCGCCGGTGGGCCGCGGTGGAGCTCGCGATCGCCTCGACCCGCGGCTCGATCTCGGAGCGGCTCGCTGTCGGCGAGGGGTATGTAGCACAAGGTGACTGGCGGAACGCGTTCCGGGTTGGAGGGGCGATCGTGGTCACGGTTCCCTGTGCCCGTGCGTACTACCTTGCCTACCCGTTGGCATGGTGGGACACCGTCCTCCGCTGGGCGGCCGCCTACGGGGTGGATCCGTACCTTGTCTTGGCCGTGATGCGCGAGGAGAGCGGGTTCTCCCCCACTGCCGTATCCAGCTCCGACGCGCGCGGACTGATGCAGCTCCTCCCCTCCACCGCCCGTTGGATCGCCGAGGAGAAACTCAAGATCCCGTACCGGGAGAGCGATCTGTTCTCCCCCGACTTCAACATCCGGCTGGGAACATGGTACCTGCGGCACCTCCTCGATCAGTCCGGGGGGGATCTGGCGTGGGCCGTAGCCGCCTACAACGGCGGACCGGGGAACCTCCGCCGGTGGACGGCCAGCGGGGTAACGACCCCCGGAGATCTCCCCGGTCTCCTCCGCTTCACGGAGACCCGGGAGTACCTGGCGAAGGTCCTCAACGCCTGGCTGGTCTACCGCTGGCTCTACGGGAGTTGACCTCCTCCCCCAGAGTGATCGAAGGGGACGGGGCGAGGACGGTGGCCCCCGGCGGGACGTCGGCCCGCACCACGACCCCCGCCCCGATCCGTGCGCCTCGCCCAACCCGGATCGGCCCGAGGAGCACCGTCTCTGCTCCGATCACGACCCCGTCCTCCACCGTGGGGTGGCGCTTCACGGGCTTTCGGGAAACGCCCCCCAGAACCACCCCCGAGTACAGGTGAACATCGTTCCCAATCTCCGCGGTCTCCCCGATTACCACTCCGATCCCGTGATCAACCGTCACCCGCCGGCCCAGGCATGCCCCGGGGTGGATCTCAACGCCTGTCCCGCACCGCACGCAGTGAGAGAAGACCCGCGCCAGGAGCCGCAATCTGTGCCGCCACAGCCAGTGGCTGACCCGGTGGAGCCACACCGCGTGCAGCCCGGGATAGCAGAGGAGAACCTCCAGCGAGGACCTCGCCGCCGGGTCGCGGGCACGCATCGCGGCGATGTCCTCGCGGATCCCCCTAAACACCTTCTCCTCCCTGGACAGTGAACAACGAAGTGGACAGGTAGCGCTCCCCGGTATCGGGGAGGACCACCACCACGGTCTTCCCCTCGACCTCCGGCCGCTCGACGATCCGGACGGCGGCGGCCAGCGCCGCTCCGGAGGAGATCCCGGCGAAGATCCCCTCCTCGCGGGCCAATCGCCGCGCCATCTGGTCCGCCTCATCTTCGGTCACGGTGAGGATCTCGTCGATCACCGTGCGGTCGAGGATCCCAGGAACGAACCCCGCTCCGATCCCCTGAATCCGGTGGCGCCCCTTGACCCCGCCGGACAGGATCGGCGACGCCGCCGGCTCCACCCCCACGACGTGGACCCCCGCCCTCCGCCGCCTGAGGACGCGCCCCACCCCGGTGATCGTCCCTCCGGTGCCGATCCCCGCCACGAAGACGTCCACCTCCCCGTCCGTATCCCGCCAGATCTCCTCCGCGGTGGTCCGTTCGTGGACACGCGGGTTGGCCGGGTTCTCGAACTGCTGAGGCATGAACGCCCCGAGCTCACGCGCCAACTCCTCGGCCTTTCGCACCGCCCCGGACATCCCCTCCGCCCCGGGCGTGAGGACCACCTCCGCGCCGAGCGCCCCCAAGATCGCCCGCCGCTCGACGGACATCGTCTCCGGCATCGTGAGGAGCAACCGGTACCCCCGCACCGCACACACGAACGCCAGCCCGATCCCAGTGTTCCCCGAGGTAGGCTCGACCACGACCCCGCGAGGGCACAGCGCGCCCCGCTCCTCGGCGTCCATGATCATCGCCCAGGCGATCCTGTCCTTGACGCTCCCCAGCGGGTTCCTCATCTCGAGCTTCCCGAGGATCCGCGCGGGGAATCCCCGTCCGATCCGGCCGAGATGAACAAGGGGGGTCCCCCCGATCAGATCAAGCACACTCTTCGCTACAGGCATGGAAGCCTCCTTATCTGCCGAGACGGCGTGGCGAGCGATGGCCACACAGGTGGGTTGCCCGTTCCCCCAAGGATCGCTAGCACGAGGTGTACGCGAGAGCTACTGCACTCTCCGCCCGGACCGAGCGTTCGGCCGGGGCGCGCCCGAAGGTCTAGAGGGGGTATGGAAGGATCTTCGTGGCTAGAGAGCGGTGCACGGAGGCGCGGCGCGACAAAGGCAATCACCGAAGCCCAGCATGTGATCGTTCACCAGCGCCTGCACCCCCTGGTCCACGAAGTAGCGCAACGATAGCACCCTCAACAGGCGGTTTCAACTCGCGAGCTTGCGCGCGAGCCTCTCCGCTCGGATCATGCGTCACCTATGCACTCGCATGCCCCGATGGAACGGCGGCTCCTCCTCGCCGCGGGGGTGACCGCGCTAATCTGCGCTGGGCAGGTCGTGGGAGGGCTTCTCACGGGAAGCTTGGCCCTCCTCTCGGACGCTGCCCACGTGTTCCTGGACACGTTTGCGCTCCTCCTCTCCTACGCCGCGATCAGGGCCGCCGCGCGGCCCCCGAGCGATCGCCACACCTACGGCTACCACCGGCTGCAGGTCTTGGCTGCGCTCGTGAACGGGGCAACGCTTGCCGCAGTGGCGGTGGGGATCTTCCGGGAGGCGATCCTGCGCATCCGTGATCCGTCCCCCGTGCTCGCCGGCCCGATGCTCGCCGTAGCGGCGGTGGGTCTGCTCGTGAACGTGATCGTGGCATCGATGCTGCACAGACACGACCGCCACGACCTCAACGTGCACAGCGCCTTCCTCCACGTGCTCGGGGACGCCCTGGGATCCGTAGGCGTGATCGCTGCCGGGGCGGTGATCCTCATGACGGGGTGGACGCTCGCCGATCCCGTGGTGAGTCTCGTCATCGGTGCGGTGATCCTCGTCGGGGCGGGACGGGTGCTCAAGCGCTCGGTGCACATCCTCGCCGAGGGTGTGCCGGAAGGACTCTCCGCAACCACCGTCCTTGCGAGGATGCGCACGACCCCCGGCGTGTCTGAGGTTCACGACCTCCACGTGTGGACGGTGAGTCCGGGGTACATCGCCCTCTCCGCCCACGTTCTGATCGCCGACCAGGCGCTGAGCGCTGCCGAAGCGGTGATGGCCGACCTGAAGGGGGTCCTTGCCGACGAGTTCGGGATCAGCCACACCACGATCCAGCTCGAGTGCACACACTGCCAGGGTACTGTCGCTTGCCCGGGCCCGGGGTGCCCCGGCCGACCCTGATGCGCTACCGAAGCTTCGGGCGGATCGCGTGGAGGCCGTCGGCGCTCGGGTTCGGCGCGATGCGGCTCCCGACGCCCGGCGGGGGCATTGACGAGGAGCAGGCAACCGAGATGGTCCACTACGCGCTCGACCACGGTGTGAACTACGTGGACACCGCCTACGGCTACCACGAGGGCGAGAGCGAGCGGTTCCTCGGCCGCGTCCTCCAGGGCCCGTACCGGGACAAGGCGGTGCTCGCCACGAAACTCCCCTGTTGGCTCGTGAAAAAGCGGGACGACTTCGATCGGCTGTTTGCTGAGCAGCTCGAACGACTGCGGCGCGATAGGGTCGAGCTCTACCTCCTCCATGCCCTCGACCAGGAGACGTGGCCCAATGTACGCGAGTTGGGCGTCCTGGAGTGGGCAGAGCGGGCGAAGGCCGACGGCCGGATCGCCTACTTCGGGTTCTCGTTCCACGACGAGTATTCCGTTTTCCAGGGGATCGTGGACGGTTACCCGGGATGGGACTTGTGCCAGATCCAGTACAACTACATGGACGTGGAGTTCCAGGCCGGACAGAGGGGGCTTCGCTACGCGGCGGAGCGCGGCCTGGGGGTGGTGATCATGGAGCCGTTACGAGGCGGCGTGCTGGCACGTCCGCCGGAGCCCGTGGCGCAGCTCTTCGCCCACGCCCGGCGCGGGTGGACCCCGGCGGAGTGGGGCCTGCAGTGGCTATGGAACCAGCCCGAGGTGTCCCTCGTCCTGAGCGGGATGAGCACGCTCGAGCAGGTGCGGGAGAACGTGGAGAGCGCGTCGCGGTCCGAGGTCGGCTCGCTCCGCAGGGAAGACCTCTCGCTCGTCGCGAGGGCGCGGGATGCCTACCTCGCGCTCCGCCCCGCCCCGTGCACGGGATGTCGGTACTGCCTCCCCTGCCCGAGCGGGGTCGCCATTCCAAAGGTTCTGGAGCTGGGGAACCAAGCGGCGATGTACGCCGACGGGGCCGCAGCGCGACTTGACTACCAAATGCTCTCCGTGGAGGAGCGGGGAGATCGATGCACGGCCTGCCGCCAGTGCGAGGAGCGATGCCCTCAGCGCATCCCGGTTGCAGAGAGGATCGCGAAGGCGCACGCTGTTCTCAGCACGGCTGACGCCCCTCCGTCAGGGTAGGTCGGAGGACAACCCGGCTCGGGCAAGCACATTCCGCACCGCGGGATCGGCGACGTCATGGGCCAGACGGTACGCTGGACGGTTCAACTCTCGATACCGCACCGAGTGCCCAGGCGGATGGCCTCCAGCCCGCAGGGCCTCGCCGAGGGCCACAAGCTCGTCCGCCCTGAACGGGATCCGCCCCGCCCTGGCTAGCGCCATGGCCTCCTCCCACAGGGCCAGGAGTTCGCCACGGCGGCCTCGCTTGAGGGGCTGATCGGCAAGGAGGGTCCCGACCTCCGACAGGCTCAGCCCGGCCGCCTTGATCGGCCGCAGGTTGAGGCGGGCCACAGGGTCGGTGGTGTGCACGAGTTCGATGACGGCTTCCTCCGGAAGCGCCACAAGGTCAAGCCTCTCCCACTCCTGGCGGAGCCCGTTGATGAACCGTTCCCGATCTCCCAGGAGGTGGTCCATCCCCATCACCCCCTGGTAGAGGAGCTTCGCCAGGTCGTCCACCCCGAACCCAGGGTGCTGCAGGTGCTCCCCGATCAGAGCTTCAAGGTCCACGGAACGGCCTAGCGCAGGCGGAGCCGGAAGTAGAGGAACAGGAGGAGGCCCACAACTGCCCCGGAGGCCGCGCCGAACGCGGCGTCGTGGAAGAAGGCCCCCGCCGCTGCCCCTACCCCGGCACCAATGACGAGGTCCCGGCCCAAGCCGATCCACCACGGCCTGGGGCGGTTCCTTCGCTCAGCTAGCCTTGGTCGGCCTCGGCTCCAGACAGGCACTTCTCCTTCCTCACAAGATGGTCCCAGTGCCGGTCCACGGCGGCCTGGAACTCGGCGATGAGCACCTTGCCCTTCGGATCGCGGAACAGGTGGCGGAACCGGCCCTGGCTCTTCAGCCACTCCTCCACCGGCACGTCCTTCTTCGGCTTGTAGTTGATCGTGTACCGACCCTCGATCACCTCGTACAGAGGCCAATACCGCGTCTCGACGGCGAGCTTGGCTTGGACGATCGCGCTGTCGCGCGGGGTGCGCCACCCCAGCGGACAGGTCGTAAGCACGTTGAGGAACTTCGGACCGTCGTGCTTCATCGCCCGCTCGACCTTGTTTGCGAGGTCGATCAGGTTCGACACCGCCGCCTGGCCCACGTACGGCACGTGATGGCCGACCACGATTTCGGTAAGGTCCTTCCGATCCTGGGGCTTTCCGGGGATCGCGTCGCCCACCGGCGACGTCGTCGCCGACGCGCAACGCGGAGTGGCACTCGACCGCTGGACCCCGGTGTTCATGTACGCCTCGTTGTTGATGCACACGTACAGGAAGTCGTGCCCGCGCTCCAGCGCCCCAGACAGGGCCTGAAGCCCGATGTCGTACGTCCCCCCGTCGCCGGCGAACACCACGAACCGGATTCGGCGTCTGACCGCGCCGGTCTTGGTGAGAGCTTTGTGTGCCGCTTCAACCCCGGAGATCACCGCTGCCGCGTTCTCAAACGCCACATGGATCCACGGCACGTTCCATGCCGTGCCAGGAAAGCGGCTGGTGGCCACCTCGAGGCACCCCGTGGGGCTAGCAACCACCACCGGATCTTCGATCGCGTTGAGGACCGTGCGCACGACCATCGGCTCGGCACACCCTGCGCACAAGGTGTGGCCCGGCGTGAACCGGATCTCCTTCTCCTCTCGTTGGGCCAGCGTCTTGATGTTAGGCATCGTCACTCCCTGAGGCCGATGTACCGGAGGCCCTCGTCCGGACGAACCTTCCCGAGGCCTTCGAGCACCTCGGCGAGTTGCTCGACCGTGATGTCGCGGCCGCCGAGGCCGTAGATGTAGTTGTGAAGCGCGGGGCGGCTCTGCGAGCGCCGGAGGGACGTCGCGACGTCGCTATAGAGGGCCCCCATCGCCCCGAACGAGATCGCCCGGTCCAGAACACCGACGTGCTTGACCTTCTCCAAGGCGGAGGCCACCTCGCAGTACGGGAACGGCCGGTACAGCCATACTTTGAGAAGGCCGACCTTCTCTCCCTTCTCTCGCAGGGCGTCCACGGCGACCTTGGCCGTGCCCGCCGTCGAGCCCAGCACCACCAGGGCCCGGTCCGCGTCGTCGAGCCGGTACTTCTCTACGAATCCGGCGTACGCCCGGCCGGACGTCTTGGCGAACGCCTTCTGCACAGAAAGGAAGGCCGCCGGGACCTCCTCCATCGCTGCGGCTTGGGCTCGCTTGAGCTCGAAGTAGTAGTCCGGCATCGCAAACGGTCCCCACGTCACGGGCTTTTTCACATCGAGGAGCGGATGCACGGCCTTGAACGCGCCGACGAACTTCTTCGCCACCGCGTCGTCGAGCGGTTCCACGACCTGCGAGGTGTGGGTGAGGGAAAACCCGTCGAGGTTCACGATCCCCGGAAGCCGCACCATGTCGTGCTCGGCGATTCTCTGGGCGATGAGGGTATAGTCGTACGCTTCTTGGGCCGACTCGCAAAAGATTTGGAATGCGCCCGCGTCGCGGGCGAGGTAGGCATCGGAGTGATCGCAGTGGATGTTGATCGGCGCCGACAGCGCTCGGTTGGCGAGCGCCATCACGATTGGGAGCCGTAGCCCCGCCGCGATGTACAGAACCTCGACAAGCAGGGCCAGCCCTTGGGAGGACGTGGCCGTCATGACCCGCGCTCCTGCAGCGGCGGCGCCGACGCACGCCGACATCGCCGAGTGCTCGCTCTCCACGGGAACGAGCTCGGTGTGCACGATCCCATCGTGGACGTAGTCCGCGTAGTACTCCGCGATCTCGGATTGCGGGGTGATCGGGTACACCGCCACCACGTCCGGCTCGATCTGCCGCATCGCCTCCGCCACCGCCTTGTGCCCGGTCATCACTTTGCGCATGTCCCCTCCCGTTCCGGGACCATACCGATCGCGTCCTTCGGGCACACCGCGGCGCACAGGCCACAGCCTTTGCAGTGGTCGTAGTCCACCCCGGTCACCTTCTGGTCGTGAGTGACGATCGAGCTATCTGGGCAGTGGAACCAGCACAGGAGGCACTGGATGCACTTCTCGTCGTTCCACATTGGCCGCTCGGCCCGCCAGCTCCCCGTCTTATTGAGATCGCGGGCTGAGCCCCCGGGCACCACCCCGCCGATCGGTAGCTCCCTCCAGCCCTTCAGGCTAGCGGCCACCGCGCACCTCTTTCACCGCGTTGTACCCGGCGCGGAGCGCGTTCACGTTCTTGTCGAGCATGTCTTTGGGCATCCTCTCCCCCATCGTGCGGCGAACTTCTTCCTCGACCAGGTTCCACGCCGTGCCGAGCACAGAGGCGACCGCGCCCAGCATCGGGATGTTGGCGAACCCCGTCCCTGCCTCGCGTCCGATCCGGTCCGCATCGAGGACGACGATCTTCCCCCCGAACCCGGTGCGCCGGCGGATCTCGTCCACTGAACACGACGTGTTCACGATGAGCGTGCCGTCGGGATGTAGTCCCTCGACGGGTCTCTCTGCGGTGAGGAGCGACTCATCCACCACCACCGCAATGTCGGGCGAATAGACCGCAGAGTGGACACGAATTTCCTCCTCCGCAATGCGGTTGTAGGCCCGGACCGGGGCCCCCGATCGCTCGGGGCCGAACTCGGGAAACGCCTGCACGAACTTCCCTTCGCGCAGGTTGATCTGGGCGAGGACCTGGGACACCGTCTTTGCGCCCTGACCTCCTCGCCCGTGCCAACGGATCTCCTTCATCTAAGCCCTCCTTTGCAGGAGGGCATTATAGCCGAGGCGGCCAGGGTCCCCACGGATGGTTCAGAAGAGAAAGGCGGCCCTCGCGGGCCGCCTGAGGAAGGCAGGTAAGCTTCCTTACGACTGGCACTTCTCCTTCAAGCCCTCGACGTCCTTGATCACGATCTGGTAGCGGCGCTTGTCAAGGATCCCTTCGCGCTCAAACCGGTTGAGGACGACGGTCGTGTTCTCCCGTGCCGACCCGATCATCTCCGCGAGATCCCGGTGGGTGAGTCGGAACCCAATCATGATCCCACCCTTGGTCTTCACCCCGTACTCGTTGGAGAGCCGCAGAAGCTGACGAGAGAGGCGCGTCTGGATGTCGCGGAACGCGAGGTCTTCCACGATCTCCTCAATTTCCTGGACCCACGTCCCGAAGATCCCGAGGAGATCGGAGAACGCCTCGGGCCGCCGGCGGGCCGCCGCGAGGAACGTGTCCTTCTCGACGCGGATGAGCTCCGCGTCCTCAAGGGCCTCGGCGTGGTGGCGGCGCCGCTTCTCCCCGACCAGGGCCATTTGCCCGAACACCTCGTCTGGCCCCCGCAAGGCGAGCGTGATCCTCTTCCCCGAGGGGTGGAGGTAGGAGAGCTTGATCCGTCCTCCCTCAACGAGGTATACGGCGTTGCTCGGAGCTCCGGGGTGGTACACCGTCTCGCGGGCCCAGACCCGGATCCGGTCTCCTGCGGCCCAGATGGGGTTGTCCTGTGTGAGGCGGTTTCCCGTTTGGGTGGTTTCCATGGTAGCGGCAGCCTACTGCGGACGGAGAGGCCGATGAAAGGAACCGGGAAGCTTTGGAGGGGACTTCGCGGACCATGGGAAGAAGAAGCGCGTCCATTAGCGGACGCGCGAGCGTACGGTGGACAGGGGGACGACGGGCCCTACCGGGCGGGAAGTCTGGGCGTAGCAAAGGTTACTCCCTAGAAAGGAGGTGATCCAGCTGCACGTTCCCGTACCGCTACCTTGTTACGACTTCGCCCCTCTCATGAAGGACACCCTCGGCGCCCTCATCGGGCGACTTCAGGTACCCCCCACTCGGTTGGCGTGACGGGCGGTGTGTACAAGCCCCGAGTACGTATTCACCGCGGTGTGGCTGACCCGCGATTACTAGCGATTCCGGCTTCATGCAGGCGAGTTGCAGCCTGCAATCCGAACCATGCCCACTTTTGCTAGGATTGGCTCCCCCTTGCGGGTTGGCGACCCTTTGTAGCGGGCACTGTAGCATGTGTGTAGCCCCGGACATAAGGGCCATGAGGACTTGACATCATCCCCTCCTTCCTCCGACTGTTCGCCGGCAGTCCCGCCTGAGTTCCCGGCACCCCGAAGGGTCCGCTGGCAACGGGCGGCAGGGGTTGCGCTCGTTTCAGGACTTAACCCAACATCCCACGACACGAGCTGACGACAGCCATGCAGCACCTGTGCTGGCTCCCAAACGCCCGAAGGCTTTGGGTCCCTTCCCTTTCAGGTCGGTACCACCAGCATGTCAAACCCGGGTAAGGTTCTTCGGTTTGCATCGAATTGAACCACATGCTCCACCGCTTGTGCGGGGCCCCGTCAATTCCCTTGAGTTTTAGCCTTGCGGCCGTACTACCCAGGCGGTGAGCTTAACGCGTTAGCTGCGGCACCAAGCGACTGCTCGCCCGACACCTAGCTCACATCGTTTAGGGCGTGGACTACCCGGGTATCTAATCCGGTTTGCTCCCCACGCTTTCGCGCCTCAGCGTCAGGAACGACCCAGAAGGTTGCCTTCGCCATCGGGATACCGACCGGTATCTACGCATTTCACCGCTACTCCGGTCGTTCCACCTTCCTCTGCCGTCCTCCAGCCCGGCAGTTTCGTCCGACCTCCCCCAGTTGAGCCGGGGGCTTTCACAGACGACTTGCCGAACCGCCTACGCGCCCTTTACGCCCAGTGAATCCGGGTAACGCTCGCCACCTACGTCTTACCGCGGCTGCTGGCACGTAGTTAGCCGTGGCTTATTCCTGGAGTACCGTCATCGGTGGGGCATTCCCTCCCCGCCTTATTCGTCCCCCAGAAAAGGGGTTTACACCCCGAAGGGCTTCATCCCCCACGCGGCGTCGCTGGGTCAGGCTTTCGCCCATTGCCCAAGATTCCCCACTGCTGCCTCCCGTAGGAGTCGGAGCCGTGTCTCAGTCCCCATGTGGGGGGCCACCCTCTCAGGCCCCCTACCCGTCGTTGCCTTGGTGGGCCGTTACCCCGCCAACTAGCTGATGGGTCGCAGCCCCCTCTCTGCGCGACACCGGAGTGCCTTTACTCTCCAGGGCTTGTGCCCCGGGGAGACCATCGGGGATTAGCCCTCCTTTCGGAGGGTTGTCCCCGTCGCAGAGGCAGGTTGGCTACGTGTTACTCACCCGTTTGCCGCTCCGTACTTGCCTCGGCCTTGCGGCTTCGGCAAGCCGATCGCTCGACTTGCATGTGTTAGGCGCGCCGCTAGCGTTCACCCTGAGCCGGGATCATACCCTCTCAATTTAGCTTCAAGGGTTTCCGATAGGCTTCCCGTCTCTCCCTGTCCACTTGTCAAAGACCAGACTTCCCGCGTTCGACTTGCCCTCGCGGGCAGAGGGAGTATAGCGGGGGGGAGGGAGGCGGTCAAGGCAGCTTCCTGTGGAAAACTCCGGGTCACGTGTCCGAGGGGCTTGGGACAGATGTCCACGATGCAAGTCAGCGACCCCGTCTTGCGGGCCCTCCCGAGCCGCCCTCCTGTCCACACGTTTCTCCCCAATGGGAAGTGATGGAAGGTACACTAGAGGAGCCCTCCCCTTGGGCAGTTTCCGGATGGTGCCTCAGCCTGAACGCAGCATAATAGCGGCCGATGCGGGCACTGGTAACCGGTGGGACGGGGTTCATCGGAGCGAACGTCGTCCGTGCGCTTCTGGAGCGTGGATACGTCGTACGGGTCATGGTCCGCCGCGGCGCGAACCGCATGAACTTGGCCGGTCTCGACGTCGAACAGGCGGAAGGGGATGTGCGGGACCTCGCGTCGGTGCGGAACGCGATCTCCGGTTGCGGACACGTGTTCCACGTCGGCGCCCTGTACGCGTTCTGGGTGCGGCCGCGCCGGCTCGTGTACGAGGTCAACGTGGATGGGACCCGGAACGTGCTCCAGGCAGCGTGGGAGGCTCGGGTGGACCGGGCCGTGCACACGAGTTCGGTGGCCGCGCTCGGCGTGCGGGATGACGGGTGTCCTGCGGACGAGACAACGCCCCCCCTTGCCCGAACCCTCGTCGGGCACTACAAGAGGAGCAAGTTCCTCGCCCAGGCGGTGGCGACCGAGTTCGCCCGGCGAGGGCTCCCCGTGGTCATCGTAAACCCGAGCTTCCCGGTTGGCCCGTACGACCGAAGACCGACCCCGACTGGCCAAGTCATCGTGGACTACCTCAACGGGAGGCTGCCGGCCTACGTGGACACGGGGCTGAACGTGGTGGCGGTTGAGGATGTGGCCCTCGGGCACGTCCTGGCCGCGGAGGAGGGGCGGCCGGGGGAGCTCTACATCCTCGGCGGGGAGAACCTCACGATGCAGGACTTCCTCGGCCTCCTCGCCGAGGTGAGCGGCCTCCCCGCGCCACGGGTGTGCCTCCCGTCCGCCCCGCTCGTTCCCCTCGCCTACCTCAACGCCACGTGGAGCACCCTGACCGGAGCGGTCCCCCGGCTCACCCCGGATACGGTGCGGATGGCCCGCCACCGCATGTTCTACGACCCAGGGAAGGCGGTGCGGGAGCTCGGCCTACCTCAGACCCCGGTCCGGGAGGCTTTGCGCCGGGCGGTGGCGTGGTTTCAGGACAACGGGTACGTCAAGCGGCGCCCGTCCCCGCGCGGAGAAGGCGCAGTGCGTCATCGAGGTCAACTTCGGTGTCCACGCACCCGTCGCGCGAGAGGGGCAGGACCACGACCGTCGGGGGACCACCACTGAACTGACGCACCGCATCCTGGCCCTCACGGAGCTCTTTGTCGCAGGCGATGGCCACCACCGCCCGCGGCGCGGCGTCCCGAACGAACCGCAGTGCGAGTGCCCCACCAGGAGCCACGCAGACCGCCTTGTATCCCAGGCGGAGGGCCTCCTCGCGCAGGGCACGGATCGGGCACTCGGCAGCGCAGTCGTCTGGGCAGGCCAGGCCGGCCCGCGAAGGGCGCCCCGGACAGGTCTCGCTCGGCCGTAGACAGTGGGGCAAGAGGAGCACCCGCTCGCCCATCGGAATGCCCTCAAGCCGCTCCGCCCCGTGCTTAGAACCCATTTCGCACCCCTACGACTGCCCCGCGGTCTACCACAACGGGGACAATGGGAACCACACCCGCGCCAGAGAGGTGTCGAGCAGGAACCGCGATCGGGGCGGAGGCGGGGGCTTCCTCGTCCCCCGCACCTCTGGCCCCACGGAAGGCAGACGGATCTTGGAGTTCAGAACCCGAATGCCTTGCTTCCCTTCGGGTCCGTGGCGGTAGAGAAGGCCTGGGTGGCTAGGGTCCGGGACTTCCCTGTCCTCGCGCCAGGGCGCGTGGGACCCTACATGCTTCACGCCCGTTTTGAGCCTGGTGCTAGTCATGGCCGAACACCTGGACGGCGACCTCCCTCATCCGTGGCCGATCAAGCTCCACGAGGAAGATCCGCTGCCAACGCCCAAGGGTCACCTCGCCATCCTCGATCGGGACCGCTTCGCTCGCCCCAAGGAGGAGGTGCTGGCAGTGGGCGTGGGCGTTGGGGCACTCGTCCTCCGTCATGTTGTGGGTGCGGACGGCGAAGTCGTTGTGTCGGTAGTAGAGGTCGCGCGGGGCAATCCGCTTCAGAAAGTCCTCCATGTCCGAGACGAGAAGGGGCTCGTTCTCATTGATCCGGATCGCCGCGGTGGTATGGCGGCAGAACACCAACGCCAACCCTTCCCTGATCCCGCACGTGCGCACCTGCCGTGCCACCTCGTCCGTGACGTCCACGAACTGGGGAGCTCGTTCCGTGCGTACTTCAAACCGAAGCCGGCGCACAGCGGCTCCCCGCGAGCTGGCCACGGTGGGGTTCATCTCCCCCCCTCTACGAGCGTCCGCAGTCGAGCCACCACGGACTCCACCACCTCGTCCGGCGTGGACGCCCCAGCGGTGACCCCAAGCCTCCCCAGGCCGGTCAACCAGCCGGGTTCGATCTCGTCCGCCGCCTCGATGAAGCAGGTCCGAACCCCGGTGGCGCGAACAACGCCGGCGAGCTTCTGGGTATTGGCCGAGTTCCGTGCCCCCACGACGAAGATCGCCTCTACCGCCCGCGCCAGGTCCTGAGCCGCGCGGTAGCGTCGGCCGGTCTCCGGACAGGTGGTGTCCACGACCTGCAGCTCGCTCAGGGCGAGGCGCTGTCGGGTAAGGACGCCCAATACGAACTCCCAGAACGCTTCACGCTCCTTCGTCGTCTGGGAGACGATCGCCAGCCGCCCCGCGGGGGCCGACGGGGCTTCCTCCGGAACGAGGGTGGCGTGGCCTCTCCCTCCGGTCCAGGCGAGAAGCCCCTGCACTTCAGGGTGGGTGGCCTCGCCGTAGATGAGGACCGTGAACCCGAGCTCGCTCAACCGGTGGGCACTCTCCTGAGCGCGTTTGACGATCGGGCAGGTGGTGTCAACGAGTGTCAGGCCGCGGCGTTCGATCGCGCTGTACACCTCCGGCCCTGCCCCGTGGGCCGTGATCGCCACTGCGGGGCCCTCCACCCCCTCCAGGGCGCCGACCACCACCGCGCCCTTCGCCGCGAGGCGATCCACGACGTGGGTGTTGTGGACGATCGCCCCGAGCGTAGCGAGAGGGCCCTCCCTCATCAGGTAGTCCTCCACCATCTCCACCGCCCGGCGCACCCCGGGGCAAAACCCGTACACCTGCGCCAGCTCTATCTTCATCTCGTCACCCGTCACCCGTTGCCTTCTCTCGGAACCGGCCGAGGGCCGCGAGCGGGAAGTAGTGCCGGTACAGGTGGTAGCGGATCATGAAGTCCGTGGGGAACCCCGTCCCGGTGAACTGCGGCTCGTCCCAGGTCCCGTCAGGACGCTGGGTGGAGGTGAGGTACTCCACGCCACGACAGATGGAATCAGACTCGCCTTCCCCAGCAGCGATCAAGGCCAAGAGAGCCCAGGCGGTCTGAGAAGGAGTGGAGAGTCCTCGACCTCGCGCCTCCGCCCGATGGTAGGACTCGATAGCCTCGCCCCACCCCCCGTCCGGGTTCTGACAGGCGCAGAGCCACCCCGTCGCTTTCCTCACCCGGGGATCACCCATCGGGAACTCGCACGCGGCGAGCCCCGGGAGCACAGCGCCGGTCCCGTAGATGTGGTTCACTCCCCACCGGCCGTACCACGAGCCGCCCGGTTCCTGCTCCCGGAACATGTAACGCAACGCCCGGTCGAGGGGCCTGAACCCCAGCCGGTACCCCATCCGCCCCAGGAGCTCCGCGATGTGAGCGGTGACGTCCACCGACGGGGGGTCAAGGACCTCGCCGAAGTCGGCGAACGGGACTTGGCGAACAAAGGCCTTGGTGTTGTCTCGATCGAACGCCCCCCAGCCCCCATTCCGGGACTGCATCCCGAGGAGCCACTCCGTCCCCCAGTCGAGGGCGTACTCCTTCGCTCGCTCTGGAAGCGCGGTGCGGAGAAGGGCGATCAACACGATCGCCGTGTCGTCGGTGTCTGGGTACCGGTCGTTATCGAACTCGAACGCCCACCCCCCGGGCCGGGCCCGGCACCGGACCTGCCAGTCCCCGCTGCCCATGATCTGCTCCCCAAGGAGCCACTCCCCGGCCCGCACCAAGGCCGGGTGGTCGGGGGGGAGGCCGGCGTCTTGGAGGGCGATCATCGCCAAAGCGGTGTCCCATACGGGGGAAATGCACGACTGGAGCCGGAACGTGTCTTCGTCCTCGATCGCGTACCGCCGGAAGGCCCCGATTCCCTTGCGCATCACCGGCGAAGCCACGGGGTGGCCGAGAGCGTGGAGGGCGATCAGGGAGTACACCCACGGGGGCTGGATCCCGCCCCAGCATCCATCAGCCTCTTGCCGGTCCACGATCCACGCCTCGGCCCGGCGCAGGGCCACGCGGCGGAGCGGCTTCCACGGCAGTCTCTCGCCGACCCGCAACGCCCGGTCGGCCAACCGGAACACCGCCGCCCATGCCCCCCGCTTCCCAGGGAGGGAGTGGTCGGCCTGGCTTCGCCCCTGCCGGAAGAGCTCGTCAACCCGGGCCCAGTCCGGTAGGGGATACACAGGCCTCACGGCACGCACCACAGAGAGGGGAACGATCGTACCCCGGGCCCACGAAGCGAAGCTGTAGATGCTCACCGGAGACCAGGGCGGAAGGAGGATCAACTCGGGGGGGAGCATCGGCGTCGCCTCCCACGGCCACTCCCCGAGGAGGGAAAGCCAGATCTTGGTGAACACCCGCGCTCTCTCCATCCCACCCTGGCGGAGCACCCACTCCCGCGCGCGGGCCATCCTTGCGTCGCCCGGGCTCACCCCCGCCAGTTTCAGGGCAAGGTACGCCTCGATCGTGGTGGAGAGGTCCCCCGGCCCGCCGTGACAGTTGGCCCACGTCCCGTCTTCCGTCTGCTGGGAGAAGAGGTAGCGGGCGATCCTGTCCCATAGGCCCTGACTGCCGATCCCTAGAATGTGAGTGAGGAACAGGTGCTCGGCGGTGATCGTCACGTTGCTCTCAAGCTCGCCCCACCAGTAGCCAGCGGGATGCTGCTGGGAGAGAAGCCAACCAGTTGCTCGCTCGATCGCGTGGTCGAGGTCGGTGACGGGCGACGGGCGACGGGTGACGGGTGGGATTGGGCGTGACGCGGCCTGCACAACGTCTCGGTCACGCATGCTCTCCCACCTCCTGGCGGACGAGGGCGATGAACTCCGCCACAACACGCTCTTCCGCGACCTTGGGCCGAACGACCTGCCCATGAGCGTAGAGGGTGGCGAACCCCTTCCCGCCGAGGATGGCGAAGTCGGCCCGCTCCGCCTCCCCGAGGCCGTTCACCGGACAGCCCATGACCGCGATCGTCAAAGCTACGGTCAGGTCGGCGAGTCGTTCCCGCACAGCCGTGGCGATCCCGGCGATGTCCACCCCGGTTCGACCACAGGTCGGACAAACCACATAGGAGGGGCCACGCTTCCTAAGGCCCAAGGCCTTGAGGATCTCCCACGCGGCTTCCACCTCTCGCACCGGGTCCCCGGAAAGGGAAACGCGGACCGTGTCGCCGATCCCCTCGGAAAGGAGGACCCCGATCCCCACTGCCGAGCGGATCGCCCCGTCCCACGCAGTCCCGGCTTCGGTGATTCCAAGGTGGATCGGCCAGTCCCCTTCCTTACGGAGGAGGCGATTGGCCTCCACGGTGAGGGGGACGTCGTGGGCCTTGAGCGAGACCACGATCTCCCGGAACCCTGACTCCTCCAGGAGCCGAACCTCCCACAGTGCCGCGTCCACGAGGCCGCGGGGGGTGATCTCACCGTGGGGGCCCTTGAACCGGGCATCCACGGAACCGGCGTTGACGCCAACGCGGATCGGCACGCTCCGTTTGGCCGCGGCAGCAGCAACCTCCCGTATCCGGTCCGGGTCGCGGATGTTCCCCGGGTTCAGGCGGAGCTTGTCCGCGCCAGCTTCGAGGGCGGCCAGGGCCAGCCGGTGGTCGTAGTGGACGTCGGCCACGATGGGAACCGCCACCTCGCGCTTGATCTCCCGGATCGCCCGCCCCGCGGCCTCGTCGGGGACGGCCACCCGCACGATTTCACAGCCGGCCCGGACGAGGGACCGAACCTGGGCGACCGTAGCCGGGACGTCGTCTGTACGCGTGTTCGTCATGGACTGGACGACGATCGGGTTCCCCCCGCCGATGGGCACTCCCCCCACCCACACCGCCCGGCTCATCCCGCCTCCAGCGCCGGCCGCAGCGCGCCCGCCGCCCGTCCCAGTGTCACGGCACAGCCAAGCGCCCGGCCCGCCCAGCGGACGCGAGGTCGGCCCGCCACGTCCTCCCACAGCTCGTCTAGTATCACCCTCAGGACGAGGAACGGGATCCGCCGGCCAGACAGTTCTCTGGCCAAGTGGGCCGACTCCATGTCCACGGCGAGGGCATCCAGGCCCAGCCGCGCCTTCTCCGCCGGGTCGGCGATGCGGGGGACGCTCGCCACCGGTCCCACGACCGCGCCCGGCAGGACGTCGCGGGCCCGCGCCACCAGCGCCCGATCGACCAAGACCGGATCGGACCCGTCGGCGAGGATCCCCTCTACAAGCACGACCGTCCCCGCGCCCAACCCCGCTCGCGTTGAGCCGGAGAACCCGACGACGAGCGCCCCTCCGGGCTTGTGCCCCGCCAGCCACGCACGCAGCCGGCCCCCTGCCTGCGCTCCCACCCCCACCCGCAACCGGGGGCGAGGGGCGAAGAGGAGCTCCGTCCCGAGCGCGGCCACGGTGACGATCACGGTCGCCTCCGGAGGAGCTCCCATGGATGGTTGAGGACATCGAGCACGCTCGCCGGCTCGAACCCGGCGTGGAGCATGCACCCCGCGCAGCGGGGGTCGTTCCCCGGTCCGTACCGCGTCCAAAGGTCAGGGTCGAGGACTCCTCCGAGCTCGGTTGCGTGCCGGTCGGCGATGAGGTAGCAGGGGACCCGCCACCCGAGGACGGTGTACGTGGGGATCGCCCAGGCGGAACAGGGGTAAGTCACGTGCCCGCGGAGGAAGTCGAGGAACAGGGGGTTGTCGTAGAACGGGAACCTCCCCCCATCGAGGATCTCCCGGAACCGCCGCACCGCCTCCTCCCGCTTGAGGAAGAGCTCCTGCTCAGGGACGGACTCGTAGGCGTAGGCCGGAGAGAGCATGAGGCCCTCCACCCCGAGGCCGCCCAGCGCGCGAAAGAGCTCGTGGAGGTCCGCGGGATCGGAGCCGTGGAACACGGTCGTGTTCGTGGTCACGCGGAACCCGCGCGCGTGGGCATCCTGGATCGCCGCCACCGCCTCCGCGTACGCCCCGGGCCGGCCCGTCACCTCGTCGTGGACGCGGGCCGTGCCGTCGAGGTGGACCACGAAGCACAGCCGCTTGGCGGGACGGAACTCCGGAAGGGACTCGCGGAGGAGGAGGCCGTTCGTGCACAGGAAGGCCCACCGGCCCTGGGCAAGGATTCCGTCAACGATGTCCGCGATCCGAGGGTGCAGAAGCGGCTCCCCGCCGGAGACGGACACCACCGGAGCTCCTGCCCCCT
>JBBIQN010000013.1:0-44693 GCA_037442305.1 Candidatus Bipolaricaulota bacterium
GGCCGGCGTAGCTCAGCAGGCAGAGCAGCCGCTTCGTAAGCGGCGGGTCGGGGGTTCGATTCCTCCCGCCGGCTCAGAAAGACAGTCGCAAGTCACGAAGTCGCAAGTTGCAGGTTCCGGACTTGGGACGTTCGACTTGGGACTTGCGACTGTGTTCCCGGGGTGAGAGCGATGGACAAGGGAACGTATCGGGTGAAAACGGGGTTCGCCGAGATGTTCAAAGGCGGCGTCATCATGGACGTCACCACCGCCGACCAGGCCAAGATCGCCGAGGAGGCCGGGGCGGTGGCGGTGATGGCCCTGGAACGGGTGCCGGCGGACATCCGCGCTCAGGGCGGCGTGGCCCGGATGGCGGATCCCGTAAGGATCAAGGAGATCCAGGCCGCGGTCTCGATCCCGGTGATGGCCAAGGCCCGCATCGGCCACTTCGCCGAGGCACGGATCCTCGAGGCCCTCAAGGTGGACTTCGTGGATGAGTCGGAGGTCCTCACCCCGGCCGACCCGTTCCACCACATTGACAAGTGGGCGTTCAAGATCCCGTTTGTGTGCGGGTGTCGCGACCTCGGGGAAGCGGCGCGGCGGATTGCGGAGGGCGCGGCGATGATCCGCACCAAAGGCGAAGCCGGCACAGGGAACGTGATCGAGGCCGTCCGCCACATGCGCCTCCTCAACGACCAGGTTCGGCGCCTGGCGGGAATGACCCGGGCCGAGCTCGTGAGCTACGGCAAGGAGCTGGGCGCGCCGGTCGATGTTCTGGAACTGATCCAGGCCGAGGGGCGGTTGCCGGTGGTCAACTTCGCCGCGGGCGGGATCGCCACCCCGGCCGACGCGGCCC
The DNA here is from genome assembly GCA_037442305.1 of Candidatus Bipolaricaulota bacterium. Taxonomy (GTDB): domain Bacteria; phylum Bipolaricaulota; class Bipolaricaulia; order Bipolaricaulales; family Bipolaricaulaceae; genus Bipolaricaulis. Next base: position 836 of record JBBIQN010000013.1, read on the forward strand.
TCATGCGCCTGCTAGGTTGCGACGGGGTGTTCGTGGGGTCGGGGATCTTCAAGAGCGCGGACCCGGAGAAGCGGGCCCGGGCGATCGTCCTGGCCTGCACGCACTACGAGGATCCCCAGCTTCTGGCCGAGGTGTCGGCAGGGCTGGGGGAGGCGATGCCCGGCCTCCCGATCGAGGCGATCCCGGCACAGGAGCTGATGCAGCACCGATGATCGTCGGCGTTCTGGCCGTCCAGGGCGACGTGCGCGAACACCTGCGCGCCCTGGACCGGCTCGGGGTAACGGGACGCCCCGTGCTCCGACCCGATCAGGTGCCGGAGCTCGACGGGATCATCCTCCCCGGAGGGGAGTCCACTGCGATGTGGCGGCTCATGACCCGCAGTGGGCTCGCGGCCCCGCTGCGGGAGGCGCTCCAGGGGGGGATGCCTGCGTTCGGGACCTGCGCCGGGATGATCCTCCTCGCCCGCGAGGTCACGAACTGGCCGGAGACGTTCCTCGGGGTCCTCGACGTCGCGGTCGAGCGGAATGCCACCGGCCGCCAGGTGGACTCGTTCGAGGGGCGGGTGTCCGCGAACGGGCTCGGCGAGCTGCCGGCGGTGTTCATCCGCGCCCCGGTCGTGCGGCAGATGGGACCCGCTGTGGAGGCGCTGGGTTGGCTTGCGGGCGCGCCGGTCCTGGTGAGGGAAGGGAACGTGCTCGCGGCGAGCTTCCACCCCGAGCTCACGGATGACCTTCGCGTCCACGGCCTGTTCACCGAGATGTGCCGAAAGGGGGGATCATGGCAGCCAAGGTAGCGATCAACGGATTCGGACGGATCGGGCGGATCACGCTCCGCATCATCGCCCAGCACGGATGGCCGGTGGACGTGGTGGCGATCAACGACCCGTTCTTGGACCCAAACACCGCGGCCCACCTCCTCCGCTACGACACGGTGTACGGCCGCGCGCCGTTCCCGGTCGAGGTGAAGGAAGGGGCGCTGGTCGTGGACAGGCGGACGATCCCCCTCCTCGCGGAAAAGGAGCCGGGGAACCTCCCGTGGGCCAAACACAAGGTGGATGTCGTTCTCGAATCCAGCGGCGCGTTTACCGACCCCGCCAAGGCGGAGGCTCACCTCAAGGCGGGCGCCCAACGGATCGTCCTCTCCGCTCCCCCCAAAGGAGAGGGGACAAGCGATGTCCTCCAGATCCTGTGGAGGATCAACGAGCGCCAGTACGCGGAGAAAGGGAAGCCCCCCATCGTCTCCGCCGCGTCGTGCACCACGAACTCGCTGGGGCCGGTGGTCAAGGTCCTCCACGACGCGTTCGGGATCGAACAGGGGTTCCTGACCACCGTCCACGGGTACACCGCGGACCAGCGGCTCGTGGACGCTCCCCACAAGGACCTTGCTCGGGCCCGGGCCGCGGCGGCGAACATTGTTCCCACCTCGACCGGAGCTGCCCGGTCCATCCCCACGATCTTCCCCGACCTCGTAGGAAAGATGGACGGGATCGCGATGCGGGTTCCGGTGCCGTGCGGCTCCGTGTCCGACTTCACGGCGCACCTGAAGGTGCCGGCGGGGGCCACGGCCAAGGAGGCGGTCGCCAACGTGAACGCCGCGTTCACCAAGGCTGCTCAGGGGCCGCTCGGGGAGGTCATGCTCGTGACCGCCGACCCCATCGTGTCCTCCGACGCGATCGGGGAGAGCCACTCCTGCGTCGTGGCCACGGCGTACACGATGGTTCTCCCCAAGGACCCCTCGGTGGTGAAGGTCGTCGCCTTCTACGACAACGAGTGGGGCTACGCGGCGAGGCTCCTCGATGTGGCGAAGTTCGTCGCCTCCTAAAGCGGCTCGCGCCGCGGCAGGGGCGGTCGGGCTCCTGTTCCGGCCGGCGTGCTTCCTCTGCGAGGGGCCTGTCCCGGGCCTTGCCCCGGTGTGCGGGACATGCCTGGAGGAACTTCCCCGCTGGGAGGGGGCGATCTGTCTCGTGTGCGGAACGGGGATCGAAGAAGGGTTGGACCTGTGCCGGGCGTGCGCGGTCGAGGGGCGGAGCTACGCGTGGGCGCGGACGATCGGGCCCTACGAAGGAGGGCTGCGCAGGTTGGTCCAGGCGGTGAAGTACGAGGGGGAACGGGCCCTCGCCCGGCCGCTGGGGCAGCTCCTCGCGCAGACAGTTGCCGACAAGATCTCGCTGCAGGGCGAGCCTAGCACACCGACAGCAGATCGTAGCGCCGGGCGTTGTGCCCGACGCCTGCTTCGTGCCCGACGACCGTTGGATTCAAGGGAATGCTGTCGCAGACAAGCTGCGACGCTAGAACCTGGTTCAAAACAGGACAGGGAGTGGCTGGCCGCCTCGGCCTTTCGACCACGAAGTACACCACGGACACGCAGGAATCTTGAATCTCGGCGCCGAGATCTGTTCCATCTCTTGACATGCAGGGGCACCGGGGGCCGGCTGTCGTCTCGTTTCCAGGATCAGCCTATGGGATCTGAACGTCCTCCGGCTCAGTCCTTCTTCGTGTCGGGTGCGTCGGCGCTCGCGGAGATCCATGCCGTGACTTCTGTTCCCCCGGATCCGAAACGGATTCGGGAACGGGGGTACCACCCGGCCGAACTCCTGGCCCGCGAGGTGGCGGCTGCACTCGGGATCCGGTTCCGCCCTCTCCTCACGAAGCGGCGGCCCACCCCACCTCAGGTGGGACGGCCCCGCGCAGAACGGGAGAACGCGATGGACGAACTCTTCACCGCCCGTGCCCGAGGCCAGGGCGAGACCGTCCTCGTGGTGGACGACGTGATCACGACCGGCGCGACCGCCTCCGAGGCGGCGCGAGCCCTCGGCGAGGCGGGGTTTGGGGAAGTGGGGGTCCTGGCGTGTGCCCAGGCTGTGCCGGGAAGGGGGGAGTAGGTGGACATCAAGCGGTTCGTGGTGGGACCGCTGCGGACGAACTCCTACGTCCTAACGGTGGATGGAGAGGCCGCCCTCGTGGACCCCGGCGATCCAGTCCCGCACCTCCCTGCGGCGTGGGACGGCCACTCCCTGCGCTACATCCTCCTCACCCACGGCCACTTCGACCACGCCGACGGAGCGGAGGCCCTCCACGCCCGCACCGGCGCCCCCATCCTCTACCACCCCGACGAGGCGACCACGTTCTGGACCATGGGCCGGCAGCCCCCTCCTCTGGGCCAACCCCTCGCTGAAGGAAGCCGGCTTCCGCTGGGCGGCGGGGAGATCCTCGTGTGGCATCTCCCCGGCCACTCCCCGGGGTCGGTGGCCTTCCTGTGGGAGAAGGGGAAGGTGGCGATCGTCGGCGATGTTCTGTTCGCCCGATCGGTGGGCCGCTCCGACCTCCCGGGCGGGTCGTGGGACGTGCTCGCGCGTTCGCTTGCCCGCCTTCTGGGCCTGGCGGACGACTGGCGGATCCTCCCCGGCCACGGCCCGGCCACGGCGATCGGCCGGGAGAGGCAGCAGAACCCTTATCTCCAGGGTCTAACCGATGCCCGGTCCTGAGGTCGAAGAGGTCAAGTCCCGACTCAACATCGTCGAGCTCGTCGGCCGCTACGTCGCCCTCAAGCCGTCCGGCCAACGGTTCAAGGGCCGGTGCCCGTTCCACCCCGACGACACCCCGTCGTTCACCGTGTCCCCGGACAAGGGGCTGTGGCACTGCTTCGGGTGTCACGCCGGGGGCGACGCGATCGGGTTCCTGATGAAGATCGAGCGGCTCTCGTTTCCCGAGGCCCTGGCCCGCCTGGCCCGCGAGCTCGGGATCGAAATCCGCGCCGCCGGCGGCGAGGGGAAGGCCAAGCTCCTCCAGGTGAACGAGCAAGCGGTCCAGTACTTCGCCGGCGAGCTCCGGAAGCCCTCCGGGAACAAGGCCCGCGACTACCTCCTCGGCCGGGGACTGGGGGAGGAACTGTGGGAGCGGTACAAGCTCGGCTACGCGCCGGAAGGGTGGGATGGCCTCATCCGCGCCCTCGGCCGGGCGGGGCTCGAGACGCTGCGCGATCTCGGGCTGGTCGTGTCCGGCGAGAAGGGGGTCTACGACCGGTTTCGGGACCGGGTGATGTTCACCCTTTGCGACGACCAGGGTCGCCCCATCGCCTTCGCCGGACGGAGCCTTGCGGGCGACCCGAAGTACCTCAACATCCCCAACACCTCTCTCTTCACCAAGGGAACGGTTCTTTATGGACTGGATCTTGCTCGGGACGCGATCCGCACGCGCGGCCGCGCCGTCCTCGTCGAGGGGTACACGGACGTGATCAGCTTCCAGGCCGCGGGGGTCGGGGAGGCGGTGGGCTCGATGGGCACCGCCCTCACCGACGCCCAGGCCCGCCTTTTCGCCCGCCACACGGACCGGGTCGTGATCGCCTACGACCGGGATGCGGCCGGGGAAGCCTCGACCCTGCGCGGGCTCGTCATCCTCCGGGGGGCGGGGCTTAAGGTCGAGGTGGCCGTCCTCCCCCCAGACGAGGACCCGGACTCCCTTGTCCGCACGCAGGGGGCTGCGGCTGCCCAGGATGTCCTCACCCGGGCGCTCCCGTTCCACCGGTTTTTCATCGAGTCCCTTGCCCGCCGCCACGACGCGGCGACCGTGGAGGGCCAGGAACAGGCCCTCGCCGAGGCGAAATCGTTCTGGCCGGAAATCCGGAGCATCCCCCTCCAGCACGAGCTCGCCCGCGAGCTCGCTGGCCTCCTTTCCCTGCGCGAGGAGGAGGTGTGGCGTTACCTCAAGGGCGAATCCAGATGGACCCTTTCCAAGGAGGAACGGGAGAAGATCGGGCCCGAGGAGGTCTTCCTCCACTTTCTCATCGAGGGGAAGTTGCCCGATCGCGTGCTTGCCGACCTTGACCTTGCGGAGTTCCGCCCTGAATATCGCCCCATCGTGGCCAAGTGGGTGGAGCTTCGGCAGGAGGGGGAAGGGCCCACGGCGGACACGCTTGCGGGCGAGCTTTCGCCCGAGCACATCTCCGCGTTGACGCAGCTTGCGCTTCTTGACCCCCACTGTTCGGACGAGTCGCAGGCAATCGCAGATGTGACCGACAACTTCCTCGCGCTGCGCTTGAAGCGGAAGCTTGCTGAAATCGAGCGGCGGGCGAGGGACGCCGAGGCCCGCGGGGAGACCGAGGAGGCCCGACGCCTGTTCGCCGAACACCACGCCCTGAAGAAGCAGGATCCTTCCCTGAGGAGGAGGTGAAGATGCCCGAGGAGAGCGAGATCGTCCCCCCGGAGGCGCGCGAGCCCGGGGCCACGGCGGAGACGGAAGAAGATGACCTCGATGCGCTCCTCCCCCTCATCGCCGAGCTCGTCGAGACGGAGATCGCGGAAGAGCCGGCCGAGCGGGGCGCCGATCCCGTGCGCACCTATCTTCGCGAGATCGGGCGGGTCCCCCTCCTCACCCGGGAAGAGGAGGTCGAGCTCGCCCAGAAGGTGGAGGCGGGGACCGCCGCCCTGGAGGAACTGGGCCGTGGGGTGACGGATGCGAAGAGAGGGGAAGAACTGGAGGGGATCGTGCAGGACGGGGACGCGGCGCGGGCGCGCCTCGCGGTCTCTAACCTCCGGCTCGTCGTGTCGATCGCCAAGCGCTACATGCACCGCGGGGTGTCGTTTCTCGACCTCATCCAGGAAGGGAACATCGGCCTCATGCGGGCGGTGGAGAAGTTCGACTGGCGGAAAGGGTACAAGTTCTCGACCTACGCCACGTGGTGGATCCGTCAGGCGATCACCCGCGCCATTGGCGATCAAGCGCGGACGATCCGCGTCCCGATGCACACGATGGAGGCGGTCCAGGAGCTCGGCCACCTGCGGCGGGAGTACACCCGCGAGCACGGGGCCCCGCCCACCTACGAGCAGCTCGCCGATCTCCTCGGGACGAGCGTGGAGCGGGTGAAGAAGATCGAGCAGGCCGCGGCGTTCACCACCTCGCTTGAGCGCCCCCTGTCCGACGAGGACGACGACACGCTGGGGGACTTCATCGCCGACGACTCGGTCCAGTCCCCAGTGCAGGAGGCCCTCCAGGCCCGGCTTAGGGACGAACTCCGCGGGGCCCTGGCTGAGCTCGATCCCCGGGAGAGGGAGATCCTCGAGCTGCGGTACGGCCTCCTCGATGACCATCCCCGGACCCTCAAGGAAGTGGCCGCTCAATTTGAGATCACCCGCGAGCGGGTGCGCCAGCTTGAGCTCAAGGCCCTGGAAAAGCTCAAGTACCCGACCCGGCACCGGGCGCTCCGTTCCCTGCGCGAGCTCCTCCTCTCCGAGGAGGGATGACGGTCCTCCTCCTCATCGGGCCCACCGCGGTCGGGAAGTCGGCGGTGGCGGTCGCGGTCGCGGAACGGGTGGGGGCGGAGGTCATCTCTGCCGATGCCCGGGCCATCTACCGCGGGATCGAGATCGGAACGGACCGTCCGTCCCCGGAAGAGTTGGCGCGGGTGCGCCACCACCTGATCGGCGTCCTCGACCTCGCGGACCGCTACGATGCCGCCGCGTTCCGCGCCGACTGCGAGCGCCTTGTCCCGGAGATCTACGCCCGCGGCCGGCGGGCGATCATCGTGGGAGGGAGCACGCTCTACGTGCGCGCATTGACCCGCGGGCTGTTCCCCGGCCCCCGGGCCGATCCCCGCCTCCGAGAAGAGCTCGCCGCGCGTTCGATCGCCGATCTTCGAGAGGAACTGGCGCAGGTGGATCCGGTGTCCGCGGGGAGGATTCACCCGGCGGATCGGGTGCGGCTCGTCCGGGCCCTTGAGGTCTACCGCCTCACCGGCCATCCCCTCTCCCTGTCCTGGGGAAGCGAACAGGCGTTCCCGTGGCCGCTCGTCAAGGTTGGGCTCGCCCTCGACCGCGAAGAGCTCCACCGGCGGATCGAGGCCCGCGTGGCGCGGATGTTCGCCGCGGGGCTCGTGGCGGAAGCGGAGCGGCTCTGGAAGAAGGGTATCCCCCCTGAGGCGCCGGCCGTGCGCACGATCGGGTACCGAGAGCTCTTCGCCTACGTTCGGGGGGAGTACCCGCTTGAGGAGGCCCAGCGCCGGATCGTCCGGAACACGAAAGCGTATGCCCGGCGCCAGCTCGCCTTCTTTCGCGCCGAGGAGGGGGTACAGTGGATCGGCGCCACGAACTGGAAAGCGGCGGCGAGGGAGGCGATCGCCGTTTGGCGCTCCGCCGACGCAGGCTTAGAATCCAGCCCGTGCTGAACGTCTTCTCCGCCGACGCCGTGCGGGCGCTTGACGAGCGGGCGGCCGAGCTGGGGGTCGCGCCGCTTCTCCTTATGGAGTCCGCCGGTCGAGGGGCCGCGGAGGCGATCCGCGCCTGGGACCCGGAACTTGCCGCTGGCCGTGTGCTGGCCGTGTGCGGGAGGGGAGGGAACGGCGGGGACGCCCTGTGCGCGGCGCGGTGGCTTGGCCGGTGGGGGGCCGACGTACGCGCGGCGGTCCTCGGAGAGCCGTCCGGTCCTGCTGCCGACGAAGCGCACGCGTTTGCCGCCTCGTTCCCGGGAAGGCTCCTGCGGGTGGGAAGGGAATCCGAGCTCGCTCACGTCCGGCGTTGGCTTGGGGAGACCAACCTCGTGTTGGACGGGATCCTAGGGATCGGTCTCTCTCGTAAGGCGGAGGGGCTCCCTCGGGCCGCGGTCGTGCTCGTGAACGAAGCGGATCGTCCGGTGGTCGCGCTCGACCTCCCGTCGGGCCTTGCCGCGGACGATGGGAGGGCGCTCGGCCCAGCGGTCCGGGCTCAGCTCACGCTCGCTATGGGCTGCCTCAAGCCCTGCCATCTCCTTCCCCCGGCGGCCGAGCTGTGCGGGGAGGTGCGGGTGGTGGACGTGGCCTACCCGTCGGCTGTTTGGGACGAGGGGAACCCCTTGGCCCACGTCCTTGACCTCGCGCACGTGGCCACCCTCCTTCCGCCCCGGCCGCGGTCTGGGCACAAGGGCACGTTCGGCCGGGTCCTCGTCGTCGGCGGAGCGGTGGGGATGGCCGGGGCGGCGGCGCTTGCGGCGGAGGGGGCCCTCCGCGCGGGGGCAGGCCTCGTGCACGTGTTCACCCCGGAGCCTGTTTTCCCGATCGTGGCCGGCCTTGTTCCCGAAGCCCTCGTTCATCCAGGACCGGCGGCGGAGGGGACGTTCTCCCCTGATGCCGCGGGAGAAGCGGTGCGCCGGGCCCAGGGCATGGACCTCGTCGTGGTTGGCCCGGGCCTTGGGCGCGGTTCGGGACCCACGGCCATCCTGCAGGCCCTCATCCAGGCCAAGGTTCCCCTGGTCCTCGACGCCGACGCCCTGTTCGCCCTCGCCCAAGATCCGGCGCTCCTCCGGAAGAAGCACGGCGAGGTCGTTCTCACCCCCCATCCCGGCGAGTTCGCCCGCCTCGTGGGGGCTGAGGCCGCGGAGATCGCCCCGGACAAGATCCGCTGGGCAAAGGACAAGGCGCGAGCGTGGAAAGGGGTCCTCGTCCTCAAAGGTCCACCCACGGCCATCGCCGATCCCAAGGGCCAACTCTTCCTCAGCACCACCGGGAACACTGCCCTCGCCCACGGCGGGTCAGGGGACGTCCTCGCTGGGTTGATCGCCGGCCTGTGGGCAAGCGGGGCTTCTCCCATGTCTGCGGCCGCGGCGGGCGCGTACGTCCACGGCCTCGCTAGCGAGCTTGCGTCCGCGGGCGCGTCCGAGCGAGCCATCCTTCCCCGCGACCTCCTGGAGTCTCTCCCGTGGGCACTCGCCTCGGTCGAGGCCTGACCGTCGCTTGCCCCCCGACGAGGGTGCTCGGCACGCCACCTCCCACTGTAGGGATGCGCGCGGTCCTCGGGAGACCTGCAGAATGAACCTGTTCGACACCCACGCTCACCTCGACTTCTCCCAGTTCGACCGCGACCGGGAGGAGGTCCTGGCCGCGTTGCGGACACAGCGGGTGGCGGTCATCAACGTGGGCGTGGACCTTCGGTCGTCAGAGGCCTCCCTCGAGCTTGCTCATGGGAACGAGCACGTGTTCGCTTCCTGCGGGTTTCACCCCCATGACGCGAAGACGTTCACCCCCGAGGTCGAGGCGCACCTCGAGGACCTCCTGCGCCGGGGGGCGGTGGCAGTGGGCGAGTGCGGGCTGGACTTCTACCGCGACATCTCCCCGCGGGACGTCCAAGGGACGGCGTTCCGTGCGCAGCTCCGGCTCGCCAAGCGCCTTGGGCTCCCGGTGATCCTCCACGAGCGGGCGGCGTGGGGGACGTTTGTTCAGGTGCTGCGGGAGGAGCGCCCCCTGGCGGGAGTGGTCCACGCGTTCTCGGGAGAGGAGCGCCGGGCGCACGAGGTCGTGGACCTGGGGCTTCACCTGGGGATTGGCGGGCCCCTCACCTACCCCCAGAACGACGCCCTGCGTCGGGCGGTGGCTTCGGTTCCGCTCGACCGGCTCCTCCTCGAGACGGACTCCCCCTACCTTCCGCCCGTGCCGTTCCGGGGTCAACGCAACGACCCGGCGAAGGTCCGCCTGGTCGCGGAGCGGCTCGCCGCCATCCGACGCGTGCCGCTTTCCCAGGTTGGGGAGACGACGTGGAACAACGCCTGCCGGCTGTTCTCCCTCGTGTAGGATCCTCCGTCTAGGTCGAACCTCCTCACGTTAAGAACGTAGGTTCCCACCCGGACCATGGCTGGTTGTCCCCACACCAGCGCTCGCTTACGGCGCAGATGGCCTACACCGGCTCATCGGGGGATAGGTTCCCTCTACCGGTCACACCCTTCCCCTCGCTTGCCACCAGGCCAGACTCCGTTCCAAGGCTTCCCGGTCCTTCACCTCGATCACGATGCTCGGTACGTCCCGCAGCACCTCCCACGTGGCCTCCAGCCGGCTTTCTCCTTCGCCCAACGCGAGGTGGTCGTCGGATGCGCCCCGGTTGTCGTGGAGGTGGAGGATTTGGAGGTGGGGCACGAGCACAGGGAGGAAAGCAAGGGTTTCTGTGCCGTGGGAGATCCAGGCATGGCCGAGATCCAGGGTCCCGCAGAGGTCGAGCGCGGCAAGGGTTCTCGCGAACTCGCCGAGGTCCCACAGGCAAGCCCCCGGGAGCCGGGGGTCGTTCTCCAAACACAAACTCACGCCCCGCCTCCTAGCGCGGTCCCGCAGCCTCTCCACCATGCCCAACGTCGGCCCCCACGGGGGGTCGCCCCCCACCCCGGCAAGCGGCTTGTACCCGATGTGGAACGTGACCGAGCTTGCCCCGAGCTCGGCCGCCAGCGCCACCGTGCGCCCAACCTCTTCGGAGGCGAACCGGCGCCCACCCGGATGGGGGGAGAGGAGGTTCACGTCCGCGACCGGGGTGTGGAGAGTTAGCTCGGCTCCCTCTCTTCTTACCCGGCGTACAAGGTGCGGCGACCAGCGGGAAGGGTGCCACGGGGGCTCGCACAAGAACTCCACCCCTACAAAGCCCATCCCAAGCGCCCGGTCCACAACCCGATCGGGTCGCTCGGGGTGAAACGCCAGCGACGAGGCAAGCAGCACGGTCACGGCTTCCTCGCCGCGAGGAAGAACACCGACGTCTTGCCCACCGGAACGGCCGAATAGAGCCGGCCGAAAGAGCGGGTAATCGCATCCATGTGCGGGGCCACCTTCGCCAGCAGACCCTCAAGGTGGGCCGGAAGGAAGAAGTCCCGTGCCAGCCAAGTGATGTTGCCGAACGCCTTGACGTCTCTGAACCCCGCGTCCTCGACAAGGCTGATCGTCTCTTGGGGAGAGCGATGTCGGAGGTCGAAGGTCCGAGCCGTGCGGAGCGCACCCTGAGCTCGCTCGAGAAGAGGGATCCCCAGGACAGGATCATCGGAAGCAACTTCCCGCAGCCCCGGCTCGCCAGGGGTGGCATGGAACGTGGGCACAGGGCGAACCTCCTCCGCAGCTCGGCACAAGGTCGCGTCGGCCTCAAACCGGAGCTCGTACTCCGCCTCCCGGAGGGGCTCAAGCGACCGGTGGACGAGCCGGTACACCGCCTCCTCGCCCTCGATGTACAGCTCGGCGGTCTCCGCGCTCGGGCTCCGGAGTTCGGCCGCGAGGTCCTCGAACGTGGCCGCAAGCCTCCCCCCCGGCGCAAGGACGCGGAACGCCTCGCGCAGGGCTCTCTCGGGATCTGTGCATTGCTCGATCGCTGTCGCCGCGACCACGCCGTCGAACGACCCGTCCGGGAATGGGAGGTCCTCCGCGGGGGCGCACACGACCTCTACGTTTGTAAGCCCAAGCCTACGGGCGTTGTCCCGCGCCACGTCCGCCCGCCGCGGGGACGGGTCAAGGGCCACGACTTCCCGGACGTGCCGGGCCAGGGGAAGGGCCGGCCAGCCGTCGCCCGTGCCGAGGTCCAAGATGCGCTTTGGCTCCCCTAGCGCAGCAAGAAACGCGCCGATGAGCGCCCCGTCCACCCAGTCGAACGGCTGCGTCGGGTCCGCCGGGCGGTGGACCCACGGGAGCGCTTCCGCGGCTTGCCCAATCATCCGCTCGTAGCGGAGATCGGCCGAGGTCGCGGCCTCGAGCGGAATGTGCGCCCGGATCCAGCCCTCGATCGTCACTTCCTCCCCAACACCGTTGCCAGGTCCCAAATGCGCACCATTCCGTTGTCGGACGCGGTGAGGAACAACCCGCCGCTGGGGGAAAACCCAACTGCCTGCACAACCGCCCCGTGTCCTTCGATCACCGCCACGCACATACCCGTCTCCAGGTCCCAGATCCGGGCCGTCTCGTCAAGCGATCCTGAGCCAAGCAGGGTTCCGTCCGCGGACACGGCCACCCGGATCGCGCAGCTCTCGTGACCCCACAGCTCGTTGTGGTAAAGAAGCCCCACCGCGGTGTCCCATACCCGGAGGAGCTTTCCCCACCCCACGACGAGGAAGTTCCCATCGGGGGTGAACGCGACGTCCCACGCTTTCCCGGGGAGCGAATGAAGTTCGGTCCAGGTGGCCGTGTCCCACAGGATCGCCCGGTCGTGGCCGGCGGAAGCCGCGAGCTTCCCGTCCGGGGAGAACGCGACCTCCTGGACCTGAACCTTGTGCGGCGTTTTGACCCACAGGGGCTTGTTCTCCCCTAGCTTCCAGAGGGTAAGCGATCCGTCGCTTCCGCCGAGGAGGATGGTTTCGCCAGGGCCAAACGCAACGCCAAGGACCCTTCCGAACTGCCCATCAAGCGCGGCAAGGAGCGCCCCCGTCCCTACGTCCCACACCCGGACCTCGCTCAGGGCTGTAGCGGCAAGCCTCGTCCCGTCCGGGGAGAAAGAAAGTGCGAACACGCTCGCCTCGGGGAACGAAAGCCGCGCTGCCTCCTTCCACGTCCCGTTTGCGTAGAGGATGACAGCGTAGTGAGTTCCCACCGCGACGTACAGGCCGTCGGGGGAGAACGCCGCCGACAAAAGCCACCGGACGTTCCACGTCGCCACAAGCCCCGTGGGGGAGGCAAGAGCGACCGCGCCCACTGCCCCAAGAGCCACCAAAGCCAGAATTCGTTTCATTCTTCACCCCTTGATGCACGTCATCGGTCGTACCTTCGCCACGAGGGCATTCAGGCCTGCCCCCACCGCAGCTTCGACGACGAGGTCCACGTCCTTGTACGCGCCGGGCGCCTCCTCGGCTGCGCCGGCGTAGGAGTGGGCGCGGACGACGATCCCTTGTTTGGCCAAGCTCTGGACAAGATCCTGGCCTCGCCACCGCTTCTTTGCCTTCGTCCGGGACATCGCTCGCCCCGCCCCGTGGACGCCTGATCCGAACACCTTGTCCATCCCTTCCTCCGTCCCCCGCAGGATGTACGAGGCGGTGCCCATCGTGCCCCCGACGAAGATCGGATGGCCATGTTTGCGGTAGCGATCCGGGTTCTCCCGCCGACCGGGGCCGAAGGCGCGGGTCGAGCCCTTGCGATGGACGAGGAGCTTCCGCTCTTCGCCGTCCACGCGGTGGTGCTCGAACTTGACGTTGTTGTGCCCCACGTCGTACAGAGTCCGGAACTTTCCCGGGGGAAGGCTGAACAAGGGCGCAAGGGCCTCCCGCACGAGGTGGGCGATCACCTGCCGGTTGGCGAACGCGCAGTTGATCCCGGCACACACGGCCGCGAGGTACTTCTGTCCCTCCGGGGACTGGATCGGGGCGCACACGAGCTCCCGCTCCCGGATCGGAATCCCATACTTCCGGCTTGCCCGCTCCAGGTCCGGGAGCGAGTCCTGTCCGATCTGGTGCCCGAGGCCCCGCGATCCGCAGTGGATCGCGATCAACACTTGGTCTTTTTCGATCCCGTAAGCTCTCGCTGCGGTGGGGTCGTTCACCTCCTCGACGTACTGGACCTCCAGGTAGTGGTTTCCCGAGCCCAACGTTCCGATCTGACGGAACTCCCGTTCCTTGGCCTTCTTGGATACAGCCGTGGGATCCGCACCCTCCATCTCCCCGTTTTCCTCGATGTACTCGAGGTCCTCGGGGAGGCCGTACCCGCGCTCGAGGGCAAACCGGGCCCCCTTCTCCAGCACCTCGTCCACGCCGTCGAGGGCGAGGCGGATCCTCCCCTCCGAGCCAAGCCCAGCCGGGACCTGGGCAAACAGGGCATCGGCCAGCTCCTCCTTCCGCCCCTCGATGTCCGAGCGCGTAAGAGGAGTTGCCAGCACGCGTACCCCGCAGTTGATATCGAAGCCGACCCCGCCCATCGCCACCACGCCCCCCTCAGGGTCGAACGCGCCGACCCCGCCGATCGGGAACCCGTAACCGGGATGGACATCGGGCATGGCGATCGAGGCCTTCGCGATCCCAGGGAGAGAGGCCACGTTCCTCACTTGGGTGAGCGCGTTCCAGTCGTGACCGCCGCCCCCCTCGCCCTCCCCGTCCGCTTCGCCGGAGAGGAGGGGCCGGAGGAGCGCTTCCGAGACGAAGATCCACCCCGGGACGCGCATCTCCCCCGTCTTCGGGAGTTCCCACGCGCAGTCGCCAATCCTCCGCAGGTCCTTCGTTTCCACGGTCCCCTCCTAGAGGTCCACCACGCACTGGGCGAGCCAGCGCCCCGGTTCCCCCGCCACCCGCACGCCAGCGTAGGTGGCCGCCTTCACCTCGACCCCCAGCTTGTGCCGCCCGGGCGCGATCTCCTCTCCCCACGCCCGGCCCGCAAGGCGCCATCCCCTGTCCTCCTCTTCGATCCAGACCTCGAACCGGGAGAAGAGCATCCCCCGCACGTCCCGCTCCCGGAGGAGCTCCCCGAGCCACGCCACAAGAAGGCCCTCCAACGTGTCAGCGGAGGCCTCGATCGCCACCGCCGTCTTGGCCCGGACCTGGGCGAGGTCCGCCATGAGGGAGAACGTCCCCCGGGCGGCTTCGGCGAACGCTTCGTCGAGGGTCGCCCCGATCCCGCGCACCCCCGCGTCCGCGACGTGATCGAGGATCTCATACGCCACTCGGTTGCCCTCCCAGCGACCAGCGCGCGACCGCGGTGTAGAGGGGGCCCTGTGGCCGGAGCTCGGACCGCATCAGGGTGAGCGCGTCCACCCGGGCCCGGAGGGGGGGGAGGGCGGTTCCCTCGACTACGGCAGCCAGGTCCTGAGGGATGCGGAGCCGGGCCAACGTCACATGGGGATGAGCGGACTTCCTCTCCGGAGGAAAGCCGAGACCCCCAACGTCTTCCTCGATGCGTTGGGCGAGGATCGCGAACGGAGCGCTGTCCTTCGTCGGCCCGACCCACAGCACGCGGGCTCGGCCCGGGCTCGGGAACGCCCCCAGCCGGTCCAGGGACAGCTCGAACGGCACAGTTTCCGAAGCGACGGACCTGCCGAGATCGCGGAGCGCAGGGAGGAGGTCCTCACCCGCCTCCCCCAGGAACCGGAGCGTGATGTGGAGGTTGGGTTCAACAACCCATGCCGCACCCCGGATTCGGACCTGGAACGGGCGAGTGCTCCGCGCGAGCGTTGCCCGCACGTCGTCGGGGAGCTCCACGCAATAGAAGAGACGCATGGCCCACGATTATAGCCCCGGTGTAGCGCGCCCCTGCGCCCCGCGCTACCATCTCCTGCTGCAAGGGAGATCGAGATGGCGCCGAAAGAAGAACAGGCTGATCTCAAGCTGAAGGTGGCTGAAGCCCACCAGCCGGATGTGGGCCGGGGGATTGCCCGCCTCACCTCTGAGCACATCGAGGTGCTCGGGGTGTCGCCCGGTGAGCCGATCGAGCTCGAGGGGGCCCGCGTCACGGGGGCGATCGCCGCCGTGGCCTACCCGGCCGACGCCGGGCTCGACATCGTGCGCGTGGACGGCCTGATCCGGGCCAACGCCGGCGTCGGCGTGGGAGAGGCAGTCCAGGTGCGGAAGGCGAAGTGGAAGCCCGCCACCCAGGTGACCCTTGCCCCGGCCCGCAAGGGGCTCCACCTCGTGGCCCCTCCGGATAGCCTCCGGGCGGTCCTCGCCGGCCGGGTCGTCCGCACCGGGGATGTCGTGTCCACCGCCGGAAGGTCCGACGGAAGCCCGTTTGGGGACAACCTCCTCTTCGAGCGCATCTTCCGCGAGTTCGCCCAGATGGCGCCGGGGTTTGGCCTTGGCGAGATCCATCTCAAGGTGGTCAGCACCCAGCCCGGCGGGCTCGTCCGCATCACCCCCGACACGGGGATCGAGCTCCTTCCCGAGCACGTCGAGGTGGCGGAACGGGGCCGGGACGTGCCGGAAGTGGCCTACGAGGACATCGGCGGCCTCCGTGACGTGATCCACAAGATCCGGGAGATGGTGGAGCTTCCCCTGAAGAAGCCGGAGCTATTCGATCGGCTGGGGATCGAGCCCCCGCGGGGGGTTCTCCTCCACGGCCCGCCGGGGACGGGGAAGACCCTGCTGGCCAAGGCGGTGGCCACGGAGACCGACGCCCACTTCATCGCCCTCTCCGGTCCGGAGATCATGTCCCGCTTCTACGGGGAGTCGGAGGGTCGCCTCCGCGAGATCTTCGAGCAGGCAGAGAAGAACGCGCCGGCGATCATCTTCATTGACGAGCTCGACTCGATCGCCCCCCGGCGGGCCGAGGTGACCGGTGAGGTCGAGCGCCGGGTGGTGGCCCAGCTCCTTACCCTGATGGATGGCCTCAAGCAGCGGCGGAACGTGATCGTGATCGGGGCCACGAACCGGGTGGAGGCGATCGATCCCGCGCTGCGCCGCCCGGGGCGGTTCGACCGCGAGATCGAGGTCCGCGTCCCCGATCGGGATGGCCGGAACGAGATCCTGATGGTCCACACCCGGGGGATGCCCCTCGCGCCGAGCGTGGACCTGGACAAGCTCGCCGGGCTGACGCACGGGTTCGTGGGCTCGGACATCGCGGCCTTGGCCCGCGAGGCGGCGATGAACGTGCTGCGAAAACTCCTCCCGAAGATCAACCTCGACGAGGAGGGCATTCCCAAAGAGGTGGCCGACGAGCTCATCGTGCGGTGGGAGGACTTCGATCGGTCCCTGAAGGAGGTCCGGCCGTCGGCGATGCGGGAGGTGATGGTGGAGGTCCCCACCGTGACCTGGGAGGACATCGGCGGCCTGGAGGAGGTCCAGCAGCTTCTGCGGGAGGCGGTGGAGCTGCCCCTCACGAACCCCGAGGCGTTCCAGAGGCTCGGGGTCACACCGCCGAAAGGGATCCTGCTCTACGGCCCGCCCGGGACGGGGAAGACGACCCTTGCCAAGGCCGTGGCCAACGAGTCCCAGGCGAACTTCATCACCGCGAAGGGCTCCGAACTCCTCTCCAAGTGGTACGGGGAGAGCGAGCAGCGGGTGGCGGAGGTGTTCCGGCGGGCGCGGCAGGTCGCGCCGGCGGTGGTGTTCCTGGACGAGCTGGATGCCCTCGTCCCCCGGCGGGGCACGGCGATCGGTGAACCCCACGCGACGGAGCGGATCGTGAACCAGATGCTCGCCGAGATGGACGGGCTAGAGGAGCTGCGGGGGGTGGTGGTGATCGGGGCCACGAACCGCCCCGACCTTGTGGACCCAGCTCTCCTCCGGCCGGGGAGGTTTGACGAGCTGATCTACGTTCCCGTGCCGGACGAGGGGGCGCGGCGCGCGATCTTCCGCGTCCACACGCGGGGAATGCCGCTGGGGCCGAATGTGGATTTGGCCAAGCTGGCTGCTCGCACCGCCGGATACACGGGGGCGGACGTCGCCGAGGTGTGCCGCAAGGCCGGCCGGATCGCGCTGCGCGGGTCCCTCACGGCCACCGAGGTCACGATGCCTCACTTCGATCAGGCCCTGGAGAAGACCCCGCGCTCGGTGACCCCGGAGCTTGAGGAGCAGTACCGGCGGCTTGCCAAAAACCTGCGCGGGGCGGTGCGACGGATTGGGCTCATTCCCGACGAGAAGGAGGCCTTGTGAGGGGGATTGTTCTTGCCCTCTGCATCGGCTGCAGCGTGCTCGCCCTGGCGAGCGAGCCCGTGGCGTACGTGAACGGGGAACCGGTCACCCGGGAGGAGCTTGACCGGGCGACGGCTCTAGGGGAGATCCTGTTTGCTGTGTCGCAGCAGTTCCCGACCTTCGCCCACTCCCTCCTTCTGACTGAGGAGGGGAAGGCTTTCCTGTCTCGCTACGAGCGAGACGTACTGGAGAAACTCGTTCTCGGGAAAATCCAGCTTCAGGAAGCGCGGGCGCGGGGCCTCCCGGTGGATGAGGCGGAAATCGAGCGAAAAACAAAAGCCACCCTGAAGCAGATCTTCCTCTATTACCGCATGAGCGAGAGCGAATATGCGGCCTACCTTCTCTCCCAAGGCGACAGCCTCGATCGCCTGCGGGACGACATTGCCCGCCAGCACCGGGAGAAGCTCCTCATCGCGGCGCTCAAGGCCGCCCTGGTTGCCGAGATCGCGGTGAGCGAGGAGGAAATCCGCGCCTACTACGACGAGGATCCGGAGCGGTTTGTGGATGAGGGAGGCAAGCCCCTCCCCTACAATGCCGTCCGCGACCGGATCGCGGCCCTCCTACGCCAGGAGAAGGGAGAAGCCGTGTGGCAAGCCTGGCTTTCTCAAGCCCGCGCCCAGGCCCAGGTCGAGATCAAGCTCTAGGCCTAAAGAACAGCATCGCGAGGGGAGGGAGGGTGAGGGAAAGGGAGCACGGGAACCCGTGCGCCGGCACCTCCTCCGCATCCACCCCGCCCAGGTTTCCCTGGCCGCTTCCTCCGTAGGCGGTGGCGTCTCCATTC
Organism: Candidatus Bipolaricaulota bacterium; assembly: GCA_037442305.1. Taxonomy (GTDB): domain Bacteria; phylum Bipolaricaulota; class Bipolaricaulia; order Bipolaricaulales; family Bipolaricaulaceae; genus Bipolaricaulis. The sequence goes on from JBBIQN010000013.1 coordinate 18,914, forward strand.
AAGATCTCTGCCCACCGTCCCGGGTAGGGCACGCCAACCCTGTACCCGGTGCGCACCACCGGGGTGAAGTTCCCCACCGCAAGGACGACGTCACGGTCTTCTCTCCCCCAGCGCAGGAACGCCACTACGCTCGATCCCGCGTCGCTTGGCTCCACCCACTGGAACCCGATATCCCCGCAGTCGCGGGCATGGAGGGCAGGCTCCGCGTAGTACAGGCGGTTCAGATCTGCCACCCAACGTCGGATTCCCCGGTGGGGCTCGTGACCAAGAAGGGGCCAATCAAGCTCCCCTTCGTGGTCCCACTCCCGCCACTGACCGATCTCCCCGCCCATGAAGAGGAGCTTCTTGCCCGGGCTGGCATACATGTACCCGAGGAGGAGCCGGAGGTTCGCGAACTTCTGCCAGTCGTCGCCCGGCATCTTCCCGAGGAGCGACCCCTTCCCGTGGACGACCTCGTCGTGGGAGAGGGGGAGGACGAAGTTCTCGTGGGTGGCGTACAGCATCCGGAACGTCAGCTTGTCGTGGTGATGCTTGCGGTGGATGGGGTCGTTGGACATGTAGCGAAGCGTGTCATGCATCCACCCCATGTCCCACTTCAGCCCGAACCCCAGTCCCCCTATGGACGTGGGCCGGGACACCATCGGCCACGCGGTGGACTCCTCGGCGATCATCTGCACGTCCGGGAGCTGGCGGTAGACCTCCTCGTTGAGTTTTCGGAGGAACGCGATCGCCCCCAGGTCCTCCCGCCCCCCGTGGGGGTTGGGAAGCCACCCGCCATCCTTTCGCGAGTAGTCGAGGTAGAGCATGGAGGCCACCGCATCCAGGCGTAGCCCATCGGCGTGGTAGCAGTCGAGCCAGAACAGGGCGCTGGAGAGAAGGAAGCTTCGCACCTCGTGGCGGTCGTAGTTGAACGTGAAGCTCCCCCAGTCGGGGTGCACGCCTCGCTGGGGGTCGGCGTGCTCGTAGAGGTGGGATCCGTCGAACGCCCCCAGGCCATGTCCGTCGGTGGCGAAGTGCGATGGAACCCAGTCGAGGATCACCCCGATCCCGTGCTGGTGAAGGTGATCGATGAGGTACATGAAGTCTTGGGGGGGCCCGTAGCGGGAGGTGGGGGCAAAGTAGCCTGTGGACTGGTACCCCCACGACCCGTAGAACGGGTGCTCCATCACCGGGAGGAACTCGACGTGGGTGAACCCGAGGTCTGTGAGGTAGGCCGCAAGGAGGGGGGCGAGCTCGCGGTAGGTGAGGTAGCCTCCGTCCCTGTTCCGTCGCCACGATCCGAGGTGGCCCTCGTAGATCGCGACGGGTGCTTGGAGGGCAATTCGCCGCCCTCGGTCTCGCAGCCAGGTCTCATCCCCCCACCGGTACCCGAGGTCCCACACCACGGACGCGGTGCGCGGGGGGAGCTCCGCGTGGAACGCGAATGGATCGGCCTTGAGGAAGGAGGGGCCGTGGCGGGAGGCCAGGTGGTACTTGTACAGGGCCCCTGGACCAACGCTGGGCACGAAGCCTTCCCAAATCCCGGAGATCTCCCTGGGGTGGAGCGGGTTTCGCCCGGGCTGCCAAGAGTTGAAGTCCCCGACCACGGACACCGCCTCAGCTTCGGGGGCCCAGACCGCAAATAGGGTCCCCTCCCTGCCGCGGTACCGGATCGGGTGCGCCCCAAGGACCTCGTAGAGGCGGGTGTGCGTCCCTTCCGCGAACCGCCATCGATCGTCGTCGGTGAGCAGGGTAGGCTGCCCATCATCGGTCGAAAGCACCTGCCTCCCCTCCTGCGATCTGAACACGTGGCTCCCCTCCGGGTGAGGGGATAATAGGGTCCGCCTCCTGGACCCACAACCTTCAACCTGGGGCCCGTTTCCCTGGACGGCTACAATCCGAGGTGAGATGGAGAGCAACTCGGTCCCCACCCTTCCTCCGCGCATCGGGGGGCTTGCGGAGCTTGCCTACAACCTGTGGTGGAGCTGGCACCGCGAAGCGCGGGAGCTGTGGAGGGCCCTTGATCTTCAGGCGTACCGCGAGAGCGGCCACAACCCGGTGCGGATCCTCAACATGGTCCCGCCGGATGTCCTGGCCCAAGCATCGGAGGACGAAGCGTTCCTTCGCGACTACGACCGGGTCATGGCGCGGTTCCGCGCCGAGACGGAACCCTGGCCAGAAGAGTTCGGTAGTGGACCGGTGGCTTACTTCTCCGCGGAGTTTGGGGTCCACGTGTCGCTCCCCGTCTACGCGGGGGGACTGGGGATCCTCGCCGGGGATACCCTCAAGGAGGCGAGCGATCTCGGGCTCTCGATGGTGGGGGTCGGGCTCATCTACTCCCAGGGGTACGTACGGCAGAGGATCCGCGACGACGGGTGGCAAGAGGAGATCCACGAGCCCCTCGACGGTTCCGCCTACCCGATCCGCCCCGCCCTCGATTGGGGTGGAAACCCGCTCCTCGTCTCCGTTCCCATGTTCGATCCCCCCGTGCGGGTTGGGGTGTGGAGGGCGCAGGTGGGGCGGATACCCCTCTACCTCCTCACCACCGATGTCGAAGGCAACCACCCGTGGGATCGCGCGATCTCCCAGAACTTGTACACGGGCGACCTCGAGCAAAGGCTGCGGCAGGAGATCGTCCTCGGGATCGGCGGGATGCGCGCCCTGCGGGCCCTGGGGATCGTCCCGGGGGCGGTGCACCTCAACGAAGGCCACCCCGCGTTCGCCGCTCTCGAGCGGCTCGCGGCGCACCTCGCGGGCGGGACGCCGTGGCCCGAGGCGCTCCGCGCGGTCCGGGACAGCACCCTCTTCACCACTCACACCCCGCTCCACGCCGGGACCGACGTGTTCCCGTTCCCCCTGATCGAGAAGCACCTTCTACCCCATTGCGAGCGGGTCGGGATCCCCCGCGAGGCGTTCCTCGCCCTCGGCCTCAACCCGCCGGATCCGGGGGCGGGGTTCAACATGACGGCGTTCGCGATGCGCGTGAGCCGGGCCACGAACGCCGTCAGCCGGCGCCATGCCGAGGTGGCGTGCGCGATGTGGTCGAGCGTGCGCTGGGACGACGAGCCGGTCTCGATCCGGGCGATCACGAACGGAGTGCACCTCGCAACGTGGATTGAGCCGTTGCGGGTCCAGGCCCTGTTCGATCGGTACCTCGGGCCGGCGTGGCGGGAGAGGCCCGACGATCCCGCGGTATGGGAGGGGGTGGATCGGATCCCGGACGAGGAGCTATGGCGGGTTCACGAGGAGCGAAAGATCGCGCTCCTGACGGAGATCGACGCCCGGGCCCGTCGGCGCTGGCAGAGCGGGACGGCGAACGCGGCGGGCATCATCACCGCGGGCACCCTCCTCGACCCGCGGATCCTCACCGTCGGGTTCGCCCGCCGGTTCACGTCCTACAAGCGGCCGACCCTCATCCTCCACGACCTCGATCGCCTCCAGCGGCTCGTCACCGATCCCCTCCGGCCGGTGCAGCTCGTGTTCGCCGGCAAGGCTCACCCCGCCGACCTCGACGGGAAGCGCCTCATCCAGCACGTGTACCGCCTGGCCCTCGATCCTCGGTTCGCGGGCCGGATCGCGTTCGTGGCGGAGTACGACCAGCACTTGGCCAAGTACCTTGTGGCGGGGGTGGACGTGTGGCTCAACACCCCCCTTCCCCCCCTTGAGGCGAGCGGGACGAGCGGGATGAAGGCCTCTGTGAACGGCGTGCCGCTGCTCTCGATCCTCGATGGGTGGTGGCCGGAAGGCTACACGGGCGAGAACGGGTGGGCGTTCGGTGGGGACGAGATCCACGGCGACCGCACTCCCCCTGACGCCGACGCCCTGTACCGGATGCTGGAGACGCAGATCGTCCCCCTCTACTACGACCGCGGCCCCGACGAGATCCCCCACCGGTTCGTGCGGGTGATGAAGGAGGCGATCAAGACGGTTGCCCCCCGGTTCTCGGCGCGGCGGATGATGCGGCAGTATGCCCAATCCTACGGGGTGACGCTCCACAGGAACGGGGGAGGTAGCTAGAGGGTGGGAGGACCTGGGGTGCGCGGTCCCCCGTCACAGGGAGGAGGGGGGGGAGGGGCCGGGGAAGCCCCTCCCCCAGGGGAGGTGGGCCCTCGCTACGGGCAGCTCCCAAAGCAGAGCTGAAGCTTGAAGTGCCACCTTCCATCTGCGCTCAGATACCAACACCAACCCGGCCCGCTTGGACAGTCCCCGACGAAGAAGGTCCACGTTCCAGACGTCATGCTGTAGAACCATCCCCCTCCCGGGGTCACGACCCCGAAACCGAAACAGGGTGGACACGGCGTTATCCCCCAGCACGGCGGGCACGGCGAGAACCCTGCGGGGAGGGGGGCCACGATCTGGAACGTGGTCCACGCCGTGACGCAGCACCCGCAGCCTGGCTCGGGAACAAGGCCCAGGACAGCAACGCGGCCGGAGTCGGCGTCCGCCCCTAGAAGAGGGTAAGGATCGGCGTACGTTCCAATGGGTACGGCCAGCGGGCGGGTGCAGGCAACAAGCTGGAGTGTCTCCGTGCCGGTTGGCGGTACCACCCGGAACTGGTACGTCGGTTGGTCAGGAAGGGCGTGGGTCCCCGCGGCCCGGTACGGGTTTGGGGAGTAGGGGTTGGGGAAGATGAGCCGCACCCGTCCTGTGGGTTCGATGTCGAAGATGTACACGTAGGCGGGCTGGGAGAGGTAGAACAGGACCCGAGCCGTCTCTCCAACGGCATACTGGGGTTTCTCCGTCCAAATCGAGGCGGAAAGTCCGGGCACCGGGGACGGGACGAGCCCAAGCGGGGAAGGCCCGGACTGGCCCGGCGCCACGGCCATGCTCCCCAGGGCGATGAGCAGCGCAACCGTTCGTTTCATCTCGATCACCTCCAGCGCATATACACCCGAGCCCGGGGCGGGGTTCAGGGGGTGGCGGAAGGTAGGAGGGGGGCTACCATCGAGGTCATGGACCAGGTTTCCCTGCTCCCCTCCTTGCTCGCTACGGCTATCCTCGGCTACCTCGTGGGGGGGATTCCTACGGCCTACCTCGCCGGCCGCCTGCGGGGAGTGGACATCCGCCGCCACGGCTCGAAGAACGTGGGGGGGACGAACGCGCTGCGGGTCCTGGGGTGGAGGGTAGGGGCCACGGTGATGGCCCTCGACCTCGTCAAGGGCTACCTCGCTGCGGGGGGGCTGCCTCGCCTGCCCTTCCTGGCGGGGGAGTCGGTGTATCACGGGCTGTGCGCTGGGGCAGCGGCGGTTGCGGGACACGTGTTCTCCCCTTATCTCCGGTTCCGGGGCGGGAAGGGGGTTGCCGCCGGAGCCGGAGTTCTCCTGGCGCTTGCTCCCCTCCCCACGGCGCTGGCGGCGGGCGTGTTCGTCGTCCTGGCGTTTGGAACGGGCATCGTGTCCGTGGGATCGCTTGGGGCAACCGCGGCGCTGCCCGTGGCGGCGGTTCTCCTCGACCGCTACAAGGGAAGCGCTACCCATCCTGCGGTCCTTGGGCTAGCGGTGGGGCTTGTCCCGTTCGTTTTCTACACCCACCGGGCGAACATCCGGCGCCTCATCGCGGGGAAGGAGAACCGGTTCCGGCGGGTTTGGGAGCGGCGGGGCCCGGGGAAAGGATGACCGCGGCAGCTGCGGTGCCGAGGAGGCCGACCGCGCCGGCGAAGTACAGCGGCGCGTCGAGGCCGGCAAGGGTGTAGGCCGCACCGGCCGCGGTGGGCCCGAGCGCCTGCCCCGCCGAGAACGCGGACTCCTGAAGACCGGCCAGGGTTCCCATCCCATGGGTACGCCCAAGCTCGGTGCGCAGGGCAAGGATCGAGCCCCGCCCAAGCGCGCTCGCTGCCCCCATGAGAAGCGAAAGAGCAACTAGCATTCCTGCGCTGTGCACGAACGGAACGGCGACGAGGGGGCAGGCCGCGAGCACGCCTCCCACCACGACCTGGGGCCGGCGGGGGAGACGGTCGGCAAGGAATCCCGCTGGGACCTGGAGCAGGCTCTCTCCGAGGAAGTACGCGGTAAGGACCATCCCGATGAACCCTTCCCCAAACCCCTTATCCGCAGCGAGGATCGGCCAGAACGCGTTGAATGCCTGGCGCCAGAACCCCCGTGTCGCCATGTACAGGACGATCCCCCACGCATCCGCCGAGCGGACGAGGCCCCGCCAGGACGGTGCAATGCGGACGCGGTCCGAGCTGCGAGGACGGTCGGATGGCACAAACAGGGCGACCGCACCCAGGGCCACCAGGGCCAGGGCGGCCATCGCCAGGAACGGCGCACGGAGTCCAAATCGCTCTGCAAGGTGTCCCCCCAGAAGCGGGCCGAGCCCCATCCCCACGAACATTGAGGTGTAGAAGAGGTTCATGGTCCGCCCCTCTTGGCCAGGTGGGGTTCGGTCCCCCACGTAGGCCTGAGCGATCGGCGTGACCAGGGTGGACGCTGCCCCCTGAAGGAGCCGCAGCATCGCCACCTGCCACAGTCCCCATGCTCCGACGTAGGCCAGCGACACCAGGGCATACAGGGCAAGTCCCGTCACGATGAGTCGTTTCCGGCTTGTCCGGTCGGACAACTGCCCGTTGAGGGGGCCGAGGATGAGTCGGGACACGGAAAACGCGGCGAACACAAGCCCAAGCTCAACTCCGCTTGCCCCAAACTCGCGCATGTACAGGGGCATGATCGGGGCGATGATCCCCAAGCCCACCATGGCCGTGGTCACGGCGAGAAAGAGGGGAAGGAAGGCTCCAACCATGGGCCAAGTGTACTCTCTCCACCCCGTTGTGGGTGCGAGGGAGGGAGTACAATCATGCCCCCGGTCCGCCCACCCGTCGTGGGGCGTGCCGATGAGGCGGGGAGCCCGGGGAAAGCGACGGAAGGGGGGCGAGTGAAGGTCGCGGAGAGGCGCATCGCCGACTGGTGGGAGGCTCCGGGGATCGACGGCCGTGAGGCGTTCGATGAAGAGATTCTTTATCTGAACAGCCAGATCGAGGAGCTGTCCCTTCCCCGGTGGGCGATCCTCGTCCGCGACCGAATGCCACGGTGGGGGTTTGAGCCCTGCTCCCACCGGTTTCTCGATGGGCTGGAGCAGGTCTTGGCGATGATCGGTGCGGGTCGCGCGGGCCCGCGATACGGGGGATGCGGGGACGTGCCCTTCCCCGTGCAGCACAAGCTTGACCTGGTGGGAAACGAGTTCCTGAAGTGGGCGGAGGAAGGAACAGAAAACGAATCCCTGGTGTTGCTCCCTAAGGCACATACCCCCGAGCGGGCCGAGGCGGCCCAGGCGGTAGGGGAGATTCTCCTTGGCATCGGAAAGGGACCAGCAAAGCTCGACGCCGCCCTCGACCGCTGGGTGGAAGAGGCGGGCTCTCCCATCGCCCACGCCCTCCTCGACGGGGAAGAGGCGCCCCTGGCTCTTCTTGCCCATCATCCCTGCGCGTACACCCTGTTCTGGAACCTCGGCCTCCTCGCCCAGAGCATCGGCAATGGAGAACGGCCATCGGTTCTCGTGTGCGTCCCTTCGCTGCGGGTTGCGCGGGCGGTTGACCCAGGAAGACTCCACACCCTCCGGGCCACTGGGGAGTCCCTCGCCCGGTGGCTCAAGGAGCGGCCAACGGCCTCAGGCCTCGACGAGAGGGTGTACGCGCTCCTTGGAGAGCGCGATCCCGTGCGACGGTGGCTTGTCGCCTCTCTCTACAAGAGCCTCAAGCTGTGGCAGGTCCACCTGGACGGGGCTCTGGGGGAGGAGCACGAGTACGTGTCCCTCATCTAGGCTTGCGCTTGCCGCGGGCGGCGCTACGCTACACCTTCAGCATGGGCACGTTCGTTCTCGTTGAACACCCTCTCATCCAGGCCAAGCTCACCCGGCTGCGCGACCAGCGCACGGACCGCCTTCAGTTCAGACAAATCCTCGAGGAGCTCACGGCGCTCATGGTGTATGAGATCACGCGAGACTTCCCGCTGCGGGAGGTGGAGGTGGAGACCCCGCTTGAGCGCGCGCCGGGAGTGGACCTTGCCCGGCCGGTGGTCCTCGTTCCCATCCTCCGGGCGGGGATCGTGATGCTGGACGGCGTCCTGTCCCTCATCCCCAGCGCCCGGGTTGGGCACATCGGGATCTACCGCGACCCGCAAACCCTGCAGCCGGTGGAGTACTATGCCAAGCTCCCCGCCCACCTTGGGGATGCACTGGCGATTGTGGTCGACCCGATGCTTGCCACAGGGGGGTCGGCGGCCCGCGCAGTGGGGATCGTGAAGGAGCGTGGAGCCCGCGACGTTCGCTTCTTGTGCCTTGTCGCTTCCCCTGAAGGGCTGCACACGATCCACGACCGCCACCCCGACGTCCCGGTGTACGCGGCGGCGTTGGATCGCGAGCTCGATGCCCATGGCTACATCCGCCCTGGGCTAGGAGACGCGGGGGACCGCCTGTTTGGAACCTGAGGGGGAACGATGAAGCGGTGCGCACTCGTGACGGGCGGCTCGCGGGGGATCGGCGCCGCCGTGGCGATCAAACTTGCGGCGCGGGGGTACGACGTGGCCCTAAGCTACCGCACGCAGCGCACCCCCGCCGAGGAGGTGGCGGCAGCCGTGCAGCGGCTCGGGGGCCGCGCCCTGGTGCTGCAGGCCGACCTTGCAGACTCGGCGCAGGCGCGGAGTCTCGTCCACGAGGCGGCGGAGGGTCTCGGGGCCCTTCACGTTCTAGTGAACAACGCGGGCTATGTGCAACGGGTACCGTGGGAGGAGCTGTCGCTTGAGGACTGGGAACGCATGCTCCGCGTCGGCCTTACGGCGGCGTTTGTCTGTGCCCGGTCCGCGGTCCCCTACATGCGCGAGGGTGGGTTCGGACGGATTGTGAACATCTCGTCCCTGCGCGCCCTCACCGGCTCGGCCCAGGGGGTTCATTACGCGGCGGCCAAGGCGGGGCTCCTTGGGCTCACGAAGTCCCTTGCCCTAGCCCTCGCCCCAGCCGGGATCACCGTGAACGCGGTGTGCCCAGGGTTTGTCGCCACCGCGATCAACCAGGAAGCGCTCGCCGCCCGCGGCGAGGAAATCCGGGCTCAGATCCCCCTCGGTCGCGCGGCAAGTCCAGACGAGGTCGCGTCCGTGGTCGCGTTTCTGTGCTCCGAGGACGCCAGCTACATCACAGGGGAGACCGTGTCCGTCAACGGTGGCCTCCGCATGGGGTAGGGATGGACCTTAGGCAGTTGGGCATCTCGACCTTTCTTTGGCCGGGGATGAACACGAGACTGTGGCTCGACCTGGCAGGGGAGCTCGGCCTTGGGGGGGTCGAGCTCCGGGCTGACCCCGGGGCGGCCTTTGCGGAGGACCTTTCCTCGGCTGATCGTGCGAGGCTGAAGGACCGGCTGGCCGGGGCCCGCTTGTGGTGTACGGTCCATGTCCCGATCTATGGGGTCAACCTCACCTCTCCCGTGCCGTTCCTGGCCGCGGCGGCGCTGGGGGAGGTGGTGAGGGCGGTGGACCTCGCGGGCGACGTGGGGGCCGAGCTCGTGGTGGTTCATCCTGGGCACGTAGACCCGGACTACCTCCAACTCGATGGGGAACGGGATCTCGCCTGGCGAAGGTTCTTGCTGGCCCTGGAGGTCGTCCTGTCGCGGGCCCGAATGCGGGAGGTGCGGGTGGCGCTCGAGAACAAGCAGCGCAGCCGGGGATGGGACATGGTGCACACCGCGGCCGAGCACATGAAGGCGCTCTCCTCCTTCCCCGAGCTTGGGGCGTGCCTCGACCTTGGCCATCTGCACACGGTGGGGGAGAACCCAAAGGCGTATGTCGCCGCCCTCGGAGAACGCCTCATCCACGTCCACCTCCATGACAACCAGGGAGAATGGGACGAGCACCTTCCTGTGGGGGCGGGCAGCGCCCCGTGGAGGGAGGCTCTGGCCAACCTCGCCTGTTGCGGCTACCGCGGGCGAATCGTGCTTGAGGTTCCCGATCCTCGTGGGGTGCGGGAATCGGTGGCCAAAGTGGGTGCAGGGTGAGGGCGCCGCGGTGGTACTGGGCGTTCGTCCTAGCCAATGCCGCCATGGGGGCCGCATCCCCTCTTCTTCCCCTGTACGCCTACCACCTGGGGGGAACGGCTGGCCAAGTCGGCACACTCGCCGCCGTGGGGAGCCTGATGAACGTGGTGGCGAGCCTCGTGTGGGGGCGACTCCTGGATGCCACGAAGCGGCGGAGGCCTTTTGTGGTCGCGGGTTTCCTCGGGGTGGGCGCCGCCTACCTTGCGCTTCCGGTCCTCACCGGGCTTCCCCATCTGTTCCTCGTCAACGCGTGGGCGGCGTTCGCGTGGATGGCCGGAGCCTCGGTGTCCATCCTCCTCGTCCTTGCGGGCCTTCCGAGGGAACAGTGGGAGGGGGAGATCGCCCGGTTCAACGTGTACTGCGGGGTGGGGTGGACGGTGGGCCTTGCGCTCGGCGCAGCATGGATCTCCCTCTTCGTGCGGCGGATCGGGGAGGGGTGGGGGTTAAAGTCGCTGGGGGTTGTGGTGGGCCTCCTTTCCCTTGCCGGCCTGGGGATTGCCCTGCGCACGATCCGCGAGCGGCGCGCTGAGGTCGAGGTTCCGTCCCTGCGGGACATGGCCCTGGCGGTGGGGAACTTCCTCTACGAGCGCTTCCGCTACGGTCCCGTTCAGCTCTACGACATCCTCCGCCCGGCGCAGCTCGTGCGGTTCCTCCAAGGGAGGACGGCGTTTGGGCCGGACCTTGTTCTGTGCTATTACGCGGCGATGCTCGCCTTTGTGGGGTTCTCGATGGTGTTCGCGTCGTTCCCGGTGTTCGTGCGGCGGGAGCTTAGGTGGCCGAGCGAGCTCGTGTTCGCGTTGAGCGTGGTGCACCACGGGGTAAGCGTGGTGGCGTTTGGGTGGGCGCGCCGGGCGGTGGCGCGGTGGGGCCATCGCCCCGCTGCGGCGCTGGCCCTTCTCACCCGGGCGGGGATGTTCGTGGGTTTCGCCCTCACGACCCCCGCTACGGCCCGCTGGCTCCTTCCCCTCCTCTGGGGGGGTGCAGGGGCCACCTGGGCGTTCTTCCAGCTATCGGTGACCGCGACCGTGTCCCGACTCTCTCCCGCTGGCCTGCAGGGCCAGGGCCTGGGGATCTACAACGCCGTGGCTGGCCTTGGGAACGTATTGGGGGCCCTTGCGGGTGGCTACGTTGCGGACTTCATCGGATTCCCGGCCGCGTTTCTCCTCGGAGCGATGCTGATGGTCGTGACGCTTCCCATCCTCCTTGTTGAGGGACGACCCGTGGCGTAGGGGACTACTTCTTCTTCTCAGTGACCACCACTGCCATCCCGTTATAGTACCCGCAGGAGGGGCACACCCGATGGGGGAGGCGGAACTCGTGGCACTGGGGGCACGAGGTGGCCGGCACCATCCGCGCCCGCCAGTGGGTGCGGCGCAGCCTGACCTCGCGATGGGACTTCCGTGATTTGGGAACTGCGGCCATGCGTCCTCCTTAGCTAGGGCCCCATTGTGCCTTCGCCCGCTCCAAGATCAAGGTCACCGGCCCGTCGTTCACGAGAGACACCTCCATCCGTGCTCCGAACACGCCGCTTTTCACCGGCCCCCCTTCTGCGGCAAGAACCCCCAGGAACTCTGAGTACAGGGCCGCGGCCTCCGCCGGCGGGGCCGCGGTCGTGAACTCTGGGCGCCGCCCGTGCTCGCAGTCTCCAAAGAGCGTGAACTGGGGAACGCACAGGAGTTCCCCTCCCACCTCCCGCACGGAGAGGTTCATCTTCCCGTGGGCGTCCGGGAAGATGCGCAGCTCGGGGACCTTGCGCGCCCAGAACCGGAGTTCGTCTCCGGTGTCCCCCCGCTCGATTCCCACAAGGAGAAGGAGCCCGCGACCGATCCGGGCAAGCTCGTAGCCTTCGCTTGTCACGCTTGCCGCGCTCACCCGCTGGAGGACGATGCGCATCTAGGGGCGCAGGGAGCGGACGTAGGCGAGGAGTCTCCGCAGGTCGTCCACCGATAACCCCTCCACGAGGTAGCCGATCTCGCGGGCGAGTTCCGCTCTTTCCCTCTCCAGGCGGGTGCGTTCACGGAACGCCTGCTCGGCGAGCCGGTGTGCGGGATGGTTGATCTCCTTCTCCACGAGGTTCATCCGCCACCGCGGAAGCTGAGAGAGGAGGTCAAGGGCACACCGGTTCAGGTGTTCAAGGTGAGGCTCACGGACCTGGTAGAACCCGTTGACCTGGTTCGCGACGAGCGGGTTGTCGGTGAGGAACACCGCCTCTTCTGAGGAGAGGCTCACGGCAAGGCGGATCCCCTCGAGGAGTGCCTTGTACTCAGCAACGTCGTGCGTAGCGCGGCCGATGAGTTTGGACACCTGCTCCAGGACCTGGCCCTTGTCGTCGGTGATGACGATCCCGATCGCTGCCTCCCCGGGGTTCCCCCGGGAACTTCCGTGCACGTGAACAAGGATCTTCCGCATCGCCCTCCTCGCCCGCCCGCTTCGCGCGGCAGGGTTCTGGGCCCGGCAGGGTTTGAACCTGCGACCAACCGGTTATGAGCCGGCTGCTCTACCCCTGAGCTACGGACCCGCCTGGCCATGGTAGTCCCCCTGTCCGGCGGCGGCAACTCGGGCCAGAACCCGCCAGCCGGCGGCGGCGACCGCAGCGGGGACGATCCCGAGATCCTTCAAGAGAACCGCCCCTGGGGCGCTGGCCCCGAACGAAGACAGTCCCACGATTTCCCCGTCCAGGCCCACGTAGTGTTCCCACCCCAGCCGGATCGCGGCCTCAACCGCCACCCGCGCCCTGACCGCTGGGGGGAGGACGCGGTCCCGGTACTCGCGGGGCTGACGATCAAACAGCTCCCAGCTTGGCATCGCCACGACCCTCACCTGGACACCATTCGTTGCCATTTCCTTTCCAGCTTCGAGCGCGACGTGGACCTCCGAACCGGTGGCGATGAGGATCAGCTCCGGGTCTTTCCCGGGTGCGCTCTCCCAGAGGATGTACCCGCCCTGGCGGAGTCCGTCGGGAGAGGCGACGCGGGATCGGTCGAGGACGGGGAGGTCCTGGCGGGTGAGGACAAGGGCGGTGGGCCCATCCTGACGGGCCAAGGCGGCTCTCCATGCCTCGGCGGCCCCGTTCGCGTCCGCCGGGCGGATCACGGTCAGGTTGGGGATCGCGCGCAACGCTAGGAGGTGCTCCACCGGCTGGTGGGTCGGGCCGTCCTCGCCGAGGGCGATCGAGTCGTGGGTGAACACGAACACGACCGGCGCGTGCATCAGGGCCGCCAACCGGATCGGGGGCCGCATGTAGTCCGAGAACACGAGGAACGTGCCGGTGAACGGTCTCACCCCCTCGTGGCGCGCCATCCCGACAGCCATCGCGCCCATCGCGTTCTCCCGGACGCCGAAGTGCACGTTCCGCCCACCGTGATCCCACCTTCCCCCCACGGCACCCTGGACCTCGCCTTGGCTGCCGGGGGCCTGGAAGTCGCCCTCTCCCGTGAGCCAGGTCAGGCACGACGGGTTAAGGTCAGCCGACCCGCCGATGAGCTCCGGAACGCTTTTCGCGAGGATCTGGAGTACCGCCTCGGAGGCCTTGCGGGTGGAGACGGCCTTCCCGCCGGATGGGAACGAGGGAAGATCCTTGTCCCACTGCAGGGGGAGTTCGCCCCGCAGCCGTCGGGCGAGTTCCCGGGCGAGCTCCGGATAGTCCGTACTGTACCGACGCATGAGCTCGTTCCAGCGCTGTTCGGCCTGTTCGCCGTGGGACGCCGCGTCCTGGAACGGCTTCCGCGCCTCGTCGGGGACGAAGAACGGGGGCTCCTCCGGCCACCCCAGGGCGCGCTTGGCCGCGCGGAGCTCGGCTTCCCCGAGCGGCGACCCGTGGGCGTGGAACGTGCCCTGCTTGGTTGGGGCCCCGTAGCCGATCGTGGTCGGGACGCAGATGAGGGAGGGCCGCCCGGTCTCTTCCTTTGCCGCCGTAAGGGCACGGTCAAGCGCGGAAAGGTCGTTCCCGTCCTGAACCTTGATCACGTGCCACCCTTGGGCGGCGAACCGGGCCGGCACGTCCTCGGTGAACGCAAGCTCCGTTGAGCCGGCAAGGGAAATCCCGTTTTGGTCGTAGAGGACGATGAGCTTCCCCAGATGGAGGTGCCCGGCGAGGCCGCACGCCTCCGCGGACACCCCCTCCATGAGGTCGCCGTCGCTTGCCAGGACGAAGGTTCTGTGGTCCAGGATTGGGAAGCCAGGGCGGTTGAACCGCGCCGCGAGGTGGGCCTCGGCGATCGCCATCCCCACCGCCATCGCCAGCCCCTGGCCCAGAGGGCCGGTGGTGGCCTCCACGCCTGGGGTCAAGCCGGCCTCGGGATGGCCCGGTGTTCGGCTTCCCATCTGTCGGAAGCGCCGGATCTCGGCGAGGGGAAGGTCGTAGCCCGTGAGGTGGAGGAGGGCATAGAGGAGGGCCGAGCCGTGACCGGCGGAGAGGACGAACCGGTCCCGGTCCGGCCACGCCGGGTTGCGGGGATTGTGCTTGAGATGCCGGGTCCACAGGACGAAGGCCATCGGCGCTGCGCCGAGGGGGAGCCCGGGGTGGCCGGATCGGGCGGCCTCCACCATGTCCATGGCCAGGGTGCGCAGGGCATTCACCGCTCGGCTCTCGATTCGGTTCACCAAGTCCACCTCACGATCGAGGGGATTATAGCCATCGAGGTCGCGCGTTTCGGGATTGGCGCGCGGCGTGGAAACGGTCTATCCTTCGTCCGTGACGCTCGATCGCTATGCGCTCGCCCCGATGAAGGACCTCTGGACGCTCGATGCCCAGTACGAGAGGTGGCTGAAGGTCGAACTGGCGGCCCTGGCGGCGCTCGAGCAGTTGGGCCGCGTCCCGGCCGGGGTGACGGCCCGCGTGCGCGCGGAGGCTGCGATCGACCGCGAGCGGATCCGCGCTCTCGAACACGAGGTCGGTCACGACCTCGTGGCGTTCCTATGGGCGGTCGAGGAAACGGTGGGCCCCGATGGCCGCTGGCTCCACTTCGGCCTCACCTCCTCGGACGTGAAGGACACTGCCCTTGCCCTGACCCTCGTCGAGGGTCTCGACCTCCTCCTTGAGAAGGCCTCGCGGCTGCGCGCGGCGTTGTGGAATCTCGCGCAGCGCTATCGCGATGTCCCGCTGCTTGGCCGGACCCATGGCCAGTGGGCCGAGCCGACCACGTTCGGGCGGAAGGTCCTCGCCTGGCACGACGAGCTGCGGCGCGTCGTCTCGCGGCTCCGTCGGGCGCGGGACGGGATCGCGGTGGGGAAGCTCTCCGGGGCGGTGGGGACGCACGCCCACTATCCGCGCGAGGCCGAGGAGAAGGCCCTCTCCTCCCTTGGGCTCCGGCCATGCCCAGTCGCGACCCAGATCGTGTCCCGGGACCGCCACGCGGAGGTCCTGTTCGCCCTCGCGTCCGCGGCGTCCCTCGTCGAGAAGATCGCCATCGAGGTTCGGCACCTCTCTCGGTCCGAGGTCGGGGAGGTCGCCGAGGGGAGGCCGGAGGGATCGTCGGCGATGCCTCACAAGAAGAACCCGATCCTGTCCGAACGGCTGTCCGGCCTGGCCCGCGTGGTGCGCGCCGGGATCGGCCCGGCCCTGGAGGACAACGCCCTGTGGCACGAGCGGGACATGTCCCACTCCTCGGTGGAGCGGGTCCTCCTTCCCCAGAGCTTCACCCTTGTAGACTACATGCTCGCTCGGGCCACGGACCTCGTGAACGGGCTTGTCGTCTTTCCCGAGAGGATGAAGGCTCACCTGGAGGAGGCGCAGGGGTTGCCCTTCTCGGAGGGGCTGCTCCTCGCGCTCGTGCGGTCGGGGCTCAGTCGGCAGGAGGCCCACCAACTCGTGTCGCGCCTGGCCGATGAGGTGAGGGACACGGGGACCGATCTCGCCCAGGTGGCGGCGGCGGATCCGACCGTCCGAGCTCGGCTGGGCCGAGAGGATCTGCGATCTGCGTTCGACCTCGGTTCGGCCCTCGGGAGCCTCGCGGCGGCGTTCGACCGGGTGCGGGGTGAGGAGTATACTGAAGGTGGCGATCACGATGCCTGAGCGAAGGTGGACCTGCCGGTTCATCCTGCTCCCCCAGGGGCAGGGATAACTCACCGCGAGCGTCTTCTGGCATTCCCACAGTGAGAGTTCAGTCTATGGGTCGGTGAACGGGCAGTTCAAGGAGGAACGGGTGGGGTTCACGAAGCTTGAGGCAGATCCAACGCGCCGCGAGGGCGCGGTGCTCGCGTTCTGGGAGGAGAAGCGGGTCTTCGCGCGGTCGCTCGAACAGCGAGCGGGTGCGCCACGGTACGTGTTCCACGAGGGACCGCCCACGGCCAACGGCCGGCCCCACATCGGGCACCTCCTCGCTCGCCTGCAAAAAGACCTCTTTCCCCGCTACCACACGATGCGGGGGCGCTACGTGGGCCGCAAGGCGGGGTGGGACTGCCACGGCCTCCCCGTGGAGCTCGAGGTGGAGAAGGCGCTCGGGATCAGCACCAAGGCGGAGATCGAGCGCTACGGAGTGGAGACGTTCGTGAAGAAGTGCAAGGAGTCCGTCCGCACGTACATCCGCGCCTGGGAGGACATGATCCGGCGCCTCGGGTTCTGGATTGACCTCGATGATCCGTACGTTACGTACGCTGATGACTACATCGAGACCCTGTGGTGGGAGCTCAAGGAGATCCACGCCCGGGGGCTCCTCTACCAGGGCCACAAGATCCTCCCCTACTGCCCGCGGTGCGGAACGTCGCTTTCCTCGCACGAGGTGGCGCAGGGGTACGCGCGCGTTGCCGACCCCTCCGTGTTCGTGCGGATGCCGCTGCGGGACGGTGTCTCCTTCCTCGTATGGACGACGACCCCTTGGACGCTTCCCGCCAACGTGGCCCTCGCCGTGGCGCCGGACGAGACCTACGTCGAGGTGCAAACAGACGGGGAACGGTTCATCTTGGCGCGGGCCCGCGTTGGCGCCGTGCTTGGAGAGGGAGCGAAGGTCCTCCGGGAGTTCCCCGGCCGCGACCTCATCGGCCTCCGCTACGAGCCCCTGTACCCGCTTGCACCCCAGGGGGCGTACCGCGTGGTGGGGGCGCAGTTCGTGACGATGAGCGAGGGGACGGGGATCGTCCATATCGCCCCCGCGTTCGGTGAGGAGGACTACGAACTGGGAAGAGAGGAACGCCTTCCCTTCCTCCAGCCGGTGGACCGGGCGGGGAAGTTCACCGAGGAGTTCTGCCTTGCGGCAGGTAGGTTCGTGAAGGACGCCGATCCGCTCATCGTGGAAGACCTCGCTTCTCGGGGAAGGCTCCTCAAAGCGGAGGGCTACGAGCACGACTACCCGTTCTGCTGGCGGTGCGACACCCCGCTCCTCTACTACGCGCTTGACTCGTGGTTCATCGCCACGACCCGCGCCAAGGACGAGATCATCGCCCACAGCGAGACGATCGTCTGGCACCCGGAGCACGTCGGGGAAAGCCGGTTCGGCGATTTCCTTGCCGCGATGCGCGATTGGGCCTTGTCCCGCGACCGGTACTGGGGGACGCCACTTCCGGTCTGGATCTGCGACAGGTGTGGGGACGAGAAGGTGGTCGGCTCGCGCGATGAACTCGTCAGGCACGCTGTGGATCCTGACCTCGCCCGAGGGGTGGAGCTCCATCGGCCCTACGTAGACCGCGTCGAGCTCCGCTGTCGCTGCAGGCAAACGATGCGCCGTGTCCCGTATGTACTGGACACCTGGTTCGACTCCGGTTCGATGCACACCGCTCAGTGGCACTACCCGTTCGAGAATGCTGACCAGTTCAAGGCCATCTACCCCGCGGACTTCATCAGCGAGGGCCTGGATCAGACCCGGGGCTGGTTCTACACGATGCTCGTCACTGGGGTCCTCCTCCACGGAGCCTCTCCGTACCGGAACGTGCTTGTCACCGGGATGGGCCTCGATAGCGAGGGGCAGAAGATGAGCAAGTCGCGCGGCAACGTGCTCGATCCGATGCCGATCGTGGACGCCCACGGCGCGGATGCGGTGCGGTGGTACCTCTCCTCGGAGTCCGCGCCGTGGAACGAGCGGCGGTACGACGAAGGCGGCGCCCGCCAGGCCCGGTTCGGGTTCCTCGATACGGTGCGGAACTGCCACGATTTCTTCACCCTCTACGCGGGGATTGATGGGTTCACTCCCTCCGCTGCCGTGCCGTCTCCGCAAGAGCTTCCGGCGCTCGACCGCTGGCTCCGGTCGCGGCTAGGAGCGGCGGTCGAGAGGGTCACGGCGGCGCTGGAGGGGTACGATCCCCTGGCGGCGACGCGCGAACTCAGCGAACTTGTGGACGACCTCTCCAACTGGTACATCCGCCTCTCCCGCTCCCGGTTCTGGGGCGAGGGACTGACCCAGGATAAGCTCCGTGCGTACGGAACCCTGTACGAGGCCCTGCGGACGTTGGCCCTCCTCCTCGCCCCGTTCACCCCGTTCCTCGCCGAGGCGCTGTGGGCGTCCCTGCGGATAGAGGCCGATCCGGACTCCGTTCACCTCGCGGACTGGCCGGACCCGTTCTCCCGCGACCTCGACCTGGAGAGGCAGATGATCCGCGTGCGGGAGGTGGCCTCGCTTGCCCTTGGGGCGCGCCACCTCGCCAAGGTCAAGGTCCGCCAGCCCCTCCCCGCCCTCCACGTCCTCCGAAAGGAGGGGGACGAAGCGATCCCCGACGATCTCTGGAAACTCGTGCGCGACGAGGTGAACGTGTCCCGTACCGTGTTCGAGGAACGCCTCGATGCGTACCAGATGCCGAACGTGACCCCGGACTACCGACGGTTGGGCCCCCTGTATGGAGACCGCCTGCCGAGGATCGCGACCGCCCTCGCCCAGGCCGATTCCCGCGCTCTCGCGGCGGATCTTTCTTCCCGCGGGCGGATCGAGCTCTGGGTGGACGGGGAGCCCGTGGTGCTCGCTCCCGAGGCGGTCAAGGTGGAATGGCGGCCGGCGGAGGGGTTCGTCGTGTCCGTCGGGCCGGACGGCGCGGTGGCCCTCGACGTGCGCCTGGATGAAGAACTCAAGGCGGAGGGAGACCTCCGCGAGCTCGTCCACCGGCTCCAGCTCGCCCGTAAGGAAGCGGGGTTCGTGGTTACAGACCGGATCGAGGTCGGCTATGACGGAGGACTGGGGGAGATCGTTCGCCTGTTCTCGGATCGGATTCGCGAGGAGGTTCTCGCGGTCCGGGTGAGTGCGGGTGAGATCCCAGGCGCTGAGTATGAGACGAAGCTTGAGATCCATGGCCGGACGGGCCGGGTATGGCTCAAGCGGAGCGGGAGGTAGGGGTGCCAGCCCTCGCGGTGATTGGGGCCCAGTGGGGCGATGAGGGAAAGGGAAAGGTTGTCCACCGCCTGTGCCGGACAGCCCGGATGTGCGTGCGGTTCAACGGAGGGGCCAATGCCGGACACACGGTGGAGGATGCCCTGGGCGTCGCCCGCCTCCATCTCGTCCCATCGGGCTCGTTGCACCCTGGGTGCCGGGGCGTCGTCGGACACGGCGTGGCGCTCGACCTGTGGGAACTGGAACGGGAGCTCGACGCGCTGCGGACCCAACGGCGCCCCGAGCCGGACCTCTTCCTCGCGGAGCGGGCCCCGCTCGTCCTGCCTCACCACCGCTGGCGGGAAGAGGAGAACGGGACGGCCGATCGCATCGGGACCACCCGCCGCGGGATCGGCCCCGCCTACGAAGACCGGGCTGCCCGGCGCGGCCTCCGCCTGGCTGACCTCGCTGACGAGCGCACGCTGAGGGACCGCCTGGAGCGATCCGCAGCGCAGACGAGATTCGAGGGCGATCTCGACCGGGTTGCATCCGATCTGATCCGGTTCCGCGAGCGGTTCGCGGCCCGAACGGGCGACGCTCAGACGGTCATTGCTGCCGCCTTGGAGGGGGAGGGATCGGTCGTGTTCGAGGGCGCGCAGGGCTCGCTCCTCGACCTCGATCTCGGGACGTACCCCTACGTGACCTCGTCCACGACCACCGTCCACGGCATCGGCTGGGGCACGGGGGTGCGGCCGAACCTCGCACGCGTGGTTGGGGTGACGAAGGCCTACGCGACGCGGGTTGGGGCAGGGCCATTCCCGACCGAGGAGCGTGGCGCGGTCGGGGAACGGCTGCGCGAGGGAGGAGGCGAATACGGTGCCACCACGGGTCGCCCTCGCCGCTGCGGCTGGCTCGATCTCGTTGCTCTGCGCTATGCCCACCAGGTCAACACGTTCACCGAACTGGCCCTGACGAAGCTCGATGTCCTGTCCGGCGTCGGCGAGGTGCGGATCGGCGTGGGATATCGGATCGGAGGGCGGGTCGTGGAGCGGTTCCCGATCCGGGCCGAGGACCTCGCGCGAGCCGAGCCGGTGTACGAGAGGCTTCCTGGGTGGGATGCCGATGTTGCGGGGGCGCAGGACTTCGCCGCGCTGCCGTCGGCAGCCCAGCGGTTCGTGCAGTGGCTGGAAGAGCAGGTGGGGGTTCCGGTGACTCTCATCGGGACCGGTCCGGGCGAGCAGGCGATCATCGAGCGAGGTGACCTGTGAGAATCGTTCGGTTTGGGCGAGGGACGTGGGGGACAATCGCCGGCGACCAGGTCCGGATCACCCGCGGCCCAGGCGGAGTTGAGACCGGACGGACGCGCCGTCTGGACGAAGTTCGGGTCCTCCCTCCGGCGCGGCCGACAAAGGTCGTGTGCGTGGGGCGGAACTACCGTGACCACATCCGGGAGATGGGACACCCGGCCGAGGTGCCGACCGAGCCCGGGCTGTTCCTCAAGGCTCCCAATGCCCTTGCCGCACCGGGGGGGACGATTCCCTACCCCCCGTTCACCCGCGCCCTCCACTACGAAGGGGAGCTGGCGGTCGTGATCGGCCGGCGAATGAAGGCCGTTCCCGAGCGACAGGCCTTGGATTACGTCTTGGGCTACACGTGCGCCCTCGATTTCACGGCGCGCGATCGGCAGAAGACCGACTTGCAGTGGGTTCGCGCCAAATCGGCCGACGGGTTCCTTCCCCTGGGACCGTGGATCGAGACCGACCTCGACCCGCAGTCGCTCTCCCTCCGCACCTACGTGAACGGAGAGCTGCGCCAGGACGGTCAGACCGCGGACATGATCTTCCCCGTGCCCTTCCTCCTTGCGTACGTAAGCGCGTTCATGACGCTTATGCCCGGGGACGTGGTGCTGACCGGTACGCCGGCTGGGGTGGGCGAGCTCCATCCAGGGGACGAAGTCGAGGTGGTGGTGGCGGGGATCGGCTCCCTTAGCGTGCGCATCGCGTAAGGGGGGGCGGCTTCGGTTGAGGGCAGCTCCGTCCGCGTTTATGATCCCGGTCCAGTACGAGGAGGAAGGGATGCAGAAGACGTACATGGCCAAGAAGGAAGACGCCGGGGTAACGTTCCAGCGCGATTGGCTCGTGGTGGACGCCACGGACCAACCGCTCGGGCGGCTCGCCTCGAAGCTCGCGCTCGTCCTTCAGGGCAAGCACAAGCCCACGTACACCCCGTTCTTCGACGTGGGGGACCACGTGATCGTGATCAACGCCGATCGGGTACGGCTTACGGGGAAGAAGTGGGACCAGAAGATGCACTACCGTCACTCGGGGTACATCGGACACCTCAAGGAGACCCCGTACCGCGAGGTGCAGCGCCGACACCCGGAGATCCCGATCCGGCTCGCCGTGCGGCGGATGCTCCCCAAGACCGAGCTCGGCCGGCGCATGCTCCGCAAGCTCAAGGTCTACCCCGGTCCGGACCACCCCCATCAAGCCCAGCTTCCGCGGGTGTTGTCCCTGTAACCGCCGCGCGCCCAGCGACAAGGTGATCTAGGTCCCCTCGACCCGGGACAAACCTGGGACGAGGGGTCCTCCTCTTTCCTCAGGCCCCCCACACCTCGCGAGTACCCTCCCTTCGGAACCATGGATTCGCGACAGCACGGTGGGGGGTGATCCCAGTTACAGACAGAAACGGCGTTTGCCGCTAGACTTGCTTGGGCAGTCGATAGGGTAAGGAGGTTGACGATGTGGAGGAAGATCAGCCTAGCAGTTGTGATTTCCTTGGTGGTCGCCGGGCCCGTGAGCGCACAGGGCTACTTCCAGGTGACCCAGGGAGCGGTCAAGGCCGCGATCCCCCCGCTTGCGGGGGCGAAGACGGCCGCGGAGTTCTATGCTTACGACGGCGGACAGTCCCGGAGCAACAACGAGCTCGCCGAGACCGGAAACCTCGTGTTGTTCCTCTACCGGGAGCCAGGCACGCTAAACCTTTACCTGTTCTTCATCCTGAACAAGGCCAACACCGGGGCAGAGGGCAACGCGCGGTTGACGCTCAAGGATTTCCCGTCTGGCGCGAACTTCGCCGTCAAGGATGACGAGGGAAACGCGTTCTTCGGGATCTTCCTTCCCGAGCTCCGCGACGAGTACACCCTGGCGAACGGTGAGTACCAGATCCTCTGGACGTGGATCGCCAACAACACCGACGGGGGCGTGTTCGGCCCGCTAAGGGACGACTTCAAGATCACCCTCACTCCGGGTGCGTTCTCCGGGATCCGAAGGATCGTCGTGAAGTCGGGGAACATCAATGCCCCAACGCGGCGCGAGCTCAACACGACCGAAACGATCGTGATCGAGGGGATGAAGAACCAACCGCCGGTGGCAAACGTCGTGATCACCCCTGCTGCCCCCCGGGCCCGCCAGCAGATAACGTTCGACGCCTCCGGAAGCAGGGATCCCGATGGTACGATCGTGCGGTACAAGTGGGACTACAACGGCGATGGCGTGGTGGATGTTGAGGGCACGGAACCCGTGGCCAAATACGCCTACCTCACCGGCGGGTCGTACACGGTGCGGTTGACGCTTGTGGACAACACGGGGTTGGAGACGCCGTACGCGACGCCGCTCTACGTGTCGCCCGTCACGGTCACCGCGACCCGTTCCCTCTCCACGATGACCGCCCTTCCGGGGCATGCGTTCCGGGTCCAGATAAGAATCCATACCGACCAGGACCTCGCGGGAGCAGGCCTCGACGAGAACCCGCCGGTGGGTTGGGAGATCACCCCCATCAACAACGGGGGAGCGATCTTCAACCGTGCCGAGGTGCAGTGGGTGTTCCTCGAGCCGATCAAGGCGGGAAGCGAACGCGTCATCATCTACGATGTGACCGTGCCGCGGCCCGAACAGCTCGCCTGGATCCGCATCCCCCAGCAGTTCTGCATCACCGGGATCTTCCAGGCCAGGGTACCCGAATTTGAGTTCGAGGTCGCGAATGAGTCGTGCTTCCTCGTGAACGACTGCCTCTCTGTCCTCGAGGCTGTGGCGCACCTTGTCCCGGCGACGATGCCTGGAGAGGAGGACCGGATCGATCTCCGACTGTCGGAGATGATCACGACGGAGCAGCTGGCCCGGGCTACGGAACTGTGGCGTACCGATCGGCCGGTCGTGAAGACGTGCGGGGAGAGGATTGGCCTCTCCATGCTGAAGCTGATCGCCGCCTATGCGATCTCGTGCACGGCAATCGACCAGCCGCTCCCGACCATGCCGACCCCCAACCTCAAGGCACGGCGCACGATCATCACGTCCATCCCGTGCCAAGGCGTGGTCATCGGGTTCTATGACTCCGCGGGGAACGCAGTGGGGAACAAGTTTACGGTGAAGGTAGAGATCACGACTGACCGCGACGCGTACGGGGTCGGCCTCGACGAAGACCTGCCCATCGGGTGGCGTGTGACCCCGGTCCAAAACGACGGTTTCGTCTACAAGCCCGGCGTGGACCAATGGGTCTTCACGGGTGTTCTCAAGGCTGGGCAGATGAAGACGATCATCTACCAGGTCGAGGTCCCGCCCACGGTGACCGTGGAGACAACCCCACCCAACCCGTGTGCGGTGATCTCTCGAGAGATCATCGTCGGCCGGGCCGACAGCGGTCACCCGTGTCTTGAGGTGGAGGTCACAGGGGCGAGCTCGGTCGACCTCACGGACTGCCTGGACGTGATCGTTGCGATCTCGCGGTGGGATGTCGCCCGGGACACGATCGACCTCTCCCTCTCCGACTTCATCACGTTCCCCCAGGTGCAGCGGGCAATTGCCTTCTGGCTCGAGGGAACCAAGGTGCCGCGGACCTGCGCTCCGGGGAAGGTGGACTACGAGACGATGAAACAGATCATCGCCCTGTGGCTCACGAAGACTCCGGTTTGTGAGGCGCTCCCCCGTCGGGCACCGGGCATCTGCGATCGGTAGGGTCAAGAGAAGCTGGTCTTCCTCGGAAAGCGGCGGGGGCCGCGGAGTGGCCCCCGCCGGTCCACAAAGGAGGAGACGATGCGAACGTTTCTTGCGGCAGCCTGCATGCTGGCGATGGGCGCCTGGGCGGTTGGGCAGGGGATCGCTCTGACCTTGTCTACGGCGATTCCCAATCCAGGGTCCGAGGTCACGTTCCAGGTAACGGGGGCACCGGCTAGGGCCCAGTTCAAGTGGGATTTCAACGGTGATGGCCGCCCCGATGCGACGACGAACCAGCCGTGGGCGACCTGGACCGTTCCCATAGGGTACTGGGAGGTCACGGTGGAGGTCACCCAAGAGGGAAAGGTTCTGTCTTGGCTCAGGGTCGCCGTCGCGGCCGACAGCCGACTCGGCGCATTCCGATCCGTTCGCTGGAACGGCGGGGCGTTGGAGGTGACGGTGACGCTGTTGGCGAAACAATTCCTCGTCGCCCCGGCTGTGTCGGAAACGATCCCCCCGGGGTGGGTGGCTGCGGTGCTCAATGACGGGGGGGCAATCTACCAGCGCGGTGAGGCGCTGGAGGTCCTTTGGTCCACTCAACTTGATCCGGGAAAGGCAGTCCAGATCGTGTACGCGCTCTATCCACCTGGATCAGGAGCCCCTGTGCGGCTTTCAGGGACCGCCTCCGCCTACCAGATGGGGCGTCGCATCGAAACGCGGGTAGCGGGAACAGTGACCTTCTAGCAGCCTGTGTGGGAACACCAGACTTCGGCTTCGCGCAGGCCAAGGCCCTGTTAGAGAGACGTAAGACCTGAAAGGTGGAATTCCCCCCACCCTCCCACCCCGCCGGGGCTAAGCATTACCCACAACTCCTGAACCTCTGTTCTGTAGGGTCTTCAGTGCCGAGGTGAAGTCATGGAGACGGAAGATCCCCCGCCACAGGGTCTTCACCCCTGGGCTACGGTCGCCTGCCCGGCCCAGGAAGCCGCCCAGCTTGCCGATCCAGCTCATCGCATCCTTCAGCGACGGTGGGCGTCGGGGCAGACGCCGTTTGGGGTGAACCATGCCGTACAGTGCTTGCCACTCCTCTTGGGCAAGCACCTTCGTGCAAGGATCTGTAGGGTGAACCCGTACCTCGTAGGTCAGCCACAAAAGACGCCACGCCACGATGCTGTACAGCGCCAGCGCCCGCTCCAGCCGATCCGCTGTCTCCAGCTGAAGCTCTTCGACCCGACACCCGCTCTTCAGCACGTAGTGGTAGCGCTCCACCAGCCAACGTCGGGCGTAGTACTCCACACAGCGCTGCGCTTCCTCTTTTCCTGTCAAGGACAGCGTTGTCACAAGAAGCCATGAGATCGCTTCCTGACCAGGTGGCGGGTTCTCTTCCTCCGCCAACACCCCGCTCACATCCACCTCGGCCAGCCCTGGCTCGTGCTTGCGGTACCGTGGAGGATGGACCGCAACCTCAGCCACGCGCACGGTGAGCTTGGCTCGCCGTGGGGCACGGTGGGCTCCTCGGGGGACCTCGACGTTCATCGTGCCCACAGGAGCGGTGGACCTCACGGCTTCCCACAGGTACTTCTCGGGATGCGCTACCCGGCGGTTGTGGGCAGCACGTACCAGCAGAT
>JBBIQN010000014.1:0-44278 GCA_037442305.1 Candidatus Bipolaricaulota bacterium
TCAAAACCAACTGTAGAAGATGAGTTAGCAGCACCGCCGGGTCGAATCTGGAGCCGAGCGGCTTCTGCTGCGACAACCCGAACGTGCAGAGCGCGAAGAACTGTCGGAACGCCAGTAACCCGCTCCTCTACTGGGGCACGGCCCTGTGCGTGGGGAAACCCGACATCATGGACTGAGTAGGTCTCATCTAGAGGCGATCGGAGTTCGCGGGGGTTGGCGTGGACCAACCCCCGTTCTTGTCTCTCGTGCATCGCGGTGGGGAAGGCCCGGCCTGCCCCGGGTAGACTGACTCCATGAGCGAAGCCGTCCGTGGCTACTACGACCGTCAGGTAGAGCGGGAGTGGGGACGCCTCGACGGCCCCTATCGGAGGTTGGAACTCGTGACCACCCTCCACTTGATCGGGCGGCACTTCCCCGCATCCGGGCATGTCGCCGACATCGGCGGGGGGCCGGGCCGGTACACGGTCGAGCTTCTCCAGCGCGGGTACCGGGTGACCCTGGTGGACCTCTCGTCCCGGGCGGTGGAGTTCGCGAATGGGAAGCTCGCCGAGTTGGGCCTCCGGGCGGAGGCCGTTCTGTGCACCGATGCCCGGGATCTCGGTGTACTCCCCCACCATGCGTTCGACGGGGCGCTGTTGATGGGGCCTCTCTACCACATCGTGGACGAGGACGGCCGAGCCCAAGCCCTGAGGGAACTGCGACGAATCCTCAAGCCCGGGGCGCCGGCCGTGGTGTCGTTCCTCAACCCGTGGGGCATCCTCCGCGCTGGCCTTGCTGAGTTCCCTGAGGCCTACCGGAGGTTCGACTATGTACGCGACCTTCTGGCTGACTGGGTCCAGCTTGGCGAGCAACGGGCGTTCACCGAAGCCGCGTTTCTCACCCCGCCTCAGGCGTTGAGCGAGCTTCGGAAGGCCGGACTTGACATCGTGACCTACGCCGGGGCCGAGGGGTTCGCCGCCGGGATGCTCGACGAGCTGGAACGGATCGCGGCTGCCGACCCTGTCGCCTACGAGAACGTGCTGCGGTTGGCTGCGGAAACGTGCGAGCTCCCCCAGTACCGGGACTCCACCGAGCACCTCCACGCCGTGGTCCGCGCCTCGTAGTGAGAAAGGCCTAGTTTGGACGGCCTATCGGCATGAGCATGAGCGGGTCCTCCTCGATCTCCAATAGGCGCTTCACGCCGTCATCGGAAAACGCCCCCACCGCCACCGTCCCGAGGCCCAATGCTCCCGCCTGGAGGTACACGTTCTGGCCGACGTGGCCGACCTCGATGTGCACGTACCGGATCCCCCGCTCTCCGTACCTCTGGGTTGTGCGCTCGTACTGGGCGGCGATCACGAGGACGAAGGGCGCTTCCCGGACCCAGGGCTGCCCGAGGGCCACCTCGCTCAATTCCGTCCGGAGATCCCCGCTCTTCCGGTGGACGAGAGAATGTTCGGCCGGGAGGTACTGGTACATGCCGGCTGCAAGCCCTTCCACCGCCCCGACCACGGCGAACACTTCCAGAGGATAGGTGGCCCCCGCCGAGGGGGCGGTGCGGCCACCCCAGTCAATGGTAATCCCCTGGGCCGCCCACAGAAGCTGAGCCAATTCCGCCAGAGCCAACGACTCTTGCCGGTAGTAACGCTCCGACCTCCGCGCGGCCAACGACTCCTCCACGCTCACGGGACCAACTTGGCGCGGCGCGGGAAGGGAGATCGTGAGGGGCGTGTTCCCGGCCGCGTTCCGGAATGCTTGCCCGCACCCTGCCAAGGTCCCCACCCCCAGAACGACAACCAGCACCTCTCGTACACGGCTCCACATCAGCACCACCTCCGCCCCCAAGATACCCCACCTGGCTCAGCAGGGGGAGTCGTAGGGGAGGGTCCCCTCTCTCCCCACGGGGAGGCTCACCCGGACTGCACCGCCCTTGTCCACCACCCACGCCCCACCAAAACGGAGATCGTCGAGCTCCGGAGGACCGACGTAGTTGACCATCAACGTGAGCGTCCCCGCTTTTCTGATCTGGACCACATAGCTCGGGAGTTCTTTCCCTTCCCAGCGCTCCTCGTCAAAAGAACCGCCGGCAAACTCGCGGCCGAACAGAACCAACAACAGACCTCCACGTTCGTCACGTACCTTTCACACTAGTACCTAGCGGCATAAGTCCGCGTAACGTTTGGTGAGTCCCACCGGGGCGACCGTGGTGGCCGTCCACTCGAAGGGAGTTGCCCGTTCGTTATAGGCTTCCAGGAACCGGTCGATCGCCTCTCGGAGAGCCCGCGGCGACGTGAAGCTCCCGCTTCTCAGGACCCGTCGTTGTAGGATGCTGAACCAGATCTCCACCTGGTTGAGCCAGCTGGCGCGGGTGGGGGTGAAGTGGAAGCGCACGTCCCCGTGTCGGGCAAGCCACCGGTCGTGCTTGGGCTTGTGGGTGTTGAGGTTATCAAGGATCACGTGGACCTCCTGAGAAGATGGATACTGGGCGACGAGGTCGTTCATGAAGTCCAGGAACTCGCGGCGCCGCCGGCGGGTGTAGTGACCGGCGCAGACCAGACCGGTGGCAGCTTCCACGGCTGCAAACAGGGTGGTGGTCCCGTTCCGCTTGTAGTGGTGGCTGAACCCGGTGAGCGCACGCCCGTTGGGGAGCCGGAGGTACCCCTGCGCTCGTTCAAGGGCCTGGATCGCTGGCTTCTCGCCCACGCACAAGACCACAGCGTTCTCGGGGGGCGCAAGGTACAACCCCACGATGTCCGCTGCCTTGGGTGCGAACTCGGGATCGGTGCTCACACACCAGTTGTGCCGACGCTCTCAGGTGGATCTTGTGCTTCCTTAGGACCCGCCACACCTGGTGGGATCGTCACATCCCCCCGCTCGCGGCTGATCAGCCGAGCCGTCCAGGTTGTTTCTCCTCCCAGAACATCCCGATCGAGCGTCGCCCGGATCCGCCGCGCCTCGGCTTCCGACTTCCCGCCCAGGCCCGCCCAGTACGAGGCGAGCCCGAGGCTGTGGGCCATGAGGGCCATGTTCTGTGCCGTCCCCGCCTCCACCCAGTGGTGGGGGTCCTTCACCGGATCGAGCACCACGGCGATCACGATCGGGGCGTCGCCAACCCCCTTTCCGGAAAGCGCAACCTGGCCACGGCGGGAGAACGCGATCCGCTCCACAAGCTGCCCCAGCTTGCGCTTCGTCTTCTCCTCGCGCACGACGACGAACGTCCACGGCTGGGAGTTGGCGAACGAGGGCGCCCAGCCTCGAGGATCGCCTCCAGTTCGTCGTCGGTCACGGGCTTGGGCTCGAACCGGAGCACGCTCCTCCGGCCCCGGATCACCTCAACGTCTCGCTGGTGGTCATTCTTCCTCCATCTGTTCCAAGTCCCTGAACCTATCCCACATGAGGACCGAGGACACGGGCTTGCGATCCCGCGGCCCAAGTTCGAGGGCGCGGTGCTTTTCGCTCAGGGAAGTCGCGTCTCCTCTCTTCCCGACCACGATGAGCGCGATCAACACGTAGTCCAAGGGGATCCCCAGGGCTTCCTTCACCGCCAGGGGGTCGTAGCCGGCGATGGGGTGGGCCACGAGGCCCATCTGGGTCGCCTGGACCATGAGCATCCCCGTCGCCATCCCGCACCCGTAGAGAAAGTAGTCGCGGCCATCCGAGAGCTTGCAGTCGAGATCGCGATGGGAGCAAAGAGCGAGGATCGCCGGGGCGGTCTTGGCCCAGTAGTTCCCTCCGGGGAGGGCTGCCTTCACGCGCTCCAGCGTCGGTCCTGTGGCGACCACGAACCGCCACGGCTGGTTGTTGAAGCAGGACGGGGCCAGGTGGGCCGCCTCCACAAGCCGCATCACGGCCTCCCGAGGCAGGGGCTCGTCCGACAGGGCCCGGTACGCCCGTCGGGCCTGGATGAGGGGGTTGATCCCCTCGTCCGCCGCGCGGAGGAACCGCAGCGCGGCAAGAACGTCCGCGGCGTGCCCTTCTGCCTTCACCCCTCGCCACTCCCATCGCACCGTCCCCACTCGGTCGAGGAGGAACGTCGAGCGAAGGATCTTACCCTCGGGCGTGACGGCGCCATAGGCCGTCGCGACGGTCCGTTCGGGATCGGAGAGGAGGGGCAACCTGAGATCGTGATCCGCAGCGAATCGGGCCAGGGTGGAGGTGGAGTCGGGCGAGATCCCCACCACCCGGGCATCGAGGGAGGTGAACGTGGGGATCTGGGCTTGGAACTCCAGAGCCTCTTGGGCGCAGCCCGGCGTTCCCGCCCGAGGGAAGAAGTAGAGGATGGAGTACACGCCCCAGAGGTCGCGGAGCGAAAGCTTGGCCTCCCCTGCGGAGAAGAGCGTGAACTCGGGAGCTAGGCCAAAGGGGTGCATATTCTCCCCCCAATGATCCTGCCCCTTCCCCTCCCCGGCAAGCCGAGCCGTCGGGGTTCCTCTTGCTCAGGGTTGAGTTCGCTTAGAACTTCAACTCCGCCCCGACCACGACTTGGATGAGGCCGCCGAAGTCGAACGTGGTGCGGGAATAGATCCGGACCCAAGAGAACACGACCTCGGCCCACACCTCCTGGTACAGGAATCCCCCGAGGTCGAAGACGGTCACGAGCCGGACCGCCACCGGCGGGACCTTGACCCCGAGGAAGAGCTTCGCCCAATCGAGACCGAACCCTCCGTTCAGGCGGATCCGGGCCCCGAGTTCGGCCTCGGGTTCCGGGTAGGTGTAGGACGCCCCGAGTTCGAACCACGCGAGCCCATACGGGTCAAACAGGACGAGGGAGTCGGCGCGGAAGAAGGGGCTCGTGAACCCGAGGTGGAGGAGTTCCTCCTCGAACCACACTCCAGAGACTGCGGTCAGTTCGGTTGCGGGATCCTCGTCCAAGAGGTGGTAGAGGTCCGTCACCCCGAACCCGGTGAGGCTGCGGGCGAAGAACCCCGGCCGCCACGCGACCCCGAGGTCGAGGACGATCCCGATCGTCCAGCTTGGCGTCTGACAGGCCGAAGCGAGGTTCTCGACGAGGAAGAGGCCTCCGAGTTCGAGCGGGCAGCACCCGCCCCGCACCTCGAACCAGTACCTAGAGAAACATGGATTGAACCGCATTCCCGTGCGCAGACCAACCCCATCGAGCCTGACCCCCATCGTGAGGTGTGAAGCGACGAGGCCTGTGAGCGACAACTCTGTCCTGCTAACGACTTCAGCTCGTCCAAACCCGAGGGCGAGGGTGAGGGCCGAGGTCACGGCGGGGGGGGAACCGGAGAACGTGGCGACGGCCTCGATCCCTAACGAACCAGACAGGGCTGGGGTTTGGGCAGACGCTGTGGCCATCCCGACCAAGCCGAGGACGAACGCACCCAGAAGGCACCTTCTCATCTCACACCACCTCGTAGCGAACAGGGTACGGGGGGACAGCCGGTCCGCGGGGCACAGGTGAGGGCTGGCCCGGCCCCATTTGTCCGGGCCACCGTGGACTCCTGTCTCAGAACTCGGGAAGGAGGTCGGCGAGCGTGGGCCGCCCGATCTCCTGGAGGTCGTACCGAACGCGGGTGGAGGGCTTCCCGATCTTGATCAGCCGGCGGAGATCCACCGGGGTTGCGATCACAACGGCCTCGCAGGGGACCCGTTCGATCGTCTGGGTAAGCTCCTCGATCTGCTTCTTTCCGTAGCCCATCGCGGGAAGCACCGGCCCAAGGTGGGGGTACGCAGCGAAGGTCGCCGCAAGCGACCCCCGGGCGTAGGGCCTGGGGTCAACGAGGGTCGCTCCGAGCTTCCGGGCCGCCACCGCTCCGGCCCCGAACGGCATCTCCCCATGGGTGACGGTCGGGCCGTCCTCGACGGCGAGGACTCCTCGCCCCGCAACGAGCGAGGGGTCCTCGACCGTGATCGGCGACGCCGCCTCCACGATCTTCGCTTTCGGACTGAGCTTGGCCAACGACGCCCGCAGGCGCTCCACGGGCTCCATCCCCGCCGTGTCCACCTTGTTGACCACGACGACGTCGGCCTGGCGCGCGAGGACGGACCCTGGCCAGTACGTGCTCTCGTGCCCGGCGCGCAGGGGGTCGGCGACGACGATCAGGAGATCGGGGCGGAAGAACGAGAAGTCGTTGTTCCCTCCGTCCCACAGGATCAGGTCCGCCTCGGCCTCCGCTTGGCGCAGGACCTCCCCATAGTCCACCCCCGCATAGACGACGAACCCTCCCTGGAGGTGGGGCTCGTATTCTTCCCTCTCCTCGATCGTGCACTCCCCCCGGTCGAGGTCCTCTAAGGACGCGAACCGCTGCACCCGCTGGCGGACGAGGTCGCCGTAGGGCATTGGATGGCGGACGATGACGACCTTCTTTCCCCTGTCCTTTAGGATGTGGGCGACCCGGCGTGTGGTCTGGGATTTTCCCGCCCCTGTGCGCACCGCGCAGACCGCGACCACGGGCGTGGATGCGGGAAGCTGCGTTGCGCGGGGGGACATGAGCCAGAAATCCGCCCCCGCGGCGGCGACGATCGCCGCTCGCTCCATCACGTACTGGTGAGACACGTCGGAATAGGCGAACACAACTCGGTCCACTTTCCTCTTCCGCACGAGCTGGGGTAGGCGCTCCTCGGGTTCGATCGGAATACCTTGAGGATAGAGTTTCCCCGCGAGCGCAGGGGGGTACGTTCGGCTGTCGATGCCCGGGATTTGGGTGGCGGTGAACGCGACCACCTCGTAGGTTTCGTTGTCCCGGAACGCGACGTTGAAGTTGTGAAAGTCTCGCCCGGCGGCTCCCATGATGATGACCTTTGTCGTACTCAAATGGACTCACCTCAATGTGGGTTCTTGCAGCGGGCGGATTATACCGGGCGCTCTCCCGTTGGCCTCTTCCCCCCCTGCGGGTACCATTCGTGGGATGACGGTCGCGAACGCCCTCACCGTGCTGCGGGGGCTGCTTGCCGTTCCCACCGTAATTGCTGTCCTCCGGAGTCAATGGGGGGCCGCGCTGGCTTTGTTCTTGGGGGCGCTGGCGACGGACGTCCTCGACGGCTGGATCGCGCGGAGGACGCACCAGGTTACGGTGGTGGGGCAGCTCCTCGATCCCGTGGTGGACAAGGCGTTCTATCTCTCTCTCTTCTCGTCCCTGGCTGCCGTGGGAAGGATTCCCCCCGTAGGGGCGGGGCTGTTCGTCCTCCCTCAGGTGGGGCTAGGGGTGGGGGCCCTTGTCCTGTGGCGGAGGCGCCGGGAGTTCGTCGCGGAGTGGCCGGGAAAGGCTGCGGCGGTGCTCTCTGCCCTCGCCGCAGGGCTCCTCCTCCTCACCCCCCATGGGATATGGGCGTTCTGGGTAGCTGTCGGTGGGCAGTTCATGGCTGGGGCGTACTACCTTGCTCGCCGCGCCACAGGGCGAACTCCGGTGGGGGATCCGCTTCGCACTCCACCCAAACCTCGGTAGCGGGGTGGCAGAACCCTAGTCGCCAGGAGTGGAGGAGGAGGGGACCGTTGCCCTCCCCGTAGAGCGGATCCCCGTGGATAGGGTGTCCAATCGCTGCGAGGTGAACTCGGATCTGATGGGTTCGCCCCGTGCGCGGCCGGACCAGGAGCAGGGTCGAACCCTTCCCCCGGTTGAGCACGGAGAAGTCGGTTTGAGCATCCTTTGTCCCTCCGATGCGCATCCTCCACGGCTGCCCCGCGTCGCGCCCCACCCGGCCCTCGATCCGCCCCTCATCCGCTTCTAAGTCTCCGTTCACGACCGCGAGGTACTCCTTGTTCACCGTCCGGCTCCGGAACTGGTCCATCAGCTCGCGGAAGGCGCGAGGGGTCTTCGCCAGAACGATCGCTCCCGTTGTTGCGGCGTCTAGACGGTGGACCACTCCGGGTCTCCCGGGAGCCCCTGCGGCGAGGGGGCCGCGGGAGAGGAGGATCGACACCACCGTCATCTCCGGCCGGTGCCCCACCGGGTGGACAGAGAGCCCGCGGGGTTTGTTCACCACCACGAGATCCTCGTCTTCGTACAAGATCGGAATCGAGGAGGGAGTAGGGACGATCCCGGGCCCCCTCCACACGACCGCGATCTCCTCTCCCCCCCTCATCCGCTGCGCGGGAAAAGGAACTCGGCCCGCGATCTCGACCGCACCTGCAGCGAGAAGGGACTGAGCGTGAGACCGCGGGATCCCCAAGCGGCGGGCAAGGAGCCGGTCAAGTCTCTCCCCAGCCTCTTCCTCCCCTACAAGGATGCGATCTCTACGCGTTCCGTTCGTTGTGTCCGCCACGGAGGGGAAGTATAATCTAGACCATGGACGGGGTTCAGGAAAATCTCGATGCACTCGTGCACCAGGGCGCGGCCCATGCCCATGTGGAGGTGTACCACTGGGAGCTTCGCCGGTCTGGGCAGCGTGCCCAGCTTGTGGTGCAAGTGGACCGCCCAGGGGGGGTGACCGTGGACGACTGCACCCGGGCAAGCCGGGCCATCGAGGCCCTTCTCGACGAAGCGGATCCCGTCCCCTGCCCCTATTTCTTGGAGGTATCGTCCCCCGGCCTCGAGCGGGGACTGTGGGAACCTCGACACTACGCTCAGGCGATGGGAAAGCTCGTTTCCGCCAAGCTTAGGACCGGCGAGACGCGGCGCGGAAGGATCACCGGAGCCAGTTCCGACGCGATCACCCTTGCTTGGGAAGGCACGGAAGGGAGCATCCCGCTCGCGGAGATCGTGCGCGCCCATGTTGTCTACGAGGAACGGGAAAGGAGATGAACATCGAGTTCCTGGAGGCCATCGAGGAGATGGCCCGCACCCGGGGGATCGACCGGGAGGTGGCGTTCGCGGCGATGGAGAAGGCCATCGCCGCCGGCCATCAGGCAAAGTTCGGCGGGGATGAGCCCCCCGCGGTGGAGATCGATCGGCGGTCGGGGGACGTCCGCGTCAATGGGCAGAGATTCGATCTCGTGAGGGAGCTCGGGCGCATCGAGTCGCGGCGTGCTGAGGAGTTCTTTCGCCGCGAGATCCTCCGCCACCGCCGGGAGGGCCTGTACGAGATGTACGCCTCGCGGGTAGAGGAAATCCTGAACGGGTTCGTCCACCGCTTCGAGGGCCGAGACGTGTGGATCAACCTTGGGGAGGTGGAAGCCCTTCTTCCCAGCGAGGAGCGGCTGCCCACAGAGCGCTACATCCCTGGCCGTCGCCTCCGCACCTACCTCTACCGGGTGGAGAAGACGCAGGGCGATCCGCGGATCTACGTGTCGCGTGCCCATCCCGACTTCGTTGCCAAGCTTCTCGCGCTCGAGGTGCCGGAGCTGGAACAGGGGATGCTCGAGGTGGTGAAGGTGGCGCGGGTGGCCGGCGTGAAGTCGAAAGTCCTTGTGCGAGGAGTAGACCCGAGGATCGATCCCGTGGGAAGCTGCATTGGCCCTGGGGGAAGCCGAATTCGGGCCGTGAGCCGGGAGCTTTCGGGGGAGAAGGTGGACATCGTGCGCTGGAACGAGGACGTGCGCCAGGTGATCCGGGGCGCCCTGGCCCCGGCGAGCGTTCTCGAGGTGGAGGTCGATGAACCGGCACGAGCGGCCCAGGTAGCCGTTCCGGGGAGCGACATTTCCCTCGCCATCGGTCGCGAGGGTCACAACGTGGAGCTGGCGGCGAAGCTCACCGGGTATGCCATCACCATTCGTACGCCCTCTGGCGAACGCACCCAAGCCCGCTAGGTTCCCCCGGCGACGGGACCAGGCATTCACCGCGCTCGCCACCGTTTCCACGCGCTGGCCGGCGGTTGTAGTCGGCGTATTTCTTGCCCTGGCCGCGCTTTCCTACCTGTACATCCGCGATTTCCCGATCCGCAGCGCCTACCTTGACCTTCTACCCCAACAGGATCCCCTTGTTGTTCAGTTCCAGTCGCTCGAGCAGGAGTCAGCGAGCACAGACGTGATTGCCGTCCTGTTCACCGTTGTGGACCCTCACCGGGACGGGAAGGAGCAAGTCCTGTCCGCGGCTGCCGAGCGGGTGATCGCGGAGTTGCGCGTGGACGAGAACCCCGACCTTGTCTCCGCGTCGTACCGGTTAGGGGAAGGGGGCAGCGTTCCGAACGAACTCCTTGTCTTCCGCACCCTCTCCGCCTCGGAACGAGACCGACTGCGAGCCATCGCCCGTGAGGTCCAAGCCGGTCTCCGGTCATTCCCTTCGCGGTCGTTGGGGGACGCCCTGGGCGCTCCCCCGCCCGCCGCGGCGACCGACCCGGAAGCGCTCAAGACGGCGATCGGTGAGCTGACGAAGGCAGGAAGGGACGGCCTGCAGTTCCTGGGGACCCTCGGCGCCGTGGAGAGGAGCCTCGCTGAAGCTGCCGTGATCGTACAGGCCGTCATCAGCCGCCCCCCTCCTGAGGA
The DNA here is from genome assembly GCA_037442305.1 of Candidatus Bipolaricaulota bacterium. Taxonomy (GTDB): domain Bacteria; phylum Bipolaricaulota; class Bipolaricaulia; order Bipolaricaulales; family Bipolaricaulaceae; genus Bipolaricaulis. The sequence continues at coordinate 10,301 of JBBIQN010000014.1, forward strand.
ACGCGGAGAGCCGATCCTGTCGCGCGACAAGGCCCACCTTGTCCTCCAAGTCTGGCCCACCCGTCGGTCGTTTGAGTCCGTAGCCTACAACCGCGTTGTGACTCACACGGTACGGGAGGCGGTCCGCAGGGCGGGGCTCCCCGACCTAGGGGTCACGGCGGGGATTGCCGGATCGTATGTGATGATTGTCGAGGCCGATGATGTGATCCGGCAGGACATGACCCGCGTGACGATCGTGTCCTCCGTGGCCGTGGTCGCCCTCGTGCTCGTGGCCTTCGCAAGCCCATTTCTGTGCGTGGCAGCCGTGCTCCCTGTCCTCATCTCTGCTCTGTTCACCATGGTGTGGGCGAAGTTCGCCGTGGGGGGGTTCAATCTCCTCACGGTGTTTCTCCCCGCCCTCATCCTTGGCCTCGGGATCGATTTTTCAGTTCATATCCTTTCGCGATTTGTTGAGGAACGATCCAACGGGAAACGCGTGAACGAGGCGCTCGTCACGGCGGTGCGAGCCAAAGGGAGCGCGTGCCTCACTGCGGCGGTGACGACGGCGGTGGTGTTCACGTGCCTCCTTCTCTCCCACTCCCGCGCCCTGTGGGAGATGGGGGCGATCACGGGGGTAGGGATTCTTCTCTCCCTGGGGACGACCCTCCTTCTTGCTCCGGCGTTGGTCGCGGTGGTAGGGCGCGAGCGCGGCGCACCGCGGAGGCACCCCATCGTGTCTACGACCGCCCTGCGCCCGCTCTACCGGCGGTTCTTGCGGTTGCGGCCGGGGGTGGTCGCGGTCGGGGTGATCCTCACCGGGGCCGTTGCCTACCAGGCGAGCCAGGTGCGGTTCCGCTTTGTTTCCGAGGAACTGGCCCCCGCGACCCCGTCCAAGGCCGTGCTCGCCACGATCACCCGGGAGTTCTCGGGAGAGGTTTGGCTTGGGGATTCGTTCCGGTTCTTCGTGGATCAAGCGGAGGGCATCGCACCGCTGGAACAGGCGCTGGTGGGCCACCCGCTCGTTCACTCCACGGCATCGGTGCGCAACTTTCTCCCTCAGGAGCTTCTGGGAGGGGAGTTCTCGATCCTCGACCTTCCCCTGGCCGAGGTCAAGCAGGGTTTGGGGGAGCTTCAGGAGCAACTTGACCTCTGGGATACGACCTTGGGGACGGTCCGCTCCCTGATCGCGGCGATGTCCCAACGGGAGTTTGTCGCCGTCCTCGGAGCGCGGCCCGATTTGGCCGAGGCCCTATCCATGGGCGTGGGCGAGCTTTCCGGCCTGCTCAGAAGCCTGGAACAGGTTAAGGTCAAAGAGGAGCAGGCCCGCCTGGGGAACATGTCCCGCGCCCTCACCACGATCGGCGAGCTTGTCCAGAAGATCGTGGACTTGCCGCCCGAGCCGGTTCTCCTCCAGGGCATCCTCGACCTCCTCCCAGAGGAAGTGCGATCCCAGTACTACACGAAGAGCGGACGGTACGTGATCGAAGCGCGGCTGAAGCCGGCCCACCGCGAGGGGGACAACCTGCAGAGGTTCCTCGAGTGGGCGGATACGCTCAACGTGGAGCGGTTCGGACTTCCCGAAGTCACGGCACAGCTCGAAAGGTACATGCGGCGCGACTTTCTTCTCTCGACCGTGCTGGCGGTGGTCATCATCTTCCTCTTGGTGTGGCGCGATATTCCGCGGCCATTGGAGGCAGCCTTTGCCCTTGCCCCCTTGGCGATGGGCTACGTGTGGATGCTCGCGGGGATGAACCTCCTTGGGATCCAGTTCAACTTCACCAATATCGTCGTCTCTCCCTTGCTCATCGGGATCGGGGTGGACAGTGCGGTGCACCTCCTGCACCGAATAGAGGAAGAGAGGAGGGGAGGGGGGGACGTGGTGGTGCGTGGGGCGGCAGCGAGTGCGGTCCCGGTCACCGTGAGCTCCCTCACCACGATGGCCTCGTTCGGAGCCCTCCTGGTCGCCCACACGCCCGGCCTTCGGCTCCTGGGAACGTCGGCCCTTCTGGGGCTTGGGTTCACTCTTCTGTGGAGCCTCACGTTTCTACCCGCGGCGGCGGCCCTCGCGGTTGAGAAAGAGAGACCGAAGGAATAAAGTGCTTGGAGCCACAAGGAGAAGAGCGAATGTCCTGGGTTGGTTGGCTGCGCACAGTGATCCTCCCTCCCCTCGCATGGGCTCAGGCCCCAGGGGGAGCCCGACCGGTTGCGCCCTTCCCGTGGCTTCCCGTGGGAGTGGGGCTGGTGGCCTTGGCAGGAGGGGTGGCGGTCGGGCTTCTTCTGTTCCGCCTTCGCCACCGTCAGTTGAGCCGCCGCGCCGAGGCGATCCTGAGCGAGGCCCGGGGGGAAGCGGAGCGGCTCCACCGGGAGCGGCTCCTTCTAACCCAACACGAGGTCGCGGAGCTGCGGGAGAGAGAAGAGGAGCGCCTGCGTAAGAAGGAAGCGGAGCTTGTCCAACTCCAGGAACGCCTCCGCCAGCGTGAAGAGAGGCTCGCGAAGAAGTCCCAACACCTGGAGTCCCTGGAGGTCTCGATCCGCCAGGATGAGGCCGAGGTGACCCACCTCCTGGAGACGGGCCGGCAGCTCCTTGCAGAGGAGCGCGCGCTCCTTGAGCGCTTGAGCGGCCTGAGCGAGGAGGAGGCCAAGGAGTACCTCCTGAAGCTCGTGGAGGCGGAGTCGGAGCGGTACTTTGCCCGCAAGATCAGCGAGGTGGAGCGGCGCACGACCCAAGAGGCGGAGCGCCGGGCCCGCCGGATCCTCGCCAACGCCGTGCAGCGTTACTCCCTCGACTACGCAGAGGAGGCCACGGTCACCACCGTTCCTCTTCCCAGCGACGAGTACAAAGGGCGCATCATCGGCCGGGACGGCCGCAACATCCGGGCGTTCGAGGCCCTGACCGGGATCGAGGTCCTCGTGGACGACACGCCGGAGGCCGTCGTCCTGTCCTCGTTCCACCCCGTGCGGAGGGAGGTGGCCCGCGTTGCCTTGGAGAAGCTCCTCGAGGATGGACGGATCCACCCGGCGCGGATCGAGGAGATGGTGCGCAAGGCCAAGGACCGGGTGGAGGAGGCGATCCTTGAGGCAGGGGGGAAAGCGGCGTTCGAGGTAGGGATCGAGCTTTCAAGCGACCTCATCCAGCTCCTCGGGCGCCTCCACTTCCGGACGAGCTACGGCCAGAACCAGCTCCAACACGCGCTTGAGGTGAGCTTCCTTGCGCGGCTGCTGGCGGAGGAGATCGGGATCGATCCCAAGCCCGCGAAAAGGGCTGGCCTTCTCCACGACATCGGGAAAGCGGTGGACCACGACGTGGAAGGCCCGCACGCCCTCCTGGGGGCCGATCTCGCCCGCCGCGCAGGCGAGGCGTGGCCGATCGTGAACGCGATCGCCGCCCATCACGGCCAGGCCGAGCCGGCGACCGTGACCGCGGTCCTTATTCAGGCCGCGGACACTCTGTCTGCGGCCCGCCCCGGCGCGCGCCAGGAGACCTACGAGCGGTACTGCCAGCGGCTGGAGGAATTGGAGAAGATCGCCGCGGCCTACCCTCTGGTGAAGGAGGCATACGCCATCCAAGCCGGACGCGAGGTGCGGGTCATCGTGCGGCCGGAGAAGACCACGGATGACATGGCGGCGAAGCTCGCGTATGATATTGCGCGTCGGATCGAGGAGCAGGTCCAGTACCCAGGGGAGATCAAGGTGACCGTCGTCCGGCAAGCCCAATTCGTGGACACGGCCCGCTAGGGAGGGAACGGTGAACGTTCTCAAGATCGCAGCGACCTCGGGAGCGAGCCTCGCCGCCGGGGCGGTGGCGAACACGTTTCGCGAACGGGGAGTGGCCGAGCTACAGGCCATCGGCCCCAAAGCGGTGAATCAGGCCGCAAAGTGCATTGCCATTGCCCGCGGGTACATGGCCCCAAGCGGAGTGGATCTGTACTTTGTTCCGTCGTTTGTCGAGGTGGACGTGAGCGATGAGACGAGGACAGGAATTCGGTTCACAGTTCGGTCCCGGACCCCTGTACCCGCCCTCCGACCGCGGCGCAAAGGCGCCGTTCCTCCCGCGGAGCCCGATGACCCCCAAACGAAGGAGTGGACGGACATTTGATCCCTACCGCGAGGTCGTGGCGACCCTGGGCCTCGTGGCCGAAGTGGGGTTCGTCGTGGTGGGGGGCGCACTTGTGGGATTGGGCCTTGGCTACGGCGTTGACCTCCTCACCGGAGGGCGGACGAGCCGGATTGCCGGCCTCCTCCTTGGCCTGGGAAGCGGCGTCTGGGCGGCGGGACATCAGCTTATGCGCGTGATCAAGAAACGGCAGGGGGACAAGGATCCATGAAGCGACATCAGAAGATCGTGGTTTGGCTGTTGGTGATAGGGTTCGTCGCCTCGATCGTGGTGGCGGGGGGAATCCGACTGCTCACCCCACCATCGCCGGGTAGCGCTGAGGAGACCCTTCTCTTCGTGGACGGGCGAAAGGTGTCCCGTCAGGAGTTCGCCCAGGCCTACCAGAACCTCATCGACTACTACAAACAGCTCTACTCCATGTACGGCTGGGACTTCGAATCCTATCTTCAGGGGACGGAGGGCGCGTTTCGGAGCCTCCCCTACCAGGCCCAGGCCGCGGAAGGGATCATCCGCACGGTGATCCTTGAGCAGGCGGCGCGAGAGCTGCGGGTGACGATCGCCAAGGCCGAGCTCGACAAGGCTGTAGACACCCGGTACCGATCCCTCCTCGCCCAGTACCAGATCACGGAGCGAGAGCTCGAGGAGGTCCTGCGGTACCAAGGATCGACGCTTGACGCCTACAAGAAGGAGCTCGCCAAGGGGGAGGAGGCGCGGTTGCGTGAGGAGCGGGTGCGGCAGCTCGTGGTGGGGCCCGTCGAACCCACGGACGCGGATCTCCTTGCCTACTACGAGGCGAACCGTGACCGGTACCAAGCGGAACCGGAGAAGGTCCGGGTTGGCCATATCCTCGTTCGTGAGGCCCGGCTCGCCGACGAGCTTCTGGGGAAGGTTGCTTCCCCCGGGGCGGACTTCGCGGCCCTTGCCCGGGCGCACTCCCTGGACACGGCGACGAACGACACGGGGGGGGAAACGGACTGGTTCTCCCAGGCCACTTCTCCTTTTTCCTCCAAGGTCACGGATGCGATCTGGCCGGCCGAAGTCGGGCAGGTGAAGCTCGTGGACGATGATGCGGGGTTCCACGTCGTGAAGCTTCTCGGCCGGACGGCGGCGGTCGTTCCCCCTCTGGCCGAGGTCCGCGCCACGGTGAAGGCGGACTACATCCGGGATGAAGAGGGGAAGCGCTGGGACGCGTGGTACCCGACGCGCCGGCAGAAGGTCACGGTGAAGGCGGTGGACCCCGTCCTCGCGGCGGCCATGGCGTACGGCGAGGACAAGAACAAGGCGCTAGGGGAACTCGTGGCCGCGCGCGCCGCCGGTTCCTCGACGGATCCCTACTTGGGCTACTACATCGGGCGGATCTATGAGGAACTCCTCGCGGCAACCGCGTCGAAGCGTGCCGAGCTTGAACGAAAGGAGGAGCGCACTGCGGCGGAGGAGGCCGAGCTTGCCCGTCTCCGGGCGGAGGAAGCGGCCCACAAGGAGAAGACAATCGCCGCCTACGTGGGGTTCATCGACACCGGCACACCGGACGATCCCTTCTACGAACGGCTTCTCTCCTTTGATCCCCAGAACGCATCGGTGCTCTTCGCCCGGGCGGAGACGTACCGCCAGGCCGGAAAGTGGACTCAGGCCGAGGCGGAGTACCGGAAAGCGATCCAGGCACGGCCAGGCTTCGTCGCCGCCTACATCGGTCAAGGGGACACCCTGACGGCGCTTGAGGTGTACACCGCGGCTGCCGAAGCGTACCGCAAGGCCCTTGAACTCCAACCCGGAAATCCCACCCTGGTTCTGAAGCTGGCGACAGCGTATGTGAGGGGCAACGAGCTCGCCCTCGCTCAGCCCCTCCTCAACGAGGTGCTCGGGCGCGAGCCGAACAATGCGGCGGCCCTGACCCTCCTAGGGGATCTCCTTCTTGCCCAAGGGGATCTGGCCGGGGCGATCAAGCGCTACGAAGAGGCCTACAAACGGGGATTGACCGCGGACTCCCTGTTCAAGCTCGCGGGAGCGTACCTCGCCGCGGGGCAGGTCGCGGACGCCAAGAAGCGGTACGAAGACGCGGTCCGCGCGTTTCCGTACCGACCCGAAGGGCACATGGGCCTGGGCGAGGTGAACCTTGCGCTCGGGGATCGGGAGAAAGCATTGGCTTCCTACCGTCAGGCCCTGACGCGGGCGGCAGCCGCGTCGCTCAAAGAAACGATCGCTCGCAAGATCGTGGACCTCGATCCGACCGACGTCAAGACTCGTTACCTCCTCGCCGGGTACTTCCGCGATCAGTACAAGTACGACGGGGCGATTGCCCAGTACGAGGCCATCCTTGGGCTCTCCCCGGAGAGCCTGGACGCGGTGGTTGGCCTAGGGGACTGTTATCTGGCCAAGGTGCAGTACGATCGCGCCCTGGACTACTACCGCCAAGCGCTGGCTGCGGCTCCTACCCCCCAACGGAAACTCGCGATTTACGATCAGATGGTTAAGGGAGAGGAAAGCCGGGCCGGAGCAGGGAACGCCCTTGGGCCGTTGGGGCTTGAGATCCTCTGGCAGCGAGCACAGCTGTATCAGGAGCTAGCTCAATACGACAGGGCAATCGCAGACCTTGAGCGGATCAAGTCGGCCGATGCGACGTTCCGCGCCGGAGAGGTGACATCGCTCCTCGATAGGCTCAAGACACCCCAGCCGCGATGAGCCCGCCCTTCCAGTCACGCGATCCCGCCCAGGCTCTGGGCGACCTCGTGCGCGTGATCTCCCGGCTGCGGGGTCCGGACGGGTGCCCGTGGGACCGCGCGCAGACCCACCGCACCCTTGTGCCGTACCTGCTGGAGGAAGCGTACGAGGCTGCCGCGGCCGTGGCCTATGGGTCCCCCGAGGAGATGCGGGAGGAGCTGGGGGATGTTCTGTTGCAGGTTCTCCTTCACGCCCAGATCGAGTTCGAGTTGGGGAGGTTTGGGATCGGCGAGGTGGCCGACTCTCTCCGCGAGAAACTGGTGCGTCGCCACCCCCACGTGTTCGGGGGGGGACGGGCCGAGACCGCGGAAGAGGTCCGCGTGCGGTGGGAGGAGATCAAGGGAAACGAGGCCCGCCCCAAGCGAGACTTGACCAAGCCCGCCCTGCTCGCGGCGGCGAAGCTCGTCGAGATCAGGGAAGCACAGGGACGCCCGATTCCCACCGGGGTGCACGTCCGCCGGCCCCCGGGCAGCGCCGACCCCGAACGGGCGATGGGGGAGATCCTCCTCGAAGCGGTGGCCCTCGCCCGCAACCTGGGGTGCGATCCCGAGCTCGCCCTGCATCGGCTCCTTGCGCCGGAAGGGGATCTTGACTGACCGGTTCGCCGCGCTGCGGAGCCTGCCCCGGCCCCGGGACGCGGTCACGGTGTGGCTGGAGGTGGATCCAGAGGGGATCCATTTCTTGGACGCGATCTTCTCTTCTTCGGATGGGACTGCCAACGTGCGGCGGGAGTACCGAGATGAGGGGCACAAGAGCCTCTTCAAGCTCTACGTAGCCCCGGGATGTGTCCCGGAGGCGGAGCGCCTTCTTCGCGTGGCAGGCCGGTTCATAACGATTGGGGAGGTCAGGGCCGAGAGGTGAGGTGGCTACGCCCCGATCTGAGCGCCAGGTCCGTGCACGAGGTTGACTACGACGCCCTTTGGGAACAGGGGATCCGGGCGCTTGTGTACGATCTCGAGAACACCCTCTGCCGGTGGCGGGACTGGGAACTCGACGAGCGGACCCACGCCCTGCTTCAGGGCCTGCGGGACCGTGGGATGCAGATCGCCATCCTCACCAATACCTGGGTGCCTCCGGAACATAGGCTGGTGCGGGAACTGGGAGAGCTGGGCATCCCCGTAGTGGTCTCGGCGCGGAAACCCCTCCGCTCGGGGTTCCGCCGGACGCTCGCCCGGCTAGGGGTGGATCCCGGGCGGGCCGCGATGATCGGGGATCAGATTCTGACCGATGTGCTGGGGGGGAAGAGGTCCGGCCTGTACACAACGCTCGTGGACCCGCTCGGGCCGGAGGAATCTTGGCCGACCAAGGTCAACCGGTGGGTCGAGCGGCGCCTCGGCCGACGCCCCCCCGCCTCGTGATGATGGTCCTCTCTTGGGCTGTGCGCGGGTACCATTGCCCGGGATGACGACCGATAGCCCACTACCTGCTCTCCTCGCCCGGCTCGGCCTCGACCTGCCGGAGGAGGTGCTCCGCACCGCCCTCACCCACGATTCGTACGCAAACGAGTCTGGGGGCGAGAGCAACGAGCGCCTGGAGTTCCTCGGCGACGCTGTGCTCGACCTCGCCATCGCGGACACTGTGTTCGGTCTCTTTCCCAACCGGGACGAGGGGGATCTCTCGAGGCTGAGGGCGATTGTCGTGTCACGGCCGGTGCTTGCGGAACGGGCGGCTGAAGCGGGCTTGGGGAGACTTCTTCTTCTCGGCAGGGGGGCTGAGGAAGGGGGGGCCCGGACCCGGCCGTCGGTCCTCGCCGCCGCGCTTGAGGCTCTCGTCGGGGCCGTGTTCCTCCACCATGGCTACCTCGGGGCCCGTCGCCTAACCGAAGCGCTCCTCGGCCCCCGGCTGATCGCTGAAGATCAAGAAGCGACGGGCGATTACAAGTCGCTCCTTCAGGAGCTGGGGCTGGCCCGGTTCGGGGTCCTTCCCCAGTACGAGGTCGTGACGGCCGAGGGACCGGAGCACAAGAAGGTCTTTGCAATCCGGGTCTCCCTGCCGGGTGGGCAAACCACCGGCCGGGGCCGGTCGAAGAAGGAAGCCGAACAGGCCGCGGCGAAGCGCCTCTATGTGAGGTTGACCTCCACGGACGCGGGATTGAGCTGTTGATTGGGGAGGGCATCTTTCGTATGCTCCCCCCCATTGTTCACCATGCACCAGAACAGGGTTTTCTTATCTGAATCGTTCTCCCCATTTGCCAGGGGGATCCGGGATTGCCCATCGGGGAGGGGCAAATGACTCCAGCCCTGACCTCGCTCGTCGTCTTGGGGGTTGCCCTCGTCCTGTACATCACGGAGTGGATTCCGCTTGGGGTCACTGCCGTTGGGGCGTGCGTGGCGATGGCGATCCTCGGGGTGGTGGACTTCCCTGTGGCGTTCAGCGGGTTTGCCTCCGACGTCGTGTTCCTCGTTGGCGGGATGATCGTGGTGGGGACGGCGCTTGTGGAAAGCGGGGCGTCGCAGCTCCTCGGGGAGGCGCTTCTCAAGCGGGCCGGGGCGAGCGAACGCCGGCTCCTCGTCGCGGCGATCCTGGTAGCTGGACTTCTGTCTGCATTTCTGAACAACACCACGGTCACCGCGATGTTCATCCCGGTGATCATGGGGATGGCCGTCTCGTCCCAGGGGCGGATCCGCCCGACGAACCTGCTCATGACGATCGCGTTTGCCACGAGCGCCGGCGGCATGATGACCCTGGTGGGTTCCACACCGCCGCTCATCGTGCAGGGGGTGTTGGAGCGGGCCGGGCTGCGCCCGTTCGGGTTCTTCGAGTTCGCCTGGGTCGGGGCCCCGGTCCTGCTCGTCCTCCTCGTCTACACCCTCCTCTTTGGCTATCCCGTGACCCAGCGGCTGCTGGCCCGCCGCCCGGCCGGGACCGCGGAAACATGGGTGGCCGGGGACGGGACGAACGCGGCGCCCCGGAACAAGCGCAAGATCGCAATCTCCTCTGTCGTGATGTTCCTTTGCGTGGGTTTGTTTGCGAGCGGGGTGATCCCCCTTGGGCTCACGGCGATGCTTGGGGCGTTCTTGGTCATCGTCGGGGGGTGCATCACCGACCGGGAAGTGTACCGGCGCATGGACTGGAACACGGTGTTTGTCCTCGCGGGATCCATGGGGATCGCTGCGGCCTTGGACAAAAGCGGGGGCGGGAAGCTTCTCGCCGAGTTGGTGTTGCGCGCCCTGGGGCCTTCGGTGTCCCCGTTCACCGTGCTCGCCGCCCTTTCAGGTCTTGGGCTTCTCCTGACCCAGCTCACCTCAAACACCGCGGTCACGGCGATGCTCGCCCCGATCGCCCTCTTCTTGAGCCAGGAGATGGGCGTGTCGCCCCACCCAATGCTGATGGCCCTTGCCACCACCTGCGCGGCGGCGTTCGCCACCCCGGTGGCCACCCCTCCCAACACCCTTGTCCTCACCACCGGCTACCGGTTCACCGACTACCTCGTAGTAGGAGGGCTCCTTACCGTGGTCTCCTACGGCGTGGTGATCCTTCTCGTCCCCCTCATCTGGCCGTTCTAACCCGCGCCTCCCCGGCACGGTATCATCGGGTTGTGCCAAAGGAGGCGAGCATGCGCAAACTTGTGATGTTCGCGGCTATCTTGATCCTGGGCGTGGGTGCGTTCGGGCAGATCGAGGAGTTCCGCGATCTCGGGTACGGCAACAAGCCGTTCAACCCCGGTGACACGGGCCTCGTGATGCGAGCCCTCCTGCGAGACAACGATGCTGGAAACCGCGATCCGGTTTACTTCACAAGGATTCTGCTGGAGAACATCGGCACAGCAGGGGCTGGGGAGATCGAGTGGGTCGAGCTGCGAATCGAAATCGCCGGTCAGACAAGGGTGTTTGCCCGGGCGTCAGGGTTCCCCATCTCGGAGGTCCTCCTCCCCCGCCCCGCCGAGGAGCGGATGATCCCGGATGACGGCGAGGCCTGGCTCACGGTGTGGGTTAAGGTGACCGACCCGATCATCCACGGACGCACGATCCAGCCGCGGCTTCGGCTGTGGTGGACGGAGGACAAAGAGGGGGGGACGATCGAGCTCACCGACGGCGTCCCCGAGGAACTCGTCGTCGAGGGGAGCTTCAGTGCCCAGGGCCTCCCCGGGCCCGAGGGCGGGGTCCTCAACCCGGGCGACGTGTTCCTCGTCGCCGAGGCTGAGGTGTGGGATACCCCCGACGTCAACACCCGCCACGTGTACGTCGTCGCGGTGCGGGTGGATGGGCCGCGGGAGGTCATCTGGACGGTGGACATCAACAACGGGGTCACCCGGATCGAGGTCCCCGCGGGGATGGAGGTTCAGCTCCCCGAACCGGCGTTCGTAGCCTACGACACGTTTGATCAGATCAGGCCGGGCAAGGTCCGGCTGTTCGTCACCGTTCCCACGACCTTCCAGTCCAAGGATCCACTCACGGTGGCTCCCTCCTGGCAGATCACCGTGCGCGAGGGGCCGCAAGGCCCTCGGCAGGACACGTTCACCTTCTCCGATCCCCTCCCGGATACGGTGGTAACAGCAGGGCTCGAGGCCCTTACCGCGGAAGTTCCCGACGCGGGACGCGTGTTCACGGTGGTTCCCACCGCGCTTGCCTACTCGACCCTCACCCTCACCGACGCCGACCGCAACGACACGCCGGTCCGGCTCGACCGGCTGGAGCTCGTCGCTCGGGGCACCGTGTCCTCTCAGGTGACGGCGATCGAGCTCGGGGACACGCGCGGGAACTTCTTGGGGTACGTGACCGGCCTTTCCCCGCTTGACATGGTGGGAGCGGATGGGAAGCCGATCCTCCTCAAGGACGACGGCTCGGTATCCCTTACCACGACCCTCTCTTTAGGGGGGAAGATGCCGCTCGGTGGGAGCCTCCTCCTCGCCCACCGGGTGAAGGTCGAGGAAGCCCTGCCGTACGACTATCTGTCCCTCCCCACCGCGCTCACGAAGTTCGCGGGCGTGCAGGAGGTCGTCCCGGCCAAGGCGATCTTCTTCGGGCAGCCCAGAGTCCAGCTCAAGGTGGTGGATTCCACGATCGAGATCTCCACCGACGGGGAGACGGTGGGCACGTTCCAAGGGGTGCTCAAGTACACGCCGACCGCCCCCCTGACCCTGGCTGAAGTCTCGCTCAAGCTCGTTGCCGAGTCGCCGTACCGCATCGTCGAGGAGAAGCTCGACCGCGAGAACGGGGAGCTGTTGTTCAAGGTGGAGACCTCCCGCCCTCAGGCCCGCGCCGGGAAGCTCGTCACGGTCCAGATGGTGGTAGGTCGCGTCAAGGACCCGAAGGTCGAGGTGGCGGTCGAGCTCCGCTCCGTGAGGCTCATTGACTGGGCAGGGATCGAACTGCCGTTTACGCTAAGCCCAAGCCGCGTCACGGTCAGCCTTACAGCGGTCACCCTCAACCTCTCCGGGACGGGGAACGCCGTCCGCGTGACCGCAAACAGCGCGGCAGTGGGGACCTTCGGGGGGGCCTTCAAGCCCGAGATCACCGGAGCGGCCTCCCTCGCCACGGTCGCAGCCCCCGACCCCTACCGGGTGCTGGCATCCGATTCCAAGGCTGGCTCGTTCCGGATCGGGCTGGCGAGCGGCAAGTCGCCCCGGGCGGGCGAGCTCCTCACGGCTACCTTTGCTGCCCCGGGCCCAACCCGGGTCAGACTCGAGGTGACCGAGCTCCTCGATTCCGCGGGAAGGCCGTTCCCGTACGTCCTCCCGGTGGAGTCGGTGGAGGTGGGTCCGTAGGAGACCTATAATCGGACGTGGGTCCCATCGTCTAGGGGTCTAGGATACCGGGCTCTCATCCCGGCGACAGGGGTTCGAATCCCCTTGGGACCATAGCGCCAAGCCGCAAGCAGGCGCGAATCCCCGCAGAGGAGAAGAAGGGCGAGAACCGAGCAACGGGCCGGGCAGAGACGGGGTATGCCAGATGGTGCCCTTGCGCACTGATCACAGTTGGGCGGGCATGTAAGCGAGAGAGAAGGTGGCGCGGAGCTTGTCGCGGCACTGGTCAGTGTGCCCCCGCCTCGCGTTGCCGCGTGCTGTCCGATAAATCGCGGGGAGGAGCCTCTGGCTTGGGCATGCCCGAACACCCGTTGCACCACGTTCGGCAGCTCGCCGCGGGTTCCTGCGTGACGACCGTCTTGCAGGCTGGACAACGGACCCGGCGCTCGTCGGAGAAGATCTCCACCGCGCGCCCGCAACCTGGACAGGGGACGAGCCGAGCGCTCAGCCGTCGGGTCAGCCCTGGGCATCGAAAACTCATCCCTTCACCCCACCGCCGTGGGTCTCCACCACCCGAATCTCGAGCGGGCAGTCCGGGACCACCGCGTCCCGCGCTTCCGATACGGCGTGAGCGAGCCCGCTACAACACGGCACCTCCATCCGCAGGACGGTGATGCTCTGGGGGCGGGCTTGCTCGAAGATGGCGCGGAGCTTGTCGCGGTAGTGGTCGAGGTCGTCGAGCTTGGGGCACCCCACGAGCACGACGCGGCCGGCGAGGTGCTTCTCGTGGAAGTCCGGCATCGCGAACGGCACGCAGTCCGCACAGACGAGGATCTCCGCCCCCCGCAGGAACGGCGCCCCCGGTGGGACCAGCCTGAGCTGTACGGGCCAGTGGGACAGCCGCGACGCGGTTGCGGATCCGCGTGACTGGGCCGGTGTGGGATCGGGCGCGAGCGCCCGTACAGATGCGCCCGGACAACCGCAGGGGAGCGGCTCGTGCTTCCCCAGTTGCGCGAGGCGCCGCTCGACGGCTTCCTCGTCGAAAGGTGTTGCCTCGCGCTCCTCGATCGTCAGCGCTCCTTCCGGGCACTCTCCTAAGCAAGCGCCAAGGCCGTCGCAGTAGACTTCGCCCACCAGCCGGGCCTTGCCGTCCACGATCGCGAGCGCCTCTTCGGCACATGCCATCACGCACTTCCCGCACCCCGTGCACTTCTCCTCGTCAATCCGGATGATCTGTCTTTGGACCACGTTCCTCTCCTTCTCGTTCGCGGTTGCGGGCCGTCCTGCTGCGCGACGGAACCCCTAACCGAGGATCGCTTGCAGGTCTTCCTGGGGTGTCGTGATCGGCTTCAGTCCGAACTCGTTGACCAGCACGTTCAACATGGCCGGCGTGATGAACGCCGGCAGCGACGGCCCGATGCGGATGTCCTTGATCCCAAGGGAGAGGAGCGTCAACAAGATGACGACCGCCTTCTGCTCGTACCAGGACAGGATGAGCGAGAGCGGGAGCGAGTTCACGTCCGTCTTGAAGGCGTCCGCGAGGGCGAGGGCGATCCGGATCGCCGAGTAGGCGTCGTTGCACTGACCGATGTCGAGCAGTCGCGGGATCCCTCCGATGTCGCCGAAATCCAGCTTGTTGAACCTGTACTTGCCGCAGGCCAGGGTCAGGATCACGCAGTCGTTCGGGACGGCCTGAGCGAGCTTGGTGTAGTAGTTCCGTCCGGGCTTCGCCCCGTCGCATCCCCCAATCAGGAAGAAGTGGCGGATCTTGCCCGCCTTCACGGCTTCCACCACGGCCGGCGTGACGTTGAGCAACGCGTTGTGGCCGAAGCCGACCGTGATCGCATGGTCTGGACCATCCTCCGCGAATCCGGGCGCGCGAAGCGCCGCCGCGATGACCGGCGAGAAGTCGCGGTTTGTGATGTGCGTTACACTCGGCCAGGCGACGAGCCCGGATGTGAAGATGCGGTCCGTGTAGCTCTCCCGGGGTTTCTGGATGCAGTTCGTCGTCATGAGGATCGCGCCGGGGAACGCGTCGAACTCCCGCTGCTGGTTCTGCCAGGCCCCGCCGTAGTTCCCCACGAGGTGCTTGTGGGCTCTGAGCTTGGGGTAGGCATGCGCGGGGAGCATCTCGCCGTGGGTGTAGACGTTGATCCCCTTGTCTTTGGTCTGTTCCAGCAACTCGGCGAGGTCTCTCAGGTCGTGGCCCGAGACGAGGATCGCCTTTCCCGCGATGGGCTCGACGCGGACGCGGGTCGGCGCGGGGATGCCGTAGGCCTCCGTGTGTGCATGGTTGAGAAGCTCCATCACTCGGTAGTTGATCTGCCCACAGCGGAGGCACATCTGGGTCAGGTCTCCGATGTCGGTGGGGTTCGAGGCGAGGAAGTCCAACGCCTCTTGGAAGTAGGCCCACAGGGCCTCGTCTTCCTTGCCGAGGAGCATCGCGTGGTCGAGGTAGGCGGCCGCGCCCTTCAGCCCGTACGTGAGGAGTTCCTGCAGGCCGACCACATCGGGGCCGGATTTCTCCAGGCGGGATTCGATCGCTATTTCCTTGTGTTGGGTGAGGAGAGCATCGAGTTCGTCCGCTGGGGCCCACGTCGTGGGTCCGGCCAAGCGCGCGGGGTCCACTCCCCGGGCGCGGGCGGCGTCCTCGTATAAGGCCCGTGCCCGATCGCGTACTTGGGTTGCCTGGCGGACCACGGCGAGGAGCCTCTGCGGATTGAAGTTGACGTTCGTGACCGTGGTGAACAGCGCCTCGATCACGAACTGGTCCACAACGTGGTCCTTCGCACCGAGTCTTCGGGCGCGGTGAGCATACATCGCAATCCCCTTGGTCAGATGCAGGAGGACATCCTGCAGGGCCGCGGTGGTGGGATCCTTCCCGCAGGCCCCGTACGTCGTACAGCCCTTGCCGTCCTTGGTCTGTTCGCACTGATAGCAGAACACGCGCTACCTCCTTCGGTCGTTGGCCGCGTCCTCCAATGTCGTTGCCGCCATGTATTCGATGACCTCGTTCCGAACGCGCTCCACGAGGCCGCCGAGGATGCACTTCACCTGGTTGCATACCGGTTTGGCGAACAGGCAACCGTCTCGTCTTACCGGGCCTTCGAGCGTCTCGTAGACGTCGAGGAGCGTGGTCTTGGATCCGGGTTTGGCAAGAATATATCCCCCGTTGGGGCCGCGCTTCGATTCGAGGAGGCCGGCTCGGGTGAGGGTGTGAAGGACCTTCGCCAGGTGGGCCTCAGATGCGTGAAGCTCCTCGGCGATCGCGGGTGCGGAGACCGCTCCCTCCGCCCGTGCCGCCAGGACCATGGCGTGCAGGCCCAGCGCCGTCGCCTCGGACATCTTCATCAGCGCCAAATGCTCCCTCGTGTCGTCATTAGTCTTATTTCGGTATGAGTATACTGATATCCTCTTGACATACAAGCCTCCCCGAAGAAGAGGGCCACGAGGGAGCGGGTTCGAGCAAACGGAAACGGGACGTCCGCTCTCAGCATGGGTTCGATGACCGCTGCAAGCGCGGCAGGGCTTGGTCGAGAGAGGTTTCCTCGTCGGCTTCTAGGCGATGACGGACCCGATCTCCCCGCGGAGGGCGGAGAGGAGGGAACCCTCTTGGTTGGCGCGGTAGATGACGATGGGGAGGCCGTGGTCGGCGGCGATCGCCACCGCGGCTCCATCCATCGCGCGCAGCCCGCGCGCGAGGTACTCGCGGTGGGAGAGGCGGGAAAGAGGACGGGCGGTGGGATCCGTTTCTGGGTCGGCTTCGTACAGGCCGTCGACTTTGGATCCCTTGAGGACGACCTCGGCTCCTAGGGCAAGGGCGCGGATCACCGCCGCCGTGTCCGTTGTGACGAACGGATTCCCTGTTCCGGCCGCGAAAAGGACGATGTGCCCTTCCTCGAGGGCGGCTTGCGCCTGCCAGGGGTTCACCGCCTCCGCCACCCCGGGACAGGGGAGCGCGGACATGAGGAGAGACGGGATCCCCTCTTCCCGCAACGCCTCGCGCAGGGCGACCCCGTTGATCACCGTCCCAAGCATCCCGATCGCGTGCCCGGCGATGGGGGGAAGGTGGGTGAGGGCCGACCCGCGGGCGACGTTTCCCCCTCCGATCACGATTGCGATCTTGGCTCCCGCGGCACGGGCAGCTCCAAGTTCTCGGGCGCAAAAGTTCAGGCCCCCTTCGTCAAGGGGGCCTCCTGGTCCAGCAAGTAGCTCTCCGGACAACTTGACGAGCGCGCACCCCCAGCGCAGCCTCACCCCGAGCCCACCTCGAACCGCACGAAGCGGCGGATCACAACAGGCTCGCCGAGTTTAGCCCCCAGGTCGGCAAGGAGGTCCTCCACCTTCAGCTTCTCGTCTCGCACGTAGGCTTGCTTTACAAGGCAGTTCTCCTCGTAGAACTTCTGCAGGCGCCCCTCCACGATCTTGTCCACGATGGGGGGAGGCTTCCCCTCCTTCTCCGCCTTCGTGCGTTGCACCTCCCGCTCCTCGGCCAACACCTCGGGAGGGACATCCTCGGGCTTCACCCAGCGGGGCTTCCCTGCCGCGATCTGCATCGCCAAGTTACGGATGAACTCGCGGAATGCCTCGGAGTTGGCTGCGAAATCCGTAGCCGTATTCACCTCAAGGAGGACACCCACCTTTCCTGAGTGGTGGACGTAGGCCTCAACTCGCCCCTCGTTGGCCTCGCGGGACTGTCCGGCCAGGAACTCCTTCCCCTCCATGCGTAGGATGAGCTTCGCCTTCTCCAGGTCGCCCCCGGCCTTGGCGAGGGCCTCCTTGCAGTCCACGATCCCGATCCCGGTCTCCGCACGCAGGCGTTTGACCAGCTCTAGGTTCACGCCCGCCATCAGTCCTTTCCCTCCTCGCCCGCAAGCTCCTCCCACATCTCCATGAGGCGGGTGTCCGCTTCCAGGTTTAGAAGCTCGGGCTTGGGCATCAGCTGCGGCTCGCTTGGCTCCGCAGGCGGGGCCTCCGTGACCTGGAGCCCCTCCCGGCCCTCGATCACCGCGTCGGCGGCGCGGGCGGTGATGAGCTTTGTGGACTTGATGGCGTCGTCGTTCCCCGGGATGGGGTAGTCCACAAAGTCAGGATCGGAATCCGTGTCACAGATGGCGACGATGGGGATGCCGAGGAGGTTTGCTTCCCGCACGGCGTGGACTTCGATCGTGGGATCGATGAGGTACACCGCTCCCGGCAGTCGGTCGAGGTTCCGTAGTCCATCGAGGTTTCGCCGCAGGTAGTTGAGTTCCTTTTCGAGCTTCAGGCGCTCCTTCAACGGGAGTCGCTCGTACTTCCCTTCGGCGAAGTTGCGCTCGATCTCAAGCATGTGCAGGATGCGGCGGCGGATGACCTCGAAGTTGGTAAGGCACCCGCCAACCCAGCGCTGGTTCGTGTACGGACTTCCGCACCGCTTGGCTTCTTCCTCGATGGTGGGCTGGACCTGCCGTTTGGTTCCCACGAACAGAACGGGTTTGCCTTGTGCGGACTGGCTGCGAACGAATTCATAGGCGCGCTCAAAGAGCTCAAGGGTTTGCCCAAGGTCAATGATATGGATGCCTTTCCGCTCGGTGTAGATGTACCGGGCCATCTTCGGGTTCCATTTTCGGGTGCGATGTCCGAAGTGAACCCCTGCCTCCAAAAGATCCTTCATCGAAAGAAGCGCCAAACTACCTCCTTGTGCCACTGGGGGCCGGGTTTGGGGCCAAGTATAGCCCCCCAATTCGTGTTCGGCAACGCGCACGGGGCTGGCGGGAGCGCTCGCGGGGGGGGTAAGATCGTGCCGTGGCTAGCGAAGAGGGAGTCCTCCGTGTTCCGCGCAACCAAGAGGCGGAGCAGCTCGTCCTGGGGGCAGCGATGCTCAACCCCGAGGAGGTTGTCCCTACGCTCGCTGACCGCCTCAAGCCAGAGCACTTCTACTACCGCGTTCATCAGCAGATCTACAAGGTCATTCTGGATCTGTTCGAGCGGGGAGAGCATGCCGATGCGGTGACGGTGGCGAACCGGCTTGAGGAGACAGGGCAGCTCGCCAAGGTGGGGGGCCGCGGTTACCTGGCGGAACTGGTGGGCCAGGTCACGACCGTCGCCGCCGTGGACCACTACGCGGGGATCATCGAGGAAAAGGCCCTCCGGCGGTGGCTGATCGGGGCCGGAGGGCAGGTGGCGGAGCTCGCCCAGCAGGAGGACCTCCCTTTGGACGGGGTGATGGACCGGGCCGAGGAGGCGGTGTTTGCGATCGCCGAACGCCGTTCGGCCCCGAGCTTCCACCTTGTGCGGGACTTCCTCGAGGGGCATCTGGAGATGCTGATGGAGGTCCACAAAGACCCCCATCGGCGGCCCGTGGCCGCCCTGTCCACCGGGTTTGAGGAGTTCGATGCCCTCACCTCGGGGCTCCGGAGGTCGGACCTCATCGTGCTCGCCGGGCGCCCCGGCACGGGCAAGACGTCGCTTGCGCTGGGGATCGTCCGCCATGCCGCCGTCGGGGAGAAGAAAAAGGTAGGCCTGTTCTCCTTGGAGATGACCAAGGAGCAAGTCCTGGAACGCCTCCTCTGTGCTGAGGCCCAGGTGGACCTGCAGCGCCTGCGCGACGGGTACCTTCCCGCCTCCAAGTGGGGCCTCATCGCCGAGGCCGCCGGACGTCTCCACGATGCGGTGGTCCTCGTGGACGACTCGTCCACGGCCTCTGTCCTCTCGATCAAGGCTAAGGCGCGGCAGATGATGAAGCGCTACGACGGCCTGGACCTCGTGGTCGTGGACTACCTCCAGCTTGTGGAGGCGGGGATCAAGACCGACGTTCGCGAGCAACAGATCGCCTACATCTCGCGGGCCCTGAAGGCCCTCGCCCGCGAACTGGAGGTCCCGGTGATCGCCTGCTCCCAGCTCAACCGGGCGGTGGAGCGGCGGGAGTCCAAGCGCCCCCAGCTTTCCGACCTCCGCGAGTCGGGGGCGATCGAGCAGGACGCCGACCTCGTCGTGTTCATCTACCGCCCCGACTACTACGACGACCCCGACCAGACTGGCCCTGTGGCGGACACCGAGGTCATCATCGCCAAGCAGCGCAACGGCCCTCTGGGCAAGTTCCGGCTCATGTTCCACAAGAGCTCGGCCACCTTCTACTCCCCGGCCAAGCAGGGGCAGGTTGTGCCGTTCTAAAGGAGGAACGTTGATTCCCAAGGACCTAGAGTACACGAGGGATCACGAATGGGTGCGCCTGGAAGGGGATCGGGCGCGGCTGGGGGTCACCCACCACGCCCAGAAGCAGCTTGGGGACATCGTGTTCGTGGAGCTTCCCCCGGTGGGGAAGACCGTGAGGCGGGGGGAACGCATGGGGGCGGTGGAGTCGGTCAAGGCGGTGGGGGAGGTGTTCGCTCCCTTAAGCGGGGCGGTGGTGGAGATCAACGGGGGCCTCTCCGGGTCCCCCGACCTCGTGAACAAGGACCCCTATGGGGAGGGGTGGCTGTGTGTCCTGAAGGTGAGCTCGCCTGAAGAGGCGGAGGCGCTCCTCGACCCATCTGCCTACGAAGCGTTTGCCAGGAGCCAGGGATGAACCCGTACATTCCCCACACCGGCGAGGACATCGAGGCGATGCTTGAGGCCATTGGCCTCCAAGATGTGGAGGCCCTGTTTGCCGACATCCCGCGCCCGGTCCGCGAACGGCACCGCCCCGTGGGCCTTCCTCCGCAAGATGAGCTTGGGGTGCAGCGCCACCTCGTGGGTCTCGCCGAGCGGTCCACGGGCCGGAAGCTTGTCCCGTTCCTCGGGGGTGGCCTCTACGATCACTACATCCCGCCCGTCGTGGGGCACATCCTTTCCCGGGCCGAGTTCTACACCGCCTACACCCCCTACCAAGCCGAGGTCTCTCAAGGGACCTTGACCTGGATGTTCGAGTACCAGACGATGATCTGTGAACTCACGGGGATGGAGGTCGCCAACGCGTCGATGTATGACGGGGCGGCCGCGCTCGCCGAGGCCGTGCTCATGGCCCACCGGGCGACGGGGGGAACAACCATCCTCGTCCCCCGGTCCCTCAACCCCCGCCTCCGCGAGGTCGTTGCCACCTACGCCTGGGGAGCGGGCCTTCCCCTGCGCGACGTCCCTTACGATGCGAACGGGCAGTTGGCCTTGGATTCCATCCCAGACGGGATCTGTGCCCTCATCGTCCAGCAGCCCAACGCGCTGGGGACCGTGGAAGACCTCACGGGCGTGAAGGAGCGCCTAGGGAAGGCTTTTCTCATCGCGTACGCCAGTCCGATCCCCCTGGCGGTGCTTGAGCCGCCGGGCTCGTTGGGGGCCGATGCGGTAGTGGGGGAGGGGCAGGCGCTGGGGAACCCGCTTTCGTTTGGGGGGCCCCTTCTTGGGTTCTTCGCCACGCGGAAGGACCACCTGCGGCGGATGCCAGGTCGGGTGTCCGGGCAAACCCAGGATGTGAACGGGAAGGTCGGGTACGTGATGACCTTCCAGACCCGGGAGCAGCACATCCGGCGCGAGGGGGCAACGTCGAACATCTGCACGAACTCCGCCCTCTGCGCGCTTGCGGCGACGGTGTACCTTGCCGCGCTCGGGCCGGACGGGCTGCGGCGGGTGGCCCTTCTTTCGTTCGAGCGGGCCCATGCGCTTGCGGAGCGGATCGCACGGCTTCCGGGGTACGATCTTGCCTTCGGAGGACCGTTTTTCCACGAGTTCGTCGTGCGGTGCGCGGATCCGGCACGGGCCGTGGACCGCCTGCGGCGGGCAGGGATCGCCGTCGTGCCGCCGGCCTTTCTTCACCCGCTTGGGGTCCGGGATGGGGTCCTCGTTGCCGCGACCGAGAAGCGGACCGAAGAAGAACTCGATCGATTCGTGGCGGCACTGGGGGGAAGATGAGCACGATCTACGACCGTGGTGCCCCGGGACGGCGGGCACTGGCGTTGCCCTCTCTGGGGCAACCTGAAGAGCGCCTCCTGGGGCTCATCCCTGCGGGTATGCGGCGCAAGCGGCCCCCCCGCCTCCCCGAGGTCTCCCAGCCGGAGCTCGTGCGCCACTACACCGCCCTCTCGCGGATGAACTATGGAGTGGACACGGGGTTCTATCCCCTGGGTTCATGCACGATGAAGCACAACCCCAAGCTCCACGAGGACCTCGCTCGGAATCCAGCGCTTGCGGACCTCCATCCCCTCCTTCCTCCCGAGGACTGCCAGGGGGCCTTGGCGCTCCTGTGGGAGTTTGGGGAGCGCCTCAAGGCGATCACGGGGATGCCGGGGGTCACCCTCCAGCCCGCGGCCGGCGCGCACGGCGAGCTCACCGGAATGCTCCTGTTGAAGAAGTGGTTTGAGGACCAGGGAGAGGAGCGGAAGCGGACGAAAATCCTCCTCCCCGATTCCGCCCACGGGACGAACCCGGCCTCGGCGGCGATGGTGGGGTTCACCGTGGTCTCCCTCCCCTCCGATCGCCGGGGCATGGTGGACCTCGGTGCCCTGAACCTAGCCCTGGGCCCGGATGTCGCGGGGATCATGCTCACCGTTCCCAACACCCTGGGGATCTTCGAGGAGGACATTCTCGAGATCACAAGGCTCGTCCACGAAGCGGGGGGCCTCTGCTACTTTGACGGAGCGAACCTCAACGCCTACCTCGGACGGGCCCGTCCAGGGGACATGGGAGCGGACGTGTTCCACATCAACCTCCACAAGACGTTCTCCACCCCCCACGGTGGAGGGGGACCAGGCGCAGGGCCGGTGACCGTGTCCGAGGCCCTCCTTCCCTATCTCCCTGTCCCAGACGTCGTCCGCGACGGGGTGGAGTTCAGGCTCGCTTGGGACAGGCCGAACTCAATCGGGCGGGTCCATCCCTACTTGGGGAACACCCTGGTCATGGTCAAGTCCCTCGTCTACATCCTCACCTTGGGGGACGAGGGGATGCGCGAGGTCTCGGCGGGCGCGGTGCTCGCTGCGAACTACCTCCGGGCCAAGCTCAAGGGGGCGTACGTGCTTCCCTACGATCGGCTCGCCAAGCACGAGTTCGTCCTCTCCGGGGAGGGCCTGGGAGAAGGGGTGCGGACGCTCGACGTCGCCAAGCGGCTTATGGATTACGGGTTTCATCCCCCCACGGTGTACTTCCCTCTCATCGTGAAGGAGGCGCTCATGATCGAGCCCACCGAGACCGAGCCCCGGGAAACCCTCGATGCGTTTGCCGACGCGATGCTTGCCATTGCCCAGGAGGCCAAGGAGAAGCCGGAACTCCTGCATCAAGCTCCCCACGCAACCCCCGTGCGCCGGCTCGACGAAGCACGGGCGGTGCGGGAGCCCAAGCTCCGGCGGGAGTTCTAGCCCTTCACGAGTGGGTTCGGAACCGCTCAAGAGAGGAAACGACTGTTCCCACCGCGTTGTGGAGGGCCCGCTCGTCGGTTCCTTCGGCGAACACGCGGATGAGGAGCTGGGTCCCAGAGGGTCGGACGACGAGCCGCCCGCGGTCCCCCAGCATCCGCTCAGCCTCGGCAATCGCCTCCTGCACTGCGGGGCAAACCATAGCTTCATTCCGATCCGTGACCGGAACGTCCTCCCGCGCCTGGGGGTAGACCGGAACCGGAGCGACGAGGGCTTGAAGAGGCGTTGTTGCCCGTTGCAGGGCCCGGAGGACGAGGAGCGCGGTGAGGATCCCGTCCCCGGTTGGGGCGTGGCGAGCAAACACGACATGGCCTGACGGTTCCCCCCCCAGCTCGATCCCTTCCGCGCGCATCTGCCAGGAGACGTTCCGGTCCCCCACCGGGACCCGGACCACCCGAAACCCCTGGTCGAGAAGGTACCGTTCGGCACCCATGTTGGAAAGCACGGTGAACACGACCGCCTTCGACGCAAGTTCTCCCCGCCTCCACAGAAGGGGGGCGAGGGCGGCGATCAGCCGATCCCCTTCCAGAACCTGGCCCTGGTGGTCCACGAACATCGCCCGGTCCCCATCCCCATCGAACGCGATCCCGAGGTCGGCCCCAGCCGCGGGCACCCCCTCCTGAAGGGCGCCGAGGGCAGCGGCGCCGGTCGAGTTGATCCGTTCTCCGTCCGGCTCTGCCCCGAGGAGGACGAGGCTTGCCCCAAGCTCGCGGAAGATCTCCGGGGCGATGGAGGCCGTGGCCCCGTACGCGCAGTCAAGGGCGATCCTTGCCCCCCCTAGCGCAAGCCCCGGGACCGCGGCGCGCAGGAACGATCGGTAGAGGGCATGGGACTCCGCTCCCGGGACGACCTTGCCCCGGCCTCTGTGGGGCGGGGGAGCATCGAGGAGAGCCTCCACCCGCTCTTCTTCCTCGGGAGAGAGCTTTAGCCCTTGGGCGTCGTAGAACTTGATCCCGTTGTCCGGGGGAGGGTTGTGGGAGGCGGAGATGACCACCCCGAGGTCGTACCGGTGGCGCACGAGGTGAGAAACGGCTGGGGAAGGGAGAACCCCCGCGAGCCGGACCTCCACCCCCGCTTCCGCAAGCCCGGAAGCGCACGCCGCCTCAAGCTCAGGGCCCGAGGCCCTCGTGTCCCGGGCGAGAAGCGCGGTCCGGGCAGACAGAGCTACCCCCGCGGCGCGTCCCAGCCGCCGGGCGAGGCCTGGGGTGAGGTCCACCCCGGCCACGCCCCGCACCCCGTCCGTTCCGAACAGCTTGGGCATCAGTCCCGGCGCAAGAGAAGCGCCCGCAGGAGCACGAGCACGGGGATGATCTCCAGGCGCCCGACCCACATGTGGAAGCTCAAAATGAGCTTGGCTACCGTGGGGAGGGAAGGGGAGGTGATGCCCACCGACAGGCCGACGTTCCCCTGGGCCGAGGCGACCTCGAACAGGAGGTCCGTGAGATGGAAGCTTGGGGAGACGAACCGGGAGAGGAGGAGCGTCCCCAGGACGAGGACGAACAGCCACAAGGCCGCCAACGTCGCCGCCTCCCCGATCCGGCGGAGCGCCACCCCTTCCGGGAGCGCTTGTCCCCCCAGTCGCAACGGGGTCACCGCGTCGGGAGAACGCGCGAGCCTCTTGAGTTGCCAGCTCACCCCCCGCGCAAGGACCAGGAACCGCATGATTTTGATGCCGCCGGCCGTGGATCCGGCGGCCCCTCCGATCACCATCCCCACGACCAGAATGAGCTTCGCCCCATCGGACCACCCCTCCAAGGGAGCGGTCTGGAATCCGGTGCAGGTAAGGGCGGAGGCGAACTGGAACGTTCCCTCGCGGAAGGCCGCGCTGAGGGGAACGCGGCCCAACTGCCACAGAGAGAGGAGGACCGCTCCTCCCAGAAAGAGAAGGAGGAGCGTTCGGGTCTGAGGGTCGGAGATCAGAGGCCGCGGGCCGTGCTGGAGCACGTGGTAGTGAACGACGAAGCTCACCGCTCCTGCGAGCATGACCACCACCGTGACAAGCTCGATCGCGAGCGAGTTGTAGCGCCCAACCGATTGGGGCCAGATCGAGAACCCACCTGTAGCCACGCCGGTCATGGCATGGTTGAGGGCATCCCAAGGGGGCATCCCCGCTCCCCACAACCCGACAAAGGAGAGGAACGTGTAGAGAAGGAAGATCCACCACATCGTGCGCACGGTAGAGAGGACCGAGGGGTGGATCTTCTCCCCGCGGGCCTCGGCGAAGTAGAGGTTGGCCGCGGTTAGTCCCGGGCCAGCGATGAGGGTGATCATGAGCACGATGACCCCCATTCCCCCCACCCACTCCATGAACGACCGCCACCACTGGAGGGTCCGCGGCAGAAGGTCGGGGCGCAGCGACATCGTGAGTCCAGTTCCAGTGAACCCGGATATGCTCTCGAAGAACGCGTTGGCGGGATCGGCGTAAGGGAGGCCGGACGGGAGGGAGAGGAGAAGGAGCGGAAGGGCACCCAGCGCGGCCACGACGAGCCAACCCACCGCGGCGACGATGAGGCCGTGCTTGAGGCGCGCCTCCCCGGCCTTGCGGAACGGCAGGTAGAGGAGGGCCCACGCACCCAGCGAAGCAAGCGCCGTCCACCCCAGGGGCCACAAGGCGTTCCGTTCTCCGAACAGGGCCGCTACGGGCAAGGAGCACACCGCCATCACCCCCACCACCGGGGCAAGGAGCCCCACGTCCCGGAGGACGATCCGCAGGTCTCTTGTGCCCATAGGCCTAGCCGGTGAGCTGCTCGATCGCGGACTGGGGGATGTGCCCTTTCGTGAACACGGTCACGTTGTCCCCGGCCCGGATCACGGTGCTCCCCGACGGGATGACGAGGTCCCCCTCCCGCTCGACGGCGGCGATGAGAAGCCCATCGGGAATAAGGTTCTCCTTTCCCGCCTCACGGAGGGTGAGATCCACAAGCGGCGAAGCGGCGGTGATCGTGACCCGGAACACCTGCGCCCCTCCTGGCAAGGACACAAGATCGCGCACATGCGGATGCCAGGCAGAGTGGTACAGGTAACCCGCCACGATCACGTCCGGGTTCTCCATCACGTGGGCCCCCAGACGCCGGAAGAGGTCGGTGTGCTCAGGGTTGTTGACGACGGACACGATCGTGGGCACCCCCAGGTCGCCGGCGGCGGCGATGACCATGAGGTTCGTGGCGTCGTCGTGGGTCGTGGCGATGAGGGCATCCGCCCGTTCCGCGCCGGCCTCGCGGAGGATGTCCGCCGACGCCGCGTCGGCGTTGAACACGAGGACGTCATACCGGCGGATGATCGCCTCCGCCTTCTTGGCGTCCCGCTCGATGACCGCTACGTTGTGGCGATCGCGCACCGCGAGATCGATGATCGCCGAGCCGATGCCACCCGCACCCACGACGATCAGGTACATGAGGCAGGTATGGTACGTCTCCATGGCCGGGCGGTCCAAGTCCCCTTGGGGTTCCGTTGCCCACCCGTTACGATCGGGGCGTGCGGACGTTCGTGGTGGTGAGCCACACGGTTCCCCTGGACGGGGAGTTCTCCCTCTCCGACCTTCCCGGTGGGGCAGGGCGCCTGGACGTCCTGTGCCGGGTAGCAACGGAGGCGTTTCTTGTCTCCCATGGGATTCGGAAGGAGGTGGTCCTCCACATTGTGGTTCAGGACGAACTTACGATCAGCCTGTGGGGAGGCCGTCTTCGCCATCTCAACCCTGACGAGAGGTCCACCGGGGCCCTCCTCCGGGAGGCGCTGCGCGCCGGGCGTGGCCTTCCCGTTGGGGAGGAGCGGCCCTCCACCCCCGGGATCACCGTTCGCCGGCTCGGGCTGGGGGGACTTCTTGGGGAACTTCAAGCCGGGGGGGAGGTACCGGTGGTCCTCGACGAGGGGGGGGGCCCCCTCCGCAGGTCCCGACTGTCGGATCGGCCGGCGTTCGTCCTCTCCGACCACCGGGACTTCACTCCGGCGGAGGAAGCCCTCCTGACAGGTTTTCCCCGCGTCTCGGTGGGGCCCACGGTATTGCAGGGGCACCAGTGCGTCACCCTCGTTCACAACGAGCTCGATCTGCAGGAGGCAGGATGAGCGAGTGGGAAGTACTGACCACGGTGATCGGGGAACCCCAGGCCCAGCTCCTGGCCGGGTTCCTCGCCGGGGAGGGAATCCCTGTCCAGTTTCGCCGCCACGTGCCGCCCTCCGTGTACCCGGTCACCGTGAACGGCCTGGCGGAGGTCCAGGTCCTCGTCCCGGCCGAGGACGTCTCCCAGGCGCGGGAGGCTCTAGAGGCGTTCGAGATGGAGGATGACCACGAAGCTCTCTGAGTTTGACCTCTCCCAGGCGCGGGATGTCCTCCTGGGCGAGCTACGGGCCCAGGGGATCCGCGACCAACGGGTGCTGAGTGCTCTGGCGCGCGTGCCGCGGCACGCGTTCGTGCCCCCCCACCTTGTGCCCTACGCCTACGAGGACCGCCCGCTCCCCATTGGCCTCGAGCAGACGGTCTCCCAGCCGTACATCGTGGCCCTGTCCACGGAGGCCCTCGCCCTTCTGCCCACGGACCGCGTGCTCGAGGTGGGAACGGGATCAGGGTACCAGACCGCGACCCTCGCCGAGCTTGCGGCCGCGGTGTACACGGTGGAGCGGCTTCCCCCCCTTGCGGCGGAGGCCAAGGAGCGGCTGTTCTCACTCGGGTACCGGAACGTGCGCTATCGCGTTGGGGACGGAACGAGGGGCTGGCCCGAGGAGGCGCCGTTCGACGCGATCGTCGTCACTGCAGGGGCACCATCGGTCCCCCAGGGACTCGTCCGCCAGCTTACTCCCCGCGGGCGGCTGGTGATCCCGGTCGGGGGAAGGTCCTCCCAGGAGCTCTTGCTCCTCGTCCGCGACGGGGGGGGGATTGTCGAGCGACGCCTCTGTCCCTGTGCGTTCGTGCCCCTGATCGGAGAGGAGGGCTGGACATGATCGATCTGCGCTCGGATACGGTGACCCTGCCCACGGCAGCGATGCGGCAGGCGATGGCTTCGGCCGAAGTGGGGGACGACGTCTACGGTGAGGACCCCACGGTACGGAAGCTCGAGGAACGGGCGGCCGAGCTTTTGGGGATGGAAGCGGCGCTGTTCGTTCCCTCGGGCACGATGGGGAACCAGATCGCGATCGCGTGCCACACCCGCCCGGGCCAAGAGGTGATCGTGGAGGCGGGATCGCACATCTACAACGTGGAGCTTGGGACGATGGCCCGCTTCTCCGGGGTCCAGCCGCGGGCCCTTCTCGGTGAGCGGGGGGTGTTCACCGCACAGGAGGCCGCCGAGGCGATCCGGCCCGATCTTTACTACCTCTCTCCGACCGGGCTGGTGTGCGTGGAGAACACCCACAACGCGGCCGGGGGCCGAATCTGGCCTCTTGCCACGGCGCAGGAGGTCCTTGAGGTCGCCCACCGCCGGGGGATCCCGGTCCATCTCGACGGGGCCCGCATCCTCAACGCCGCGGTGGGCCTGGGGATCTCAGTCCAAGAGCTCGTTTCGGGGTTTGACTCCGCCATGTTTTGCCTCTCCAAGGGGCTCGGCTGCCCCGTGGGATCGGTCCTCGGGGGATCGCGGGAGTTCATCGCTCAGGCGCGGCGGGTGAGGAAGGCGCTCGGAGGGGGAATGCGCCAGGCGGGGATCCTCGCCGCGGCTGGCCTGTACGCCCTCGATCACCACGTGGACCGCCTTGCCCTGGACCACGCCCATGCCTGCCTTCTCGCCGAGGGGCTTGCCTCGATCCCCGGCCTTTCCCTGTGCCCCCCGGACACAAACATCGTGATCTTCGAGATCGAGCGAGGGTCTGGCGCCGACGTCCTCTGCGCCCGCCTGCGCCAGCGGGGCGTCCTCGCCTCCCCGGCCGGGGCGGGCACCTCCTCACGCAAGGTGCGGATGGTGACCCACCTTGGGATCTCCCGCGGCGACGTCGAGCGGACGGTTGACCTCGTGGCGCAGGAACTCGGTACTGCGGGGGCGTGACGAACCCGCCGTAGGCGGGGTGGCCCTGTCCTCGGACGGTCGCCCCCGCGAGCGTAGCCTCCATCACGTGACGTCCAAGTTGCGACCGGTCCTGGCAGGGCTCGCGATGCTGGCCGTGGCCACCTCCGGAGGAGCGGCCTCCCTCTCCGTAGGCTCTTCCGCGCAGTGGTTCCTCGTCTCGATGCCGAGCTTGAACCAGTTCGTTCGCCTCGTCAACGAGACGGTCCGCTTCGTCAACGAACGGGTGGCGAGTGACCCTGTTCCGCTCCTCCGCGAGCTTACCCAGGGGGTCGGCCTTCGGCTGACCGAGACCTTCGGGGGCACGCTGCGGGTAGGGCTCCAGATGGCGATGGGAAACGTAACCACCCGCACTCAGGGCGCGTGGGCCTCAGGAGGGACCTCCCACGAGGTCAGCGTCGCCCTCGACGCGGGGCTCGTGGCGTTCATGGCCGAGGTGGCCCTCGTTCTTGTCCCGGACATCCTTTCGGTGAGCATCTCCGCCGGCTGGGGATCGTCGCGCCTTGGCCATCGGTGCGTGTTTCCCGCCACCTTGCCCACGGACTGGTCGCTCCCGTTCCTCCCCAAGGCCGAGGACAAGACCTACACCGCCTCTGGCCCGGTGGGGACAGCGTCGGTCCAGGTGACGTTCCCGTTGGGACGGGGAGCGAGCGCGGGGTTCGAGATCGGCTACCGGCTCGCTCCGCCAGCCGTTCCCCGCGTGGGGACGGTCGTGCTTGACCTTAACGCCGATGGGCTCGGAGATCCTGTGTCCTTCACCGGCCTGTGGCTGGGGCTCGCGGTGCGGATGGAGTTCGACCTGTGAGGTGTGCGATGAAGAAGAGAGGTTTGCTTCTCGGGTGCGCGCTTGCCACGCTCCTCTTGGGGGGGTGCACCCCGAAGTTCCAGGCGGTCCCCCCCGAAGCCCTGTTTGCGATCCGCCCGAGCTCAGGGGTTGCCCCGCTCAACGTGGTGTGCGATGGCTCCCTTTCCTTCTCCGAGAAGGGAAAGCTCGTGGAGTACATTTGGGACTTTGGGGACGGTACCCGCGCGTTGGGCCCCATTGTTTCCCATACCTATCGGCGCGGCGGCGTCTACCGGGTGACGCTTGAGGTGTACGACGAACAGGGCCTTTCCAGCCGCCGAGACGCCCAGGTCGAGGTGCAGTTCCCGCCCCCCGCGCCCAGCTTCGTCTTTGCCCCGTGGCGGCCGGGGACCGGGGAGACGATCTGGTTCGACGCCTCGGCCTCGACCTCCCCCAACGGGAAGATCGTGGAGTACCGGTGGGCGTTCGGGAACGGCGACTGGGCCACGGGGGAGAAAGTGGGCTACATGTACTGGTACGGCGGGGCGTACCCCGTGACGTTGACCGTGATCGATGAGGCCGGGGCCCAGGCTACGGTGACCCAGGTGATTGAGGTTCTGGGCGGGCCCGGCTGTGGGGGGTGATGGGAGATGAAGAGCCGTGGGACGTTCGCTATAGCGGTAATGGTGCTTCTCCTGGTTCTCTCGGGGTGCACACCCAACGTGGAGCCGATCCCCAGGATCAGCGCGCTCATTGTTGCCGCGCCGGCGGAGGGGAAAGCCCCCCTCTCCGTCCGCCTTGATGGGAGCCGGTCCACCGATCCCCAAGGGGTCATCAACGAGTACCTGTGGGACCTCGGGGACGGGAGCCCAGTTGTCTCCGGTCAGGAGATCGAGCACACCTACCAACGGGCGGGGGAGTACCTCGTGACCTTAGTCGTGGTGGGTGCCTCCGGCACCGGGCGGGCGACGACGTTCCTGCGCGCCCTCAACAACTCCCCCACGGCGGCGTTCACGTTCCTTCCCTCCGATCCGTTCGAGGGGGAGTCGGTCACGTTCGACGCGTCGGGTTCTTCTGACCCCGATGGCGACATCGCGCGCTTCTCGTGGGACTTCGGGGATGGGGCGACCGGAGAAGGCGCGATCGTGAACCATGCGTTCTCCCATCCGGGCACGTTCGTGGTGATGCTGACGGTCACCGACGGCGCCGGGGCCAAGGCGATGGCGACCCGCACCGTGACCGTGGAGGAGTGTGGCTCTGGGGGCTGCGGCAGACGGAGATAGAGAGCCCGCTTCCGCACTCACCCTCCGCGCCTCCCCCGCCCAAGGGCGGGGGAGGTCGCTTCCCCTCTCATTCGTTGTGCGGGATCCGGAGCGTGCTTCCCCCGATGAACTCCCGCACGAGGTGGTCCCCGGGGATGAGGGCGTGGTCCTCCGCCTCCCACAGGGTCAGCTCGGCCACCTGACCGAGCAAGTCCGTGATCCTTCGGTAGCGGATCCGCGCATCGAGGAACGAGTCGTAGGGCGCGACCTCCTCCGGCTTCGGCCAGATCCCGTTCGGGACGCAGAACGGCTTCAGCATCGGGAGGTCGAACGGCATTCCCCCGTTCACGACATGATCGGCGAGGCCCATCAGGGGGATGATCGAGAACAGTTCCCCACTTCGAACGTAGTGCCAGTGGAGGAGGGTCTGGAGCGGCGGGTGGTTCCTGTGCTTCACGTCGCGCAGCATCCGCCGGAGGAGCCGCACGTCCGTGAACTGCGTCATCCTCTCGCTCGTTCCGTCCCCCTCGTGGAGCATGTTCGCCGCCTCGATGTAGAGCCAGAACATTGCCTCGCGGGCGATGCCCGTCGTGATCGGTGGATAGAGCCCGTGCAAGCAGTCGAGGAGCAGGAGCTGCCCTTTCCCCAAGCGCACCGGCTTCGTCCCGACGTGGCGGCCTTCCTTGAAGCTGTAAGTCGGTTTCTGAATCGTCTGGCCATCCAGGAGGGCGCGCAGGTGGCGGTTGATGGCTTGGATGTCCAGGGCCTCGGGCGTCTCGAAGTTCCGGTCGTTCAGCCAGTCCGTGGGGTGCTCGACCAGGGGCCAGAAGTAGTCGTCCAAGCTCAGCATGAGGAACTGCAGTCCTTCGCGCTCCAGCCGCTCCCGGAGCTTGACCGTGGTCGTCGTTTTCCCTGACGAGGAGGGACCAGAGACCCAGATCACCCGCAGGTCGCCCTTCCCTGTGCGGGCGAGGACCTTCGCCGCGGCCTCGTCCACCGAGCGCTCGTAGCGCTCCGTGGCTGCTGCCACGAGGTCGGGGAGCCGGCCCGCGCGCACGATCGCGTTCAGTCCGTCCACCGTGTCGCAACCGTGGTCACGGTTCCAGGCGAGGGTTGCCTCATGGAGGGGGGTCGGGTAGCCGTTCCCCACGAACTCGTCCATCGTGATCGCCCCGGCCCGCACCCAGTGCTTCCCCCACCGCCAGCACTCGTAGGCGTCGGCCACAGTGACGAACCCGAAGCTCCGCAGGACGTGGATCACCGTGTCCTGGATCTCCTCGATCGAGGGCGGGAAGTTGGCGATCCAGTGTCGGGGGTCGTGGTTGAGCGTGGCGACGACGACTTCGGACAGGAACTCCGCGATGTGCTCGTCGTCCCCGCACGAGAACAGGCGGTCGTTCACTCCTGGCACGTGGTCGAGGGAAAACCCGCCCACCGAGCCCACCGCGCGGAGGACGGCGTGGACGATCCTCCCTTGATCGAACGTGACCAGCGACCGGTCGCGCTTCCTGACCTTGCGGATCCGGTTTTGTACGGGCACGCGAGGATTATAGCGCTACCCGTTCTCCGTGATCCGTGTTCCGCAATCCGTTCCTCGGGAACCGCGAGCCGCAACCGGCGCACCACTCTTCCGATCGGGTGCAGATGGACGCGCCCCCCCAGAACACGGACAGCGGTCCACGGATTGCGACCACGGATTACAACAGGATGGGCATTTCGTAGATGCGCCACGTCTTGTAGAGCACCCCGCCCATCATCGCCGCCGCGCGGAGGATGAGGTCGTTTTCTTCGAGCAGCATCGAAGCCTCGCCCGCGCGGTACCCTTTCCTCCACGCGATCGTCAGCACCTCGTGGAACAAGACCGCATCCACCCCGAGCTTCCGGTACGGCGGGCGGATCCCGAAGAACATGATGCGGGCGGTTCTGATCCGTCGCCGCCAGGAGAGAAGGCGCAGCGCCCGCACGAGGTCGAGGTCGAGCGCCGGGTTCCACGTTGGCTTGAGCGCCACGTTGGGGTCCGGGATCGCCCCGATCATCGCCGCGAGCTCCCCGTTCACGTACGCGAACCGGATCAGCTCCGGATCGGCGATCGTCTTCAGGCTTCGTGCCAAGGCTTCCGCCTCTTCCTGCGTGATCGGGAGGAACCCCCAGTTGGCCGCCCACGCCTCGTTATAGACGCGAACCAGGTGTCGGACCTCGTCCTCCAGATGGTGCATGTATAAGGACCGGGTTTCGATCCCCCGGCGACGCCGCACCGCTTCCACAAGGCGCTCCAGACGCGGCTCCGCCGACTCGGTGGCAGGGATCCAGTAGGCGTGGTAGTCCTTGACCTTGCGCAGGCCATACCGTTCGAGGTACTCCCCGTAGTAGGGCGGGTTGTGGGTCAGCTCCACCGTGGGCGGGGTGTCGAACCCGTGGACGAGGACCGCCTGATGGGATTCGTGGGTAGCGTTCGAGTACCCGCCCGGCCCGCGCATCGCGTCCACGCCGCGCCTGGCAAGCCACGCCCGGGCGCTGTCGAGGAGGGCCTCCGTGACTGCGTAGTCCGGGACCGACTCGTAGAAACCGAAGAACCCGAGGTTCGTCGTGTGGTGTTCGTTGTAGCGGTGGTTCACCGCCGCCGAAACGCGGCCGGCGAGGCGGGGGCCCGACCGGGCGAGGAAGTGCGTGACTTCGGCTGTGTCGTGGTAGGGGTGAGCAGGGGTGAGGAGGCCGGTCAGGCCGAGGAGGCGGCTTCCGAGGAGGTCGCCCCGCAGGGGGGGCGTCCAGTGCGGGTCCCCGCGGTGGACGTGCCACGGGACCGCGACGAACTCCCGGAGCCGGCGATCCCCGAGCGGGAGCTCCTCGATTGTGAGCCGTGCCATGAGCGCCCATTATCCTTCGTCTGGGCACAGGATGCTTGCCGTCAGGGCTTGACGCTCCTCCGTCGCCTCGGTATAACCCACCAGTCGTTTGGGGCCTTCCCCGAACCTCACAACCGGGGCACCGGTCACCGACTAGCGGCTTGTCCGGGGGCGTAGCTCAGTTTGGGAGAGCACCGGCTTTGCAAGCCGGGGGTCGGCGGTTCGATCCCGCTCGCCTCCACCA
>JBBIQN010000015.1:0-40507 GCA_037442305.1 Candidatus Bipolaricaulota bacterium
ATCCAGCGGGCGGCCCTCGTGGCCGGCGTGGTGGCGCTTCTCGCGGCAGCGTTGCTAGCGGTGATCCTCGTGGCCCAGCTTTCGCGCCCCCTGCGGCGCTTGATCCTCGCCACCACGCGGCTTGCCGAAGGAGATCTCGCCCACCGCGTGGTCATCCGCACCCGCGACGAGGTGGGTCTCCTCGGCCGGGCGTTCAACGACATGGCGGCGGCCCTCGAGAGTTCGGAGAAGGCCCGGCAGAAACTCGTTGCTGACGTCGCCCACGAGCTGCGGACCCCCTTGGCTGTCATACGGGTAAGCCTCGAGGGGATGCTGGACGGAGCGTTTCCCCTTACCCAGGACGGGGTGGCCCGGGTGTACGACCAGACCCTGCACCTTGCGGACCTCGTGGAAGACCTCCGCACCCTGACCGTGGCCGAGGCGGGTCACCTTCCGCTCGTGCAGGAGCCGACCGACATCGCGGAGCTCGTGCGGGCGGTGGTGGACGGGGTGCAACCCACGGCCGTCGAGGACGGGGTCAAAGTCGAGGTCCAGGCGGAGCCAGGACTCGTTGCCAACATCGATCCACGCCGCATCCGGCAAGTGCTGGGGAACCTCCTTGATAACGCGCTGCGGTTCTCGCCTTCCGGAGGAACGGTCACCGTGCGGGCAACGAAGGGGGAAGGAGAACTCCTCGTCACGGTACAGGACCAGGGCTCGGGCGTGGCCCCCCAAGATCTGCCCCACGTGTTCGAGCGCCTGTACCGGGGCGACGAGTCGCGAAGCGGAGAGGGGACAGGGCTCGGGCTTGCCATCGCCCGCGAGCTCGTCGTGGCCCACGGGGGCCGGATCTGGGTCGAGAACCGGGGAGGGGCCGTGTTCACGTTCACCCTTCCGCTCCTTGATTCCGGGGCCAGCGGGACCTAACATCGGTCCTGTCATGGCTGACGGTTCGTGTTACCACAGTCCAACCCTCGGCAAGCTCTCGTTCAAGGAAGTCGTGGATGAGGTTTTGGCGATGATGTCCGCCGCCCCCGAAGACGAGTACGAGATCGTCGTCGGCACCGATTCCCAGACGTACGCAGACGAGGTGGAGTACGTGGCAGCGATCGTCGTGCACCGGGTGGGGAAGGGCGGGCGCTACTTCTGGCGCCGCGAGAAGGACGACCGGCCGCTGAGCCTCCGGGAGAGGATCTACCGCGAGGCGTGGCTCTCCTACGAGACAGCCGAGGAGCTGATCGGGGCCCTCAAGGAGCGGGGGGCCGGCGGGTTTCAACTTGAAATCCACGTGGACATCGGCCGCAACGGGCGGACGCGGGACCTCGTGGAGGAAGTGGTGGGGATGATCCTTGGCGTTGGCTACCGGGTGCGGACGAAGCCGGAGGCCTACGCTGCCTCCGCGGTTGCGGACCGGTACACCTAGGGTGCTCACTCCCGAGAAGACGTAGATCTGGCCCGCTGAATGATCGCTCCTAAGCTATGAGTTGACGGCCGGGCGGCGGGCTATAGTCCTCCCAACACCTAAGTCCTTAGGAGGAACGATGGCGCGCAGAACGTCGCCCACCTTGACCGAGGCCGGGCTCGGGATCATGGAGGCCCTCTGGGCCCGCGGCCCGTCTACCGTCCGACAGGTGGTCGCCGCCCTCCCTTCCCCGCGTCCCAAAGCCTACAACACCGTCCTCACCCTGCTTAGGATCCTGGAACGGAAAGGCTACGTCGGCCACACCCAGGAGGGCCGAGCCCACGTCTACCGCACCACAGTGAGCTGTCGCGAGGCGCGGCGACAAGCCCTTCACCACCTCCTGACCCGGTTTTCCGAGGACTCTCCCGAACTCCTTGTGGCGCACCTCTCCGAAGAGCACGAACTGGGACCCTCGCCCCGGAACCGTCGCTCCGACCAGGGGGGAACGGAGCCTGCCGGGCCTACGGAGGGGGCATGAACACCCTGACCTTGTTCAGTCCACAGGTGGCTGCGCTTGCCCTCAACGTGGTCGCTGTCGGGGGCGCCATCCTTCTCGTTGGGATGGGGGTCCGTCCGTTCCTCCGCCGCCTACATCCCGTTGCCCAGGCCCTCGCTTGGGGTGGTCAGCCCGTCGCTTTGCTTCCCGGACTCACCCCCGGGGGCCCGCTTGCCGCCTCCCCTGACGGACCTTGGGTCGCCGCGGCGGACGGGGCCACAGTAGTGGTGTGGCAGCATCCCGACATCCAGCCATGCCTCACGCTCACCCACCCCGGCTTAGTGGGCTCGCTGGCGTTCGACCCCGCTGGGGAACTCCTCGCGGTGGGCCTGGCTAGCGCCCTCCGCCCGAAGTTCACGTGTGGAACCTCCACACAGGAGACGGAGCGGTCCTGGGAAAAACCCAGGGTGAGGTGGTGGCGGTTGCATTCAGCCTCGACGGGCAGCTCCTCGCCGCGGGGGACACCACAGGAACGGTGCGGATCTGGAATGTTCACACGGGGGAGGAAGCGTTGACCGTGGCCTGTCCGGGGCGCACCGTGACGAGCGTGGACTTCAGCCCCGACGGCGCTTGGATCGCCGCCACTGTAGGGGTCCGCCAAGAGTTTGAGGTCACGGTGTGGGCGGTGCACGCGGGTGAAGTGTACCGAACCCTTTCGGGGTATGGATGGTGGGCCGGGTTCTGCCGTGACGGGTCGCTTGCGGCATGGGTGCCCTACGGATGGGCCGTGATCGACCTTGAGACCGGACGGGAGAAGCTGCGGCTGGAAATCCCTCTAGGTATGCTTCCTTCGACCCCTCACGCCGGTTCCTGGCCGCTGCGTTGCGGAGCTGGGACCTCGCCAGCGTTCAGGGGATCTTGAACAAGAGGTCCTAAAGAGCGAAGTGCCCACGGGATGGTGCCGCGGCGTGGCGTTCGGGCTTGGCGGGGACCTCTTGTCTGTGGGGGGACACTGGTCAGCCCCGGTGGCCCGCGGGGCGGTGGTCGCATATCACGTGGGACAGATCCTGAGGCCGTAGATCGCCGGTGGTAGGTCAAGGAAGACCTCGGCTGGCCGCGAGTGTCCCGTCCGGTCGGGGCCTTCCTACGTAGCATCGCCTCATGCCAAAGGTCTCCGCGCTCCTTCCGGCGCTTGCTTGTACACCGATCGGGGAGGTTGAGGTCTCTGGACTGGCGTGGGACTCCCGCCGGGTGACGCCGGGGGACCTCTTCTTTGCCCTCGTGGGAGAGCGGGCCGACGGACATCGGTTCATCCCCGACGCAGTAGCGCGCGGGGCGGTGGCCGTGGTCGGGGAACGGGAGCTGACGAATGCGGCGGTGCCCTTCGCCCGCGTTCCGGATCCCCGGTCCGCCCTTGCCCAGGCCGCATCTGCCTTCTGGGGCCACCCCACCCGGAGGCTCTGCACGGTCGGGGTTACGGGCACGAACGGGAAGACCACGGTCGTCCACCTCCTGGGACAGCTTCTCCCAGCGTGCGAGACCTTGACCACGGTGCGGGTGGAGCAGGAGGGCCTGTCCTGCGTGACCACCCCCGAGGCCCCGGACCTCCAGCGGCTCGCGGCCCAAGCCCTGGCTGCGGGGAAGAGGGCGTTCGCGTTCGAGGCGTCCTCGATTGGCCTTGCCCAGCGGCGGGTGGCCGGGGTCCACCTCGCGGCAGCGGTGTTCACGGGATTGGGGCGGGACCACCTCGATTTCCACCACACGATGGAGTCCTATCTCGATGCGAAGCTCCGCCTGTTCCGGATGCTCCCCCCAGACGGGATTGGGATCGTGAACGCGGAGGACCGACACGCGGAGCGATTCCTCGCGGCGTGCCGCGGCCGGCGGGTCCGCTACGGGATTGATCGCGGCGATGTCCACGCTCGGGGACTGCGCCTCGACCCGGCGGGCGCGGGGTTCGTGCTGGAAACTCCGGCCGGATCCGAGGACGTGCGCCTTTCGTTCCCGGGCCGGCACAACGTCCAGAACGCGCTCGCGGCCGCGGCCACGGCGTGGGCGCTGGGGGAGCCGCCCGCGGCGATCGCGCGGCGCCTTGGGCAGGCGTCGCTCCCCCTCGGCCGGTTCGCTCGGTTCGCACTCGGAAGCGGGGCGATGGTGGTCGTGGACTACGCCCACAACCCACAAGCGCTGGCGGAAGCCCTGTCCACGCTTCGTCCCCAGGCGCGGCGGCTCCTTGTCGTGTTTGGGGCGAGCGGTGAGGCCGACCCCGGGAAGCGCCCCCTCATGGGGGGAGTGGCCGGCCTCCTCGCCGATTTCGCCGTGATCACCGCCGACAACCCCAAAGGCGAGGATCCACGGGCGATCGCCGAGGCCGTGGCCCGGGGGGTGCGGGCGATGGGGGGGGCGTACCGAATCGAGCTCGACCGGAAGCAGGCTATCCGCTGGGCGCTGGGCAGCGCGGGGCCAGGGGACGTAGTTTTCCTTGCGGGCAAGGGACACGAGCGGTACCAGATCACCTCTCAGGGCCCGGTAGCGCACTCCGATCTCGAGCTTGTGCTCTCCGAGGGCTCAGCATCCCCTGAGCGTGTCTAGAAGCGCGAGCAAACGGTTGGCCACCTCCGACGGCGGGCCTTGCCCGTCCACCACATGCACGCGGGGGGTCTCGGGAGCGGCGAGGTCTCGCTGTGCGGAGAGGCGCCGCTCTACCGCTTCGCGGGCCAACCCGCAACCCAGAAGCCGCCGTCTGCGCTCTGCCTCCGGGGCACAAAGCCACACGAACGCGTCGAAGAGGGCCAGATCCACGTGGGGGGAGGAGAGGAGGAGTGCCCCCTCGACGAGGAGCACCTGCGTGCCCCGGCCCTGGTGCTCGGCAATGACCCGCCGCACCGCGGCCATGACCTTGGGGTGCACGATTGCCTCAAGGTCCCGCTTCGCTTCGGGACTCGCGAGTGCGATCGCCGAGAGGCGACTTCGGTTCACTGTTCCGTCCTGATCCAGTATTCCCCTGCCGAATCGGGCCACGAGGGGAGCATACGCCGACCTCCCGGGGAGGTAGGTGCTCCAGCCGAGCTCGTCGCAGTCCACGTAAGCGAATCCCGGTCTACACGAGAGGAGCCTCGCCACCGTGGACTTCCCCGATCCAGCCGGCCCAGCGATTCCGATCGCCTTCATCCCTAGACAGCCTAGCGAGTCTGGCCCCGGTCCGCCAACGCCACCTACCCGAACGAAACCAAGAGCAGTCGGGAGGTGTACATCAATCATCAGGAGGTGGTTCCGATGAGGAAGGCAGCAGCGTTCTTTGTGGTGGCCGGCGTGCTCGCCGGCGTGGTTGGGTTGGCTCAGCAACCGCTCACGTACTACCTGATCGGGAACCTCGCGGAGGCCGCGGGAACGGTGGCCACGGATAAGGGCAGTCAGCGTACGGGTTTCTCGGGCTCCATAGGCTTCAGGGTTGTGCAGAGCGAGAAGGGCCTCCTGCTCTACCTGTTCGACCTCAATTTGGTCTCGAAGGGCGTCTCCACCGAGAAGGGAGAGACAGGGTTACTAGGTCTGGAGCTCTTTGACGCAGAACAGAAGGCGATGTCCTACGACCCGCGTTCGGGCCAGGCCTCGACGGAAGTCCGGATGATCCTTCACTACGAGCTCATCGACCGCGTCAAGGGGTTCCGCCAGTCCGAGACGAAGGGCGAGATGGACATCTTCGCGCCGTTCACCGAGGAGATGACCGGGAAGGTCTCGGTGCGGTTCCCAGAGGCCCTCAAGGTGGCAGAGAGCGGATCCGTCAGGGCCGAGCTCGATCTTACCTTCGAGCTGAGCTCGACGGTCCTCGGCTACGTCCGCAGCACGACCCTTGCGGCCAAGGTTGTCATCGACTGGGTAGTGCTCTTGCGCCGAGCTCAGTACCTCCGGATCCAGCCTGTGTTCATCGGAACAGGTGCCACTGACCCTGCTCGCACCGGGACGGTGTGGGCAACCCTCATGGCCAGAGCGCACGAGCTATGGAACAAGTGCGGAACCGTTCGCTGCATCAAGTTCTCTGTCAACAACCCGATCTACCTGAACAAGCCTGCCTACAAGGTCCTGGAGACGGAGGCGGAAGCCGCGGCACTGAGGGCAGAGGTGAACGTGGCGGATGCGGTGGAGGTGTTCGTGGTCAGCCGCATGGACTTCGTCTGTTCATGGGGAGGGGGGGCTTGTTTCTCGTCAGGAACCGCGTCGGCGAAGATCGTGACCTGCGACCAGCAACTCTCTGTGCCAGCACCGTGTCCATGCACCGGCTTCTGCCCGGCGACCTGCCCTCCGTGTCCTCCTTGCCAGACCGGGGCGGTGAACTACTATCACCTCGCCCATGAGCTTGGACACGCGCTGAACTTGGCTCACCCTCCGGGCCCCTCAGGTTCGCTGGCGGCGAGCACCGTAGGCTCGAACCTTGAGCCAAGCGGGTTCTGTTGCGACAACCCCAACGTGCAGAGCGCCAAGAACTGCCGCAACGCCTCGAACCCACTTCTCTACTGGGGCTGGGCGACGTGCACGGGAACCCCCGACATCACGGACTGAGTCGGCCTCATCCAGAGCGGAGTTCGTGGGGGTTGGCCCACGCCAACCCCCGTTCTTGTCCCTCGTGCACCGCCGTTGGGTAGGCGCGGTTGACCCCGGGTAGACTGAGTCCATGAGCGAAGCCGTCCGTGGCTACTACGACCGTGAGGTGGAGCGGGAGTGGGGACGCCTCGACCGCCCCTATCGGCGGTTGGAACTCGTGACCACCCTCCACTTGATCAGGCGGCACTTCCCCGCATCCGGGCATCTCGCCGACATCGGCGGGCGAGCAACCTCCGGTGGGGAGCGAAGGCGAGAGCGAGGAGAAACAGCCCAGTCGCCACGAGCACGATCGCTGCCCCGCTCGCGATCCCACCATGAAACGAGACGTAGAGGCCGATCGCCCCGGAAAGCGCCCCGAGGACGGCGGCGAGGGCCATCATCCGCGCCAGCCGCCGCGTGAGAAGCTGGGCCGTCGCGGGCGGGGTGATGAGCATCGCCAACACAAGCGCCACCCCCACCGCCTGGAGGGAAACCACCACCGCCACCGCGATGAGAAGGAGGAGAAGGTACCGGAACAGTCCCGTCCGCATCCGTAGCGTGGCGGCGAACGTGGGATCGAACGACACGACGAGGAACTCTTTGTAGAAGACGACGATCGTTAGTACGACCGCTCCCCCGATCCCGGCGATGAGCACGAGGTCGGAGGGTGACACGGAAAGGACGTTCCCGAACAGAAAGTGAGCGAGGTCCACCGCGTACCCGCGCGCGGTGGAGATGAGGGCGATCCCGAGGGCGAACATCCCCACGAACACGATCCCGATCGCCGTGTCTTCGCGGAACCGGCCGCGCCGGCTCACCGCCCCGATCCCAAACGCAGCCAGGATCGCGGTCCCCAGCGCCCATAGGAGGATCGGGCCCCGGTTCCCGCGGTGGACAAGGTACCCCACCGCCACCCCGGGGAGGAGGGAGTGGGCGAGCGCATCGCCGAAGAACGCCATCCCCTGCAGGACGACGTACGTCCCGACCACGGCGCACGTCGCCCCGACCACGGTTGCCGCGACCAGGGCCCGCACCATGAATGGGTAGGCAAACGGCGCGACGAGGAACTCAACGACGTTCGTGGTCCTCTCCTTCGCAGCAGCTCTCTCCCAGGGCGACCGGGCCGGACGGCGTCGGGGTGATGCGAAGGCCTGTGCCGTACGCCGCGCGCAGCCTCTCGGGGGTGAACACCTCTTCCGGCGGGCCGAACCCGGCCGCCTGCACGTTGAGGAGCAGCGTGAGCGGGAAGTGGGCCTGGGCAAGGTCGAGCTCGTGGAGGGCGACGACAGAGGTGATCCGTTCCCCCCGCAGCCGGTGGAGGAGCTCCAGGATCCCCTCCTGGGCCGGGGCGTCGAGGCCCGCCAAGGGCTCGTCGAGGAGGAGCACGCTTGCCTCCTGGGCGAGGGCCCGGGCGATGAACATCCGCTGCTGCTCTCCACCCGAAAGTTCTCGGATCGGCCGCCGGGCGAGCTTCGTGATCCCGACGAGGGCCAACGCCTCCCCAACCCGCTCCCGGTCCTCTCCTCGCGGCCGGCGCAACGGCCCCAGGCGTCCGGTGCGGCCCATCATCACCACGTCGCCCACCGACAGGGGGAACCGAAGGTTCACCCCCGGCCGCTGGGGAAGATAGGCAATACAGATGTGCCGCGTCGGCCGCTCCCCGAAGATCCGCACCTCACCTATGGTGGGGGGAAGCGTCCCCGACAGGACGCGGAGGAGGGTCGTCTTCCCCGCCCCGTTCGGCCCCACCACCCCCAGAAGGTCGCCCGGATCGAGCCGAAACGTGATCCCCTCGATGGCAATTTCCCCTTCGAGGACCACCGAGACCTCCCGCGCCTCCACCGCTGGACCCGCGGCGTGGGGGAGGTCGGTACAGGTCTCCGTCTGTTCCTTCGTCATCCGCGGAGCGCCTCCACGATCCGCCGCACGTTCTCTTGCATGAACGAAAGGTAGTCCGGGGCCGGACCATCCGCGCTCGTGAGGGACCCGTGGAACAGGACCACCACGCGAACCCCGGTGTCCCGGGCGAGCTGAGAAGCGAGCGTGAGGTTGAACTCCGGCGATACGAACACCGCTGGTACGCGCA
Organism: Candidatus Bipolaricaulota bacterium; assembly: GCA_037442305.1. Classification (GTDB taxonomy): domain Bacteria; phylum Bipolaricaulota; class Bipolaricaulia; order Bipolaricaulales; family Bipolaricaulaceae; genus Bipolaricaulis. The sequence continues at coordinate 8,542 of JBBIQN010000015.1, forward strand.
GGTTGCGGATCCGATCCACGAGGGCGGCCCGCTCTCGCGCTGACGGCTCGGCGAGCGTGCTGAAGGCGGAGATGATCGCCCCGGCCTCGACGAACCCGTACCGGGCCGCGAAGTACCCCAGGACCCAGTGGTCCGTCACGAGCACACGCCGTTCGGGAGGGAGGACTGCCACCTGATCCTGGATCCACCGATCGAGCTCGAAGAGCCTCTCCCGGTACGCCGCGGCCCGGGACGCGAACGCCTCCCTCCCGTCCGGGTCAAGGGCTCCCAGGGACATCTCGATCGTGCGCGTCCACCCCGCGACGAGCAGGGGATCGAACCACACGTGGGGATCGGTTTCCCCGCCCGCGGCAAGGGTTCGCAACGGGAGCCCCACCGAGAGGTCCACCACCTTGCCCCGCAGCTCAGGGGAGTTCAGGATCCGGGCGAGACCTTCCTCGAGGCCGGCGCCGCTTGCGAACACGACGTCGGCCCGGGCCATCAGGACAAGGTCGCGCGGCGTGGGTTCAAACGCGTGGGGGTCCGTCCCTGCTGGGATGAGGACGCTGACCACGACCCGCTCCCCTCCCACTGCCTTCACCACATCACCGACGATGGACGTCGTGGCCACCGCCGAGAGGGGGGCCGCCGCGGCTGAGGCGAGGAGAAAGCTCGCGGCCAGCGTCCCGGCGAGGCCCTTCGCTCCACGCATGGGTTCAGTGTATCGTTCCTGCCTCTGAACAGGCAAGGAGGGTTCCAATGAAGGAATACGACCGTAAGGATGCTCTCTTCTACGACCACTACGCGACCGGCGTCCCCGGCGACGTGGAGTTCTACGCCGCGGAGGCGCGGCGGGCCGGATCGCCGGTGATCGAGCTCGCGTGCGGCACGGGGCGGGTGCTCATCGCCGTCGCCGAGGCGGGGGTGGAGATCGTGGGGCTGGACCGCGCCCCGTCCATGCTCACCCTCGCCCGGGACAAGGTCGCCAAGCTCCCTGCCGAGACGCGACGGCGGATCGAGCTCGTTCAGGGCGACATGAGGGAGTTCGCCCTCGGTCGGAAGTTCAAGCTCGCCATGATCCCCTACCGCGCGTTCCTCCACCTTCTCACTCCCGACGACCAGCGTCGGGCGCTCTGCTGCATCCGGGACCATCTCGTGGACGGTGGCAAGTTGGTCCTGAACAACTTCGACCCGCGGCTGGAAACGATCGTGGCCCACCGGGGATCCCTCGGCTCCGCACTCAAGCTCGATAGCGAGTTCGTCCATCCTGAGACAGGGCATCGGGTCCTCGTGTGGGACACGCGTCAGTACGAGCCCGAGGAACAGATGATCCGCCAGTACTTCGTGTTCGAGGAGTTGAACGGGAAGGGGCAGGTGGTTGCGAAGACGTACACGCCGCTTGTGTTGCGCTACCTGTACCGCTACCAGATGCAGTACCTCCTCGAGTTGTGCGGGTTCGAGGTCGAGGCGCTGTACGGGAGCTTCGACCGAGGTCCGTTCCGCTACGGCGGAGAGCAGATCTGGATCGCCCGGCGCACGTGACGGGTCCCCCCTCGAGGGCAGCGGATTTGGCCGGGTGAGGGAGATCGGGTAACAATACCGGGGAGGAGCCGGTACCTGGGATGGACGTAGCGACGGTGGCGATCAGCGCGGCGGGAGGGCTGGCCCTTTTTCTGTACGGGCTCTTCATCCTGAGCGGCGCGCTGAAGCGGGCTCTGGGAGAAAAGATGCGGGCTCTCCTGGAGCGCGTGACAGGGAAGGCATACCGCGGCGCGCTCGTCGGCGTTGTCGTCACGGGCGCCCTTCAGTCGAGCAGTATGGTGATGGTCCTCCTCATCGGCCTCGTCAACGCGGGGCTGCTCACGCTGCGGCAGGGGATCGGCGTCATGCTGGGCGCGGAGGTGGGAACCACGATCACGGCGCAGATCATCGCGTTCAAGATCGGTGACTACTATCTTCCGCTCATCGCAGTGGGGTTCCTTCTGGCGGAGCTGGGGCGGGGGCGGAGGGTGGGGGACGCGGGGCGTGCCTTGCTGGGATTGGGGTTCCTGTTCCTGGGGATGAGCATCATGTCCGACGGGCTGCGGGGCTTGGCGAAGAGCAAGGCGGTGCTCGACCTTCTTGCGTCCCTAGGGACGAACGCGCCGCTGGGGGTGCTCGTCGGGGCCGGGGTGACCGCGATGGTCCAAAGCTCGTCAGCCATCACCGCCCTCGTGATCGCCATGGGCGCGGCGGGGGTGCTCCCGCTTCCCACGGGGATCGCCCTCATCCTCGGCGCGAACATCGGGACGACCATCACCGCCCAGATCGCGTCGCTGAGGGCGTCCCTCGGGGCTCGCCGGCTGGCCAGAGCGCAGCTTCTGTTCAACGTCGTTGGCGTGGCGCTCCTCACCCCGTTCGTGCCGGGGTATGCCCGCCTCATGGAGTCCCTTGCCCCCTCCGTGGGGAGGCAAATTGCCAACGCGCACACGGTCTTCAACATCACCACCACGGTCCTTGCCCTGCCCCTGGTGGGCGGCCTGGCTTGGCTGGCGTCGCGGATGACCCGCGGGAGAGAACCGCTGGCGGAGGGGAAGCCGAGGCACCTCGCCGAGCAGTTCCTCGCTGTGCCCGCGGTGGCCCTCGACCGGGCGCGTCAGGAGATCCTCGGCATGGCAGAGTTGACCTCCCACATGGTCGAGAAGTGCCGCCACGGGCTCCTCCACCGCGATGAGGTCTCGCTCAGCGACGTCGTTGAGATCGAGCAGGCGGTGGACGACCTGAAGGGAGAGATCGAGGCCTATCTTGAGCGGATCCCGGCCGACGCCCTCTCCGCCCGGGAGGAGCGGCGGCTCCACGTCCTGCGCCACGCCACCGGCGACATTGAGCGGGTCGGGGACCAGGCAGTGAACATCGCCGAGCGGGGGAGGATCATCCTCCAGAAGGGACACCCACTCTCCGAGCCCGCCCTCGCTGACCTGCGAGCGATGTTCGACAAGGCCGCCGCCCTGTACGGCGAAGCGGTGGGGGCGCTGCGGGACGAGGACCGGGACAAGGCTCAGGAAGCCCTCCACCTCGAGGCGGAGGTGGACCACCTCGAGAAGCGATTCAAGGAAGCGCACTTCGTACGCCTGAACGATGGGATATGTAAGGCCGAAGCAGGGGTCCTGTACCTGGAGATCCTCCATAACCTGGAACGGATCGGCGACCACGCCGTCAACATCGCGGGCGACGTCCTGTACGCCCTGTGACCGGGCCCAGGGCTGCTAGCGGATCTTGCCCACCGGGGCGAGGTAGATCGTGAACTCGTCCTCCCCGTCCACCCCGAGCAGGGCGTCCATCTTGTGCTGGTGGTAGGCGCCGATCCCGCACGTGCCGGCGCCGATCGCCTCGCAGGCCAGATACAGGTTCTGGCACACGTGGCCGGCGTCCATGGCGATCACCTTGTGCGAGAACACGCTATAGCGCCACTCCGTGCGGTAAGGGATCACCGTCCAAGCAAACACAACCGAGGCCTGGCCCACGAACTCCTGCCCCAGGCACGCCTCGGTGACCTTCGCCGGGAACTCGGAGTCGGAGCGGAGGAAGCATAGCTTGTGGTCGAGGGGAAGGTACCGGTACAGGCCGGGTTCGAGACCACTCACCCGGTTCACGACGAGGTACGTTTCGAACGGATGCCGAGCCCCGGCCGACGGCACGGTGCGCAGGCTGGCGACCCCATCGCGGACGACCCGTTGAACCCCCTGCGTGGCCCACAGGAGGAACGTCAGCTCGTTCAAGGTGAGGGGGGAAAGGTTGAACCGGCGATGGCTGCGGCGGGACGAGATCGCCTCGAACACGGACGTTTCGCCGACCTGGACGGTCGTGGGGTCTGGCAGATCCACGAGGGGTGCGTCCTCCGGCGTGGGTTTCTGGAGGGGCGGATGAGCGACCCCTTTCTTCTGGTCCGTCTCGGTCTCCCGGGCCTTCTCCCAGGACGTGGCCTTCAGAAGCCGCCGGCCTCTCTCGATCGCGTCCATGTGCGTCCTCCTTGGGTCGTGGTCTACCCAAGCTTACCCGGTCCGGAGGCCCGGCGCCTGTCTGCCCCGTGGTCTGTCAAGCCTACCGTAAACTGTACCTGAACGGGGCCCTGCCTCCCCTTCACGGGGTGAGGCGTATACTGGGATCACATCAGGGCTGAGGGACGGGATGTTCGGGAGGGAAGAGGAGCCCCCCAGGAACGAAGCGGTGCGGGACGGCGCGAGTCAGGCAGACTCGTCCGAGGGGGTAACGGCGAGCGTGGAAGCGGAGGTGAGGACCATGAAAGCGAAGTGGGGCGGGATTGCGGCATGTCTGGTGCTGGGATTGGCACCATGGTCGCAGGTGGGTGGGCTCGCCCAAGGGTATCCTCTCACTGACCTTGGACCGGGGAAGAGTGTAGTTACAGATGCTCAAGGGTGGTTCTTCGCCGAGTTTACGGAGCCCGTTCCCCTGGGCGTGCGGGGTCGGCTGAGCGGGCCGCAGGGCGCTCCGTTGGCGGGACACGAGGTCACGGTCGTCCTCGAGCCCCGGGCCGGCATCGCAAGGATCGTCGGGATCGGCACTATCGGGGCGGTTTGGCTTGCTGTTGCCGGCTACGAGCCAGCACGGATCGCGGGCTTCTTCGTGGGGACGGCCGACGGGGGTCGGCCCCTCTTCGAGGTGGGCTCCGTCGTCCTGGCCGAGGCCAAGCCGTGCAGTCCCGGCGCATGGAAGCTGACGCTGCGAGCGGACTGGGAATCGAGCGTGGACTTCGTGGCGCAGCAGTGCAGCACGAACCCACATGGGAGCCCACGTTGGGCCACATGGCTGGCGGCCACGGCTCCCAAGCATACCGCCCTTCCCGAGAGCCCGGGCCCGAGGTGCACCTGGGTCGTGGTTACGGACAGAAGAGGCAATCTCATCGTGTACACGTTCTACCACAGCGACGGGACGGCCTGGCAGAGCCGGGGGACGGTGGAAATCGGCGTAGCGGCCGTTCGGCCCGCCGCGTGCCAGGTGTGCACGTACGTCCGCGTCGGGGGGACGGATGACATGCAGGTTACCTATCACTGCGATGCGACAGGGAAGTGGGTACAGATTGGGATCTGGGGTCTACCGGCACCCCCGCCTCCCCCTCCCCCTCCCCCGATCCCCATCCCGTGAGGGAGGGAGACGCGAAGGCACTTCTTCGGGGACAGCCTGACTTCCGGCCCTCGCCGAGGATGCGGCTTTCAAGAGCCGCCGGCCGGTTTCGATGGAGTCCATAGCCCCCTCCCTTCCCTGTCGGGTCCCCCTAAGCTTACCCAGTCGCGGGAGCGGCCGGAAGGTCCCCGACAACTCGCCTTCGTCACCAGCCTTCACTCTGGAATGGACGCGGCCGCTCCGGAAGGGGCGCCCCGCTCCGTGGGAGGAGAACCGAACCGCACCAGGACACCGGCCCCTCCTCGACCCCGTCCTCCAAAAACTCGTCTGCCAGCTTGAAGCGACAGCGAATGTAGCCACGGGGGGCCGAGGAGAACCGGGAACAGAAGCTCGATGAGATCGTCGAGAAGCTCCACCCAAAGCTCGACGAGGTACTGGAAGATCGGCGAGCGGGCTCCTGTCCCCACCACCGCCCCTCAACCCTCGTGGCTCGACGCAAGACCGGGTGTTACGGCTCCACCCCGGCGGTGGCCCACACACAGGCGCGGGGCTGCTAGGGCGGGAGGATTCGAACCCCCGAATGGCGGCTCCAAAGGCCGCTGCCTTACCGCTTGGCTACGCCCTAGTTGTGGACAGAGGATAGCCCGTTTTCAAGCAACGGACAAGGGTTTTTCTCCTCACCCTGCCGTCGCATACACTGTGGCCATGGCGAGCGGCATGCGGCCTTGTCGGGGGGCCGGAAAGTGACGGTCTTTTTCTTTTCGGCTCTCGGCTTCGGGCTCGGGTCTCTTCCGTTCTCGCTGTGGGTGGGAAGGATCGGGGCACGCGCCGACGTCCGCCGCTACGGGGACGGGAACCCCGGAGCGGTCAATGCCTGGAAGGCTGGGGGATGGCGGGTCGGCCTCCTCTCCCTCGTCCTCGATGTGCTGAAAGGAGCTCTTCCCGTGGCCCTCGCCCGCACCGCAGGCAACCTGTGGGGATGGGTCCTTCTCCCGGTGGCGGTGGCACCCACCCTTGGCCACGCCTTCTCGCCTTGGTTGGGATTCCACGGGGGGAAAGCGGTTGCGTCCACGTTTGGGGTCTGGTCAGCCCTCACATACTGGGAAGTCCCAACCGTTCTCGGCCTTTCGTTCTTCCTTCTACGCCTGGTTCAAAAAGTGGACGCTTGGACCGTCGTCCTCTCCCTTCCCATCGTGTTCTTCTACATCCTCGTTCGGGGAGGGGAGCCTTGGCTCCTCGCCGCTTGGGGGGCAAACGTCGTACTCCTTCTCTGGACGCACCACCGTGAGCTCCGCTCCCCTCCGCGTTGGCGTTGCAAGGAACCCTGTGAGCTTCCTTATCTCCCATGAGTGGAGCCTAGCGGTGTTCATGGGGGTCCTCGCCGCAATCGCCCTCTCGAACCTCCTGTTCATGAAGCGGCTCGGGCGCTACCCGCCGCTCTCCAAGCACCCGTCCGTGTCCATCCTCGTCCCGGCCCGCGATGAGGAGCGGAACATCGTCACCTGCGTTCAGTCGCTTCTTGAGCAGGAGTACCCCAAGTTCGAAGTGATCGTCCTCGACGACCACTCAAGCGACGGGACGGGAGATCTCCTGAAGGGACTCGTCGCGCGATCAGGAGGCCGACTGCGCGTGATCCACGGGAAACCCCTTCCTGCAGGGTGGTTCGGGAAGCACTGGGCGTGCCACCAACTTGCCGAAGCTGCCCAGGGAGAAGTCCTCCTCTTTACGGACGCGGATACGGTCCACCACCCCTGCGCGCTGCGCGACGCGGTGCGGGCCCTGGAGGATGAGCAAGTTGGCGCATTGAGCGTGCTCCCTCGGCAGGCGACAGGGACGTGGGGCGAAAGGCTCGTCATCCCTATCTTGCCGTGGGTTATTCACACGTTCGTTCCGTTCCTCCTCACCCGGGGCACCTCGACCGCGGTCGGGCAGTTCATGCTCTTCCGCCGGGAGGCCTACGTCGCAATCGGCGGTCACGCCGCGGCCCGCTCCGAGGTCCTGGACGACCTTGCGCTCGCCCGTACCGTCCACCAGGTCGGCCTGGGATGGGTCCTCCTCGACGGATCAAGCCGCGTCACAACGCGGATGTACCGCGGGTGGAAGGAGACCGCGCGGGGGCTCGCGAAGAACCTGTTCCCCGTGTTCCGCTGCAACGTGCTCCTGTTCATGTTTGTCTGGACTTGGCTTATGTGGCTCGCGTGGCAGCCGCTGTTTGTCCTTGCCTTCCACGCCGCGGGGAGAGGGATTCCGCACGATATGGTCCTCCTGGCTGCGGTCACGATCGGCCTGTCCCTTTTCACCTGGGCCCTATCCGCAGTGCGGTTCCGGTTGCCCCTCGTTCAGATCTTCCTCTACCCGATGACGATCCTCCTCGTCTCGGGGATCGCGGCGAGGTCCCTCGTCTGGCACCTTGGGGGCCGAGGGACGTGGAAGGGGAGGCGGATCCACGTCCGAAGCGATGCGCGCTGATCGGACCTACCGGCCGAACAGGGCCCGCCAGTTCGCCGTGAGGTTCTCGCACGTCGTCCCCGGCGGGACGCGGATCCCCACGAAGTAGCTCCGCTCCTTGACGGGATCGATCACCGCCTGAGAGTCCGTCTTTAGGAACGGATTGCTCGCCCCGACCGTCATCTGTTCGTTCGACCAGGAGATGAGTCCCCGGACGAGGTTGGGGGTGATGACCCGCCCCTCGAGAAGCTTCGACAGCCGCTGCACGGCGTACACCTCGCCCGAGATGAGGCCGAGGATCCTCACCCGCACCGTGATGCCTGGCTGTCCATCGCCGTCCTGATCGAACACCCGGGGGTCGTCGGGCACTGAAGGCAGAGGATCGGTCGCTGGATTGGAGAGCCGCGCCCCGTAGACCGCGGTCGGCCAGGGGAGGGAAAACCGCCACCCCTCGGAGGCCGGGGTGAGGGTTGCCGTGCGTTCAACTGTGCCCAGCGATCTAAGGAACGCCTCCGGGATCTCCGTCGTCACCATGCTCGTCCCGTCGTTGATGTCGGCGAGACAGTGGGTTTCGCGAACGGTGACGGATCCCCCTTCTTGTGCCATCTCCACGAGAAGGATGAGGGTCGTGGTGCGGGTCTTCGGACCGACGAACGGGTAGGCGACGATGTCCGAGGTCACCTGCATCACGGCCCACGTCCCGGTGAGGTCAAACGGGGGGCTCTCTTGACCCAAGGCCACCCCAGAACCCATAGCCACCGCGATCCATGCCAGGATATAGCCGAATCTTCTCATTGGCGTCTCTTTCCCCTCCCTTATGTGCGCTACGAGAACGATCTTACCCGTTCGTCACGGGCGACGCGGCCGTCCTCGAGGTGAACCATCCGGTCCACCCGATCGAGAAGCCGCATGTCGTGGGTGGCGAAGAGGAACGTCGTCATATGTTCCTCGTTCATCCGCCGCATGAGGTCGATGCGGTCGAGGCTGGTCCTTGTGTCGAGGTTCGTTCTGGGCTCGTCGGAAAGGATGACCGCCGGTTCGCACGCAACCGCGACCACCACGCCCACTCTTGCGCGACCTGACGTGACGGATCGCCTCCACGGCTTCCAGTTTCGCCGCCCGCCGCGCTGGGGACCACGCGGCTACCGCGCCCGCGATCCCCACGACGGCGAAGCTCGCCGCCCAGCACCAGTCATCGACCCGGGGGTGAATCCGCGCCGGAATCCCCACGTTCGCCCCCCGTGCCCGCGAGCGGCCCGAGCGCAACCCCGGTGCGGGCGAGGTACCGGATGAGGAAGTAGCCCCCCACCGCGGCGACCGCAAACCCCACGGCCGAGGCGAGGACTGACTCCGTCATCACAAGAAAGGCGAGGCGCCGCGGGGTCATCCCCAAGGCCCCCATGACCCCCAACTCGTGCGTGCGCTCGATCACGTTGAACAACTCTGTATTCGCCACCCCAAACCCCGCCCGAAACGCCAGGAGAAGCATCGTGATCACCATCTCGGCGGTGTTCCCCAGGATCATCCCGGTGACAAGCGGGTTCCCTTGGGCAAACGTGAGGACCTCGTGCCCAGGACCGAGCCCCACGGCTAGCGAAGCCGCCACCGGCTCTGGTCTCATCCCGGGGGGCAGAGAGTCCGTTGCCCCGTCCATGCCGAGGAGCCCCCGGGCATCGGCGAGGGACACGCGAACACCGTCCGCTCGTCCAGGGAAGAAAGCCCGGTCCTCAACAGCCCTACCCCGACGTCCCCCCGGGAGGCTGTGCCCGCCGACCCTTGGACAAGCACGACCAGCCGTTTGCCCAGCTGCACGTCAAGTAGCCGCGACGCCCGCTCGCCAAGGACCGCCTCCTCCGTGCCGCCTTGGGTTCGCCATGCGATGCGGAGGGTTCCCCTCATCGGTTCTCTCCTTCCTCCACGGTCGCAACCACGTGGGCCCCCACGTGAGCACGGGGAGAATGAGACTGGAGGGCAAGGGGGACTCGACAGGGGCCGCGTGAGCGGCTATACGTTTGCATTGTGAAGAAGGTTAGGGTGTACACCGACGGCGCGTGCATCGGGAACCCCGGGCCAGGGGGCTGGGCCGCCGTCCTCATCTCCGACCCGCACCGGAAGGAGATCTCCGGCCGGGAAGAGCGCACCACGAACAATCGGATGGAGCTCCGGGCGGCGATCGAGGCCCTCCGCGCCTTGCGCGAGCCCGCCGGGGTGGACCTGTTCACCGACTCGGCCTACCTCAAGCGGGGGGTCACGGAGTGGCTTCCCACGTGGAAAGAGCAGGGCTGGAAGCGGCGGGAGGGGAAGCGGCTTGTGCCGGTGGCGAACGAGGACTTGTGGCGGGATCTCGACCAGCTGGTGGGGCTCCACAAGGTCCGCTTTCACTGGCTCGCCGGGCACGCCGGGCACACGGAGAATGAGCGCGCCGACCGCCTCGCCCGCGCCGCAGCCTGCCTCCTAGAAGAGGGACCCTGAACCCCCAGCCTCACCCGCCCCGAACGCTCCTGAACCAGGAAACCCATTCGGGAACTCATGGCCCAGGCCCCGGCACCCCTCAAGCTCACACCAGCCCCACGCGCGGATCGAATGGTGGAACACCCCGGGGGCAAGCACGTGCACCCGCGGATGCGGCTGGGTCCTTGCGGACCGCGGTCCCCCGAGAGCCCGGAAGTCCACGCCCCCCCGCGGGGTTTTCCCCTCTACGCATTGCCTGGCAAGGTCGGGGCCGGAGGTGTATACTGGCGAGCAAACAACCTGTAAACAGTCGCATCGCACAACCCAATCGCGAGGTTGCCAGGAACCATGAGCTGAGAGTGCGACTTGGCTCACGAGAGCCAAGGAGGGCTTTCAGTGGATTTCGATGGTTTTTCGCTTCACCCCCGGATCCTGTCCGGGGTTCAGTCCGCAGGCTACGTTCGACCCACACCGATCCAAGAAGAGGCAATCCCCGTCGTCCTAGAGGGGCGCGACGTCCTGGGGGTAGCCCAGACGGGCACCGGCAAGACCGCCGCGTTTGTCCTCCCCATCCTCAACCGCCTTCTGGAGAAGAAGTCCCCGCACGTGCGAGCGCTCGTCCTCGCCCCGACGCGGGAGCTCGCCGAGCAGATCCACCAGGCCACCCAACAGCTCGGGAAAGAGGCCCAGATCCACAGCGTCGCCATCTACGGCGGGGTGAAGAAGGGGCCCCAGGTGGCCGCGCTCCGGCGCGGCGTGGACGTGGTCATCGCCTGCCCAGGCCGGTTACTCGATCACCTCGGAGACCGGGCGATCGACCTTTCCCACGTCGAGGTGTTGGTCCTGGATGAGGCCGATCGGATGTGCGACATGGGGTTCCTCCCCGACATCCGGCGCATCCTTCAGGTCCTCCCTAAGAGCCGGCAGACCTTGTTCTTCTCGGCGACGATGCCCCCGGAGATCCGGCACTTGGCCCAAAGCATCCTTCGCGATCCGGTCACAGTCCAGGTGGAGGCGAACGCACCGGCGAAAACGATCTCTCACGCGTTCTATCCGATCACCGAAAGCCGAAAGCGGGATCTTCTCCTCGCCCTCCTCCAAGGCCCGGCGACAGGGCGGGTGCTTGTCTTTGCCCGCACCCGAGGCCGCACGGAGAGCTTGGCCAGGTTCCTCTCCCGGAGTGGGTACCGGGCGGCGGCCCTGCAGGGGGACATGTCCCAGCGGGAGCGCCAGGAGGCGCTGGATGGGTTCCGCTCTGGGCGGCATGCCATCCTCGTCGCCACCGACGTCGCCGCGCGGGGAATTGACGTCGAGGACATCACCCACGTCATCAACTTCGACATGCCCGATAGCGTTGACGCCTACACCCACCGCGTGGGCCGCACGGGACGGATCTCGAAGACCGGACAGGCGCTCAGCTTGTCCGCGCCGGCCGACCGCCTGCTGCGCAGTTGGGTGGAGAAGGCAGTGGGGAAGCCGATCGAGTCGCGGCGGCTTCCTGGGTTCGACTACGGCGGGGCTGCAGTTCCGGTTCGCACCGAAGCGATCCACGCTAGTTCCGCGCGGACGGGTGCCGCCCAGCCTGGCTACCGCCGCCGGGCCTACCTCCGAGCTTAGCGCGGTCAGAACCGGCCGGAGACGCTGATCCGGAGGCTCACCGACGGAAGAGGGGAGTCCACTTGAACGAGCACGCCCTCCCACAGCCAGGCGAGGAGCCCCACCGTAACATGCGGCTCCTCGCCTTCAACCTCCACCACGAGCTTGAGGATCCTCCCTAGGTCAAGGTCTGCGCCGAGGTAGGGATGGATGCCCATCGCTGGCGAGACGGAAAGCTCAATCCCGGGGTGGAAGGTGAGGAGGGGGGAGGCCCGCCAGCTCAGAACCCACCCGCCACGAAGCTTCCACGCGGGGGAGGGGATGAACACATCGATCCCGAACGGGATGGCTAGCGACAGGGTCTCGCTCGTCCCCACACGGTACTTCCCCCATAGCCGCACGTCGCCGAAGAACGCGGACACAGGGCGCAGGCCGAACTGGAACGCGTCGCTCAACCCGTATTCGAACTCCAGGAACGAGAGCGGGTACATAGGCGAGGAAAAAGCAAAGAACTGGATCTGAAACTCGCCTCCGGCGAGGGTGTAGGCGGTCGGCTTGTACAGGCCGCGCGTAGGAGGAGCGTCCCCAAAAGTACGCGCCCCCGCCTGCCCCCCCACGGCCACCCCCACCGCCAACACCGTCAAGCACGCGTTCCAGGTCAGGTTACGCACCAGCGACCTCCCCCTCGTCCGCAATCCTACCCCGTTCCCCGTCGATAAGCCGGCCTTGGCCATGGGTCACCGGCGGTAGGCCCAGCTCGTGAGGCGCGCCTCCAGGACACCGAACGCGATATAGAGAAGCACGCCTAGCCCCGCAATCACCAGGAGTCCCGCGAACACAAGCGGCACATCAAACCGCGAACTCGCCGCGATCATCAAGTACCCCACGCCACGGTTCGAGGCCACCGTTTCCGAGATCACCGACCCCACGAAGGCGAGCGTCACGGCTACCTTCAGCGACGCGAAGAAGTAGGGCAACGTGCGGGGAAGCCCAACCTTGCGAAAGATCTGGAACCGTCCTGCCCCGAGCGACCGGAGCACGTCCTGAAGCTCGGGCTCAAGGGTAGCCAGGCCCGTCGCCACGTTGACTACAATCGGAAAAAAGGAGATCAGAAACGCCGTGAGCACCGCGGGCACCGTGCCAATCCCGAACCAGATCACCAACACCGGGACGATGGCCACCTTGGGGATGCTGTTGAACCCGATGAGGAGCGGATAGAGGGCCTTGTACACGAGAGCCGAGTACCCGACGAGCCACCCCAGAACGAGCCCAAACGCCACCGCCACCCCGAACCCGACCAGGGTTGTGTACAGAGTCTGTACAGCATGGAACCAGATCGCAGCGTGCCACTTGACAAGGGATGCCCACACGGCGGTGGGAGCGGGGAGGATGTACCGAGGCAGCTTGAACAGGAGAACGACAAGCTCCCACATGAGGAACAGGGCGACGACCGCGAAGGCCGGAAGGACACAGGCATAGAGCTTGCCTCGCGAGATCACACGTCCTCCTTGCCCATCGCGTCCCGCACGTCCCCGATCTGCTTTCGGATCGCGCGGAACATCTCCAAGAACTCCGGGGTGAAACAGCCCTCAAGCGTGCGGGGGCGGGAGAACCCCACCTCGGTCTGCGACACAATCCGTCCCGGCCGTTTGCTCATCACGTACACGGTGTCGGCGAGGAAAATCGCCTCCCGGAGGTCGTGGGTGACGAGGATCACCGTGCACCGCCGGGCAAGCCACAGGTCTTGGAGCACGAGCCATAACTCCTCCCGCGTAAACGCGTCGAGAGCCCCAAACGGCTCGTCCAAGAGGAGGATCTCCGGCTCGTGGACAAGCGCCCGGCACAGAGACGCGCGCTGCTGCATCCCCCCTGAGAGCTGCCAGGGGTGCCGGTCGGCAAACCCCTCCAGGCGTACAGAGTGGAGTAGCTGCTGGGCCGCTTCCACATAGGAACAGCGGTCACGTCGGTACCGGGTTCGATGAGGTTCAACGATCTCTAAGGGGAGAAGGACGTTCCCCAGCGTGGTGCGCCACGGGAGGAGGGTCGGGTTCTGAAAAGCCATGCCCACGACCTTGAGCGGCCCCCGGACCGGTCCTCCGCCAACCACGACCTCCCCCTGGGCAGGAAGGAGAAGGCCGGAAATGAGCTTAAGAAGGGTGGTCTTGCCGCAGCCGCTCGGCCCCACCACCGCCACGAACTCCCCCCGCCGCACGGCAAGGTCCACCCCGTCCAAAGCATGGGTGGACTTGCCACGGTAAGCGTACCGAAGGGAGACTCCCTTGAACTCGACCACGCACTCGCCAGGGTCGTTCCCGGTCGCGGGTCGCCCGTGTCGCATTGAGCGGTCCTGTGGGAAGGGAGTGGCCGTGGCGCAGGCAACCTGCGCCACGGCCAGGCCTCACTTCTTAGGCAGCCGCTCCGCCAGTGGAGGCAGGAACGCTGCGGTGAACACCTTGTCCGGCGTCGGCACGACGGGAAGGCCAAACGCCTCCGCCACAAGAGCGATCGAGCCTGCTAGCCGCACCAGGCGGGCATCGCCAAACCCGCGTTCCCTCACATCCGGAGTGAGCATGCACATGTTGATCGCCAAAAGCAGCCTCTCCTTCTCTACCTTGACGTCAATCAACGGGTCCCGCCGGGCCACGAACCCGATCGCCTCGTCGGGATTGGCAATCGTGTCGTGCCAACCCCGGGTCAAAGCACGCAGGAATCCTCGCACGGCGTCGGGCTTCTCCTGGAGGAGTTTGGGCGGAGCCATGACCGCGTTCCCGTAGAGATCCAGTCCGTGCTCGGCATAGCGGAACACCACGATCTGGTCGTCGGGGACACCGGCCGCCTTGAGGTTGAGGACCGCGGTGAAGAAGTGGGCGCTGATCGCGTCCACATCCCCCTTGATGAGGAGGGGCTCCCGCAACGGGGCATCCATGCTCACCCACCGGATCGCCGCCGGGTCAAAGCCCACCGCCGTGGCGAACACCGGGAACAACCGTCGCGACGCATCTCCCACCGGTGCCCCGATCGTTTTCCCTATCAGATCAGCTGGGCTCGCAATACCCCGACCCTTCAGGGTCACAATGGAGAAGGGAGCGTAGTCAAGCACAATCGCGATGGCACTAAGTGCTTGGTCAGGGTTCCTTACGTTGAACTCGATCATCGAGTTGATGTCAGCATAGCCTAGGTCGTAGGCTCCGCTCGCGATTTTGCTCACTGCATCGGCGGATCCAAACCCGCGGTCAATCGTGACGTCCAAACCCTCTTGGGCGAAGTACCCCTTGTAGACAGCCACCAGGAACGGGGCCTGAGGCCCTTGGAACGTCCAGTCCAGAGTGAACTTGAGGCGGGTTTGACCCACCCCAGCCACCGCCAGAACGAACACGAGTAGCCCCCACACCGCACTGCGCCTCATCGGTAACCTCCCTTGTTCCTTCCACTCGCTTGATCTTGTTTGAGAGGGCCCTAAGCCCGGGGTGTGGTTCCTGGCGATCACCCCCTCCCGGCCGCGCGGAGAGCGGCAAGCACCCGCTCCGGCGTGAACGGGGCACGGACGAGCCGCGCCCCTACGGCATCGTAGATTGCGTTCGCGATCGCAGGAAGCGGCCCGTTGATCCCGATCTCGGAGATCGATTTTGCGCCCCACGGCCCGGTCGGCTCCTCGCTTGGGACGAGGATCGCCTCGATGTGCGGGACGTCGAGGGCGGACGGGATCTTGTAGTCGAAGAATCCGGCGTTCACGCAGCGGCCGCTTCTGGCAAACCACATCTCCTCGCAGAGGGCGTGGCCGATCCCCTGGAGGACCGCCCCCTCGAGCTGCCCCTCCGCGCCCTGGGGGTGGATCGCCACCCCACAGTCCGCAGCCGCGACAAACCGCTCCACCCGCACCACGCCCGTCTCCCGGTCCACGGCGACCTCGCAGTAGAACGCGGCGAACGGAGGCGGTGACTCCGGGCAGGTGAAGGACGCTGTGGCTGCGATCTGCTTCTGGTCAACGACATAGGTCGCGCGGTGCCCGATGTCCTTCAAGGTGAGCGCCTTTCCCGTCCGCCGGCTGCGGACCATCCCGTCCGCAAGTTCAAGGTCAGCGACCCTTTCCCCGAGTGCCCCCGCGGCCACGTCCAGGATTTGGGACCGCACATCCTGCGCGGCGCGGAGCACGGCGTTTCCCGACACGTAGGTCGTGCTTGAGGCGTAGGCCCCGGTGTCGAACGGGGTGAAGTCCGTGTCCGAGGAGTAGACGAGCACACGGTCCACGGGGACCCCGAGCTCCTCGGCCGCGATCTGGGCGAGGATCGTATCCGACCCAGTCCCAAGATCGGTCGCCCCGACGAGAAGGCGGAGGCTTCCGTCGTCCTGCATGAGGAGGGTCGCCGCGGCCATGTCCACCCCGGTGATCCCCGACCCCTGCATCGCGCACGCCATCCCCACGCCGTACGTCCATGGCCCGTCGCAGTGCCTTTGGCCGCGCTTTTCCCGCCACCCAATGTGCTCCGCGCCGATCCGCAGACACTGGGGAAGGGCGCACGAGCGCACGACCTGGGGCTTCCCTTCGCGGCCCTCCCCGATCTTCTCGAAGATGGGGGAGGTCTCGCCAGCTTGGATGTGGTTCCGCACGCGGAGCTCAATCGGGTCGAGCCCCAGTTCTGCGGCGAGGGCGTCCATCGCCACCTCGAGGGCGAAGTACCCTTGCGTCGCCCCGTACCCCCGGTACGCCCCGGCCACGGGGAGGTTCGTGTACACAGCCTTTCCGTGAAACCGGAGGTGTTTGGCCTTGTTGTAGAGAGGAAGGGTTTTCGAGCCCACGTTGGACAGCACGGTCAGGGCGTGAGTCCCGTAGGCACCGGTGTTGGAGAGGACCTCCATGTCGAGGGCCTGGAGGGCCCCAGTCCGGTCAGCACCTAGCTTCACCGTGACCCGCATTGGGTGCCGGGTGCGGGAGGCGACGAACACCTCCTCGCGGGTGTAGGCCATCCGCACCGGCCGCTTCGTCGCCAGGGCAAGCGCCGCCGCCACCGGCTCGAGGATCACCTCTTGTTTGGAGCCAAACCCGCCCCCAATCCGGGGCTTCACGACCCGGATACGGGCCGGATCCAGGCCCAGGATCCGGGCCACGATCCGCCGCACGTGGAACGGGACCTGGGTCGAACTGCGCAGCACAAGCCGCCCTGCGTCGTCGAAATAGGCGATCACGCAGTGGGGTTCGATCGCCGAGTGCTGGGAGTACGGGATCTCGCAAGCCGCCTCCACCCTCACCGGCGAAGCGGCCAGAACGGCCGCCACATCCCCCACCGGGATGTCCACCGCGGCAGCGATGTTCCGCTGAGCGTCGTAGATCCCATCGGCATCCGGCTCGTCGTGGATCATGGGGGCTCCCGGGGCGAGGGCGTCCTCCGGGGATAGAACGGCCGGGAGGACCTTGTACTCCACCCGGATCTTCCCCAGCGCTTCCTCTGCCGCGTCCTCCGTTTCCGCGGCCACTGCCGCCACCCTGTCCCCCACGAACCGCACCTTCGTATCGAATAGGACGGTGTCGTATGGGGATGGTTCCGGCCAACCCTGGCCAGCGGTGGTGTACGGAATTCGGGGGACGCTCCCATGGTGGAGGATCGCCCGCACGCCAGGAACCCTCCCCGCCTCGCTTGTGTCGATCACGACGATCTGGGCGTGGGCGTGGGGAGAGGGGAGGATCTTCCCCACAAGCGTTCCTGGAAGGTCGAGGTCGAGGGTGAACACGGGCTTCCCACAAGCCAGGGCTGGTCCGTCCACCTTCCGTACGCTTTGCCCAACTGCGCCCCTCCGCCGCGTCTCTACCGCCATTTCCCCTCCCGCTTCCACCGGGCGGCGAGGAGGATCGCGTCCACGATCTTCACGTACCCTGTGCACCGGCAGAGGTTCCCGGAGATCGCCGCCCGCACCTCGTCCGCGGTGGGGTCTCCGTTGCGCGACAAGAGCTCGTGGGCAACGAGGATCATCCCTGGCGTGCAGAACCCACACTGCACGGCCCCGGTCTCCAGAAACGCCTCCTGAAGGGGATGAAGATCGTCCACTGTGCCCAGTCCTTCCAGGGTCGTGACTTTCCTCCCTTGCACCTGCGGGGCGACCATGAGGCAGGACCGGACGGCCCGCCCATCAACGAGAACTGTGCACGCCCCGCAATCCCCGGCGTCGCACCCCTCCTTCACCGACTTCAACCCCACCCGCCGGAGGAGGGAGAGAAGGGGCTCTCCCGGAGCGACGTCGAGGTACTGGGGCACGCCGTTCAGTTCAACGTGGACCCTCATCGCGCGGCCCTCGCAGAGGCTCGGGAGAGGGCGCGGGCGACAAGGACCCCGGCCACGCTCCGCCGCCAGGCCCCGCTTGCCCGCCGGTCGTCCCCGACCTCGATCTGCCCCTCCACCAGGGCCCGGATCTCCTTCCATCGCTTCTCCCCTGGCTTCTCCCCCACCAACGCTTCTTCGGCCCATGGGAGCCTTTCCCCCCGGTCCGGCGTGGCGCCGACCGCCACCCGCGCCCAGGCGATCACCCCATCGTCGAGGCCCACCCCGCAGCAGGCGTTGAGGAGGGCGATGTCGTACCGAGTGCGGGAGACCTTTTCGTAGGCAAACGCCCCGTCCCACGGAGGGAAAACGACCTCGACGAGCACCGCCCGGCGGAAGATCCCCCGGAACGCCCCGCCGTACAGGTCTTCCATCGGTGCCTGTTCCTCCCGGTCGGCTTGCCACCGGGCTTCGGCCCCCAGCGCGACGAGGGCGGTGGGGATGTCTGCCCACGGATGCGCCGAGACCACGGCCCCCCCGAGCGTGGCCATGTTGCGCAGGGGGGGAACCGCTACTTGACCAAGCATCTCCCTCAGGACCCCCCCGGCATAGGTTCGAGCACGCTCGCGTTCTAGGATATCGGTGAGGGTGGTCGTTGCTCCGATTGCCGGAGCGCCGCGCGTTTCGTTCACGTAGGAGAGGCCGATCCGGGTGATGCTGATCAGGCCCTCAAGACTTGCTGGGGGGGAGCGCAGGAGGTCTACCCCGCCCGCGAGGAGGCTCCCCCGGCCGTCGTAGGCAGCCAACAGCGACAGGGCCTCCTCCACGTCCCGAGCGAAGTGGAACCGGCGAACCTTGCTGGGGCGCATTCAGCTCACCAACCCGCAGTATACCGACAGGGCGACCTGTCAGGCAACTTGACCAGGGGGACGGGGCACGGCTATACTACCGCCACGATGCTGGCCCAGGCTGGGACCAGTGGAAACGAGGATCGGGACTTGGTCCCTCTCGTCCTCCTCCAGGACATCACCAAGTCGTTCCCCGGGGTCGTGGCCAACGACCGGGTGTCGTGGGAGCTCCGGTCGGGCGAGGTCCATGCCATGCTCGGGGAGAACGGAGCCGGCAAGACGACCCTCATGAACGTTCTCTATGGCCTGTACCGCCCGGAGTCGGGCCGGATCCTCATCCGAGGGAAGCCGGCGGTCATCTCCTCCCCCCGCGATGCGATCGCCCTCGGGATCGGTATGGTCCACCAGCACTTCAAGCTCGTCCTCGCCCACACCGTAGCGGAAAATGTGGCTCTGGGCCTGAAGGGGACGCCGTTTTGGGCCCCGGCCCGCTCTGTAGAGAGGAGGATCCTTGCCCTCGCCGCACAGTACGGGCTCTCCGTGGATCCGCGAGCCCAGGTCTGGGAGCTCAGCGCGGGCGAACAGCAGCGGGTGGAGATCCTGAAGGCCCTCGTGCGCGGAGCGGAGATCCTGATCCTCGATGAGCCGACGAGCGTTCTCACCCCGCAGGAGGCACAGGAGCTGTTCAAGGTCCTGTCCCGCATGAAGGCGGAGGGCCACGGGGTCGTGTTCATCTCTCACAAGCTCTCCGAGGTGATGGAGTGTGCGGACCAGATCACCGTGATGCGCCGGGGCCGGGTGGTGGGGACGGTGCGGGCGGGCGAGACCTCCAAGGTTGAGCTGGCGCGGATGATGGTGGGACGGGACGTGGTGTTCCAGCTCGCCAAGGGAGCGTGCTCCTCTGGCGAGGAGGCGCTCCGCGTGGACCAGTTGTGGGTGCGCAGCGATCGCGGGATCCCCGCGGTGCGGGGCGTGTCCCTGCGCGTGTGTCGAGGGGAGATCCTCGGCATCGCCGGCGTGGCCGGGAACGGTCAGCGGGAACTGGTGGAGGCACTGGCCGGGCTCAGGCGGGCCGACCGAGGGCGGGTGGAGATGACCGGCCGGGACGTCACGAACGCCTCGGCCCGAGCCGTGGCCAACGCGAGTGCGGCCCACGTCCCGGAGGAACGGCTCCGGATGGGCGTCGTCCCGGGGATGAGCGTCGAGGATAACCTCATCCTGAAAAGGCACCATCGCTCGCCGTTTTCGCGAGGTCCTCTTCTCCACCTCGGTCGGATCAGGAAGGTCGCTTCCGCAGCGATCGAGGAATACGGAATCGTCGCCCCAGGCCCCCGAACCCCGGTCAAGCTCCTTTCCGGAGGGAACATCCAAAAGCTGATCCTCGCCCGAGAGCTTTCGGGGGAGCCTGCTCTCATCCTCGCTTCCCATCCAACGTACGGGCTCGATGTGGGGGCGACGGAGCAGGTGCGGCGGTTCCTCCTGCACCGCCGGGACCGGGGCGGGGGCGTCCTTCTTGTGTCGGAGGACCTGGAGGAGATCTTGACGCTTGCGGACCGGATCGCGGTCCTATTTCGGGGAGAGATCATGGGTACGGTCTCTGCAGCGGAGGCCGACCTCGAGGAGATCGGGATGTGGATGGCCGGCGAGCGCCGCCGAGCTCCCCAGGCATGACGCGGCTGGGACCGCTCGTCGTCGAGCGCAGGCTCGCCCCGTCCCGGGCGGCGGTGATCGGCGTGTCGGTCCTGGCCGTGGTCCTGGCCCTGCTTGTAGCGGCGCTCATCTTCTGGGGGTACGGGGTTAACCCGTGGCAGGCGTACGCTACGATCGCCCGCGGAACGCTGGGAAGCCGGCATGGGTTGATGGAGATCCTCCGCCGCGCCATCCCCCTCCTTCTGTGCGGGGTCGGGTTGGCGCTCGCGTTTCGAGCGCGGTTCTGGAACATCGGCGCCGAGGGACAGCTCCTCGCCGGGGCGGTGGCCGCGTCCGGTGTCGCCCTGTTCTCACGACTTCCCGCGCCGTGGCTGCTGCCGGCCATGTTCGGGGCGGGCTTTCTCGCCGGCGCCCTGTGGGGGATCATCCCTGCTCTGCTCCAAGCGCGCTTCGCCGTGAACGAGGTCATCTCCACGTTGATGATGAACTACATCATGATCTACATTGTGGAATGGCTCATCCACGGCCCGTGGAAGGGGGGTACGATGCGTGGGTTTGCCTACACCGACTTCTTCCCGTCCGCGGCGCAGCTTCCCCTCCTCCCCGGAACGCGGGTCCATTGGCCGACCCTCGTCCTAGGGCTGGCTCTCGCGGGGGTGGTAGCCCTGGTCCTTACGCGGACGCGGCTGGGGTACGAGGTGCGGGTCGTGGGCGAGAGCACCGGCGCCGCCCGCTATGCTGGGATCAACTCCCTTCAGGTGATGGTGTGGGTGATGCTCGTTTCGGGGGGGCTGGCGGCGCTCGCCGGGGTGGGGGAGATGGCGGGGATCCACTACCGACTACGCAGTCCGACCCACATTTCGATGGGATACGGGTATACCGCGATCATCGTCGCCTGGCTGGCCCGCGGGAACCCGCTGGCTGTAATCCTGACCTCATTTCTCTTTGGACTGATCTTCGCCGCGGGGGATACGGTGCGGGTCGTGCTCCGGATGCCGTTTCAGTTCGTGTCGGTCTTGAACGGCCTCATCCTGTTTTTCCTCATCGGAAGCGAGATGCTTATGCAGTGGCGGGTGCGCATCGCGACCAAGGAGGAGCGGTGGACTGGCAAAGCTGGGTCATCGGCATCGTAGGGCGAGCGCTCGCGTTCGGCACGCCGCTTCTCTGGGCGACCCTCGGCGAGGTCTCCGCCGAGCGATCCGGGGTGGTGAACCTGGGAGTCGAGGGGATGATGATCCTCGGCGCGTTCTCCGCGTTCGCCGTGGCCCAGACCACAGGCCATCCCGGGGTCGGGGTGCTCGTAGGCGCCGCGGTGGGGGGGGCGGCGGCGTTTCTACACGCTTTTATGAGCGTAACCCTGCGGGCGAATCAATACGTCTCTGGGCTCGCGCTGACGATCTTTGGACTGGGCCTCGCCGGCCTGTTGGGACGGGGGTGGGAGGGGGCTCCCCTCCGGCAAGCTCTCCCTGCCGTAACTGTCCCCGGCCTCTCCCAGATCCCCGTCCTCGGGCCGATGCTGTTCCAGGGCCACACGGTCCTCACGTACGTGGGGCTGTTCTTGGCCGTAGTTCTATGGATTCTCCTGTGGAAGACACGGTGGGGGGTGGTGGTCCGTTCGGTGGGGGAGTCACCGGCCACCGCGGACGCGATGGGGATCAGCGTATTTCGCGTGCGGTACTTCACCGTCACGTTCGGCGGGGTGCTTGCGGGGATTGCGGGGGCATACCTGTCGGTGGCCTACCGACCGGCGTGGACCGAGGGGATGACGGCCGGGATGGGCTGGATCGTGATCGCCCTCACCATCTTCTCCGGCTGGGATCCGCTCCGTGCGGTAGGCGGAGCCCTCCTATTCGGGGCTCTCTACCACCTCTCGTTCCGCCTGCAAGGACTGGTTCCCCCGGAGCTCCTCAAGCTCATGCCGTACGCGTCTGCGATCCTGGTGTTGGCCCTGGTCGGACTGCGCGGTACGTGGCGGCGCGGAGCCCCCGCCGCGCTCGGACAACCCTACGCCCGCGGCGAGCGGTAAGGAGGTGAGAATCGGAGACATTCGTGCGGATGGAGTGAGGCGGCGATCAAGGACACGCGAAGAAAGGAGGTCTACCCATGAGGCTGCTCAAGACGATGGCAGTACTGGTCGCGGCGCTGGCGGTCGTGGGCACGATTGGACTGGCCCAGACGAAGATCAGGGCCGCGTTCATCTATGTTGGCCCAATCGGCGACTACGGATGGAGCCATGCCCACAACGAGGGTCGGCTGATCGCGGAGAAGACCCTGGGGATCGAGACGACCTACGTCGAGTTCGTGCCCGAGGGGGAGGTGGAGACGTACATTGACCGGCTGGTGGCGCAAGGGTACAACGTCATCTTCACCACGAGCTTCGGGTTCATGGACGGGACCCTCGCGGCGGCGAAGCGCTACCCCAACGTGATCTTCGCTCATTGCTCCGGGTTCAGGCGAGCACCGAACATGATGACCTACATGGCCGACTTCTACCAGGTCTACTACCTGAATGGGCTCATGGCCGGGGCGCTCACCAAGACGGGAAAGATCGGGTATGTCGGGGCGTTTCCGATCCCCGAGGTCAAGAGGCACATCAGCGCGTTCGCGATCGGGGTGCGCGAGGTGAACCCGAAAGCCGAGGTCCATGTGCGCTGGATCTACGAGTGGTACAACCCGGCCGCGGCCAAGGAGGCCACGGAGGCCCTGATCAAGGACGGGTGCGACGTGTTCGCGTTCACCGAGGATTCCCCGACCGTGGTCCAGGTGGCGGCCGAGCGCAAGCTCCCGAGCTTCGGGCACTACTCCCCGATGCAGGCGTTCGCGCCGGACCATTGCGTCTCGGGCCAGCTCGTCCATTGGGACAAGATCTACGTGGACTTCTTGTCCAAGATCCAGAAGGGGATCTACACCTCGAAGAACCTTGCCCACGTGGACTACTGGTGGCTCCTGCCCCAGGAAGCGGTGGAGCTCGGAGGCGAGCCGGGCATTCCGGTCAACCCGAAGTTCGTGCCGGCGCTGAAGGCGAGGATCGTGGACAGCAAGGTGTTCGGGAAGATCTCCGTGTACGACCTGGTGTTTGCACGCCTCCAGCAGATGGGCGACCCAGGGGTCAGCTTCGACCCGTTCGAGGGGCCGCTCTACGACCGCAAGGGCGTGCTCCGCGTTCCCGCGGGAGCGTGGATGAGCTACGACCATCTCATCACCATGGAGTGGGCAGCGGCTGGGGTCGTCGGGCCCTGGCCGGGCGAGCCGTAAGGCACGGGGGATGAAGCACGAGGGGCGGCTGCGGGGCAGTCGCCCCTTTTCCTGATCATGCCTGGCCGACCTCTACACGAGATGACGCGGGACCTCGTCGCCGTGGCTACGGGCCGCCGGCCAGCCGATCTCGTGGTCCGGAACGGGCGGTGGGTGAACGTGCACTCGGGCGAGGTCATCGAGTCCACGGATGTCGCCATCGTAGAAGGCCGGATCGCCTACTGCGGCCCGGACGCTCGTTCGATGATCGGGCCCCGGACACAAGTCGTCGAGGCCGGCGGGCGGTTCCTCGTCCCCGGGCTCCTCGACGCCCACGTGCACATCGAGAGCTCGATGCTCACCCCGACCGAGTTTGCCCGGGCGGTTCTCCCCCACGGGACGACGTGCGTGTTCGCCGATCCGCACGAGATCGCGAACGTGTTGGGGCTCAAGGGAGTGCGCCTGTTTCGTGATGAGGCGGAAGGGCTCCCCCTCAAGGTCTATCTGCAAGTCCCGTCGTGCGTCCCTGCCGTGCGGGGCCTGGATACTCCGGGCGCAGAGATCGGGCCGGAGGAAGTGGCAGAAGCCCTCTCCTGGCCCGAGATGATTGGGCTGGGGGAGGTGATGGATTACCCAGGGGTGATCGGTGGGGAGGAGGACGTGCACGCCAAGATCGCGGCGGCGCTTCGGCTGGGCAAGGTTGTGGGCGGGCACTACGCGTCCCCGGACCTGGGGCGGGCGTTCCACGCCTACGTGGCGGGCGGACCCGCCGATTGCCACGAGGGAACCCGGCCGGAAGACGCCCTGGCCCGGGTTCGGCAGGGGCTGGCTGCCATCCTTCGCCAGGGTTCGGCGTGGAGGGATCTCCGCGCCGGACTCCGGGCCGTGACCGAGCTCGGGCTCGATCCCCGCCACGTCCTCCTCGCCACCGACGATCGCGACGCCGAGACCCTCCTTCGGGACGGACACATGGACGACGTGGTGCGGGAAGCGATCGCAGCCGGGATCCCGCCGGTCGTGGCGATCCAAATGGCCACCCTCAACACGGCGGAGCACTTCCGCGTGGATGGGGACGTGGGATCGATTGCCCCAGGGCGGCTGGCGGATCTCCTCATCGTGTCCGACCTTGAGCGGTTCACGGTCGACACCGTGCTCGTGGGGGGCGCGGTCGTGGCCGAAGGAGGGGAAACCCTTCAACCGCTCCCGTCCCGAGGTTCTCCGCCTGCGTGGGCAACGAACACGGTGCGCCTTCCCCGTCCCCTCTCTGCGGACGACTTCGCCCTGACGACAGAGTCCGAGGACGAGGTCACGGCGTGGGCGATCGGGGTCATCGAGAGCCAGGCCCCGACACGCGCGGTGGAGGTGACCCTCCCGGTGGAGGACGGACGGGTGGGGCTTGTCCCTGGGGTGTGCTACGCGGCGGTCGTCGAGCGGCACCGCGGAAGCGGGCACATGGGGTTGGGGTTCGTGCACGGGCTTGGCCTTCGTGCGGGGTGCGCCCTGGCGAGCACGGTTGCCCACGACAGCCACAACCTCCTCATCGTCGGCACGGACCAGGAGGCGATGGCCCGGGCAGGGAACGAGGTGGCCGAGCAGAACGGGGGGGTGTGCCTCATCCACGGGGAAACGGTGTGGGCACGGGTTCCGCTCCCTATCGCCGGTCTCCTGTCCCTGGGGGAGGTAGAGGAGGTAGCCCGTGCGGTGGCGAGGCTCCATGCTGGCCTCCGGGAGTGCGGGTGCCTTCTTCATAACGCGTTCATGACCGTGTCCCTCTTGGCCCTGCCGGTGATCCCGGCCCTCCGCCTCACCGACCGTGGTCTGGTGGACGTGGGGTCGGGTTCCGTGATCTCTCCCCTCCGGGGAGGGTGAGGCACGCGGTGGTGGATCGAGGAGGGGTCGGTACACTCACGCCATGCGGCTGATCGTTGAGAAGGCGAGGGTCGCGGACCTATTCGGAACCTACCATGAGCTAGGCCACGTCATCGTAGACGGTGGGCGGATCGAGGCCGTGGGGCCCGGCCCGGCACCGGAGGTTCCACACGCCCACCGGATCGACGCGGAAGGCTGCCTCCTCACGCCAGGCTTGGTCAACGCTCACGCCCACCTCTACTCATCCCTCGCCCGAGGGATCCCTCTCCCGCGGTTCGACCCGAGTTCCTTCCGCGACATCCTGGAGCAGCTGTGGTGGAAGGTTGACCGGGCCCTTGACCGAGACACGATCTACCGCTCCGGGCTCGTGGGGGCCCTCGGGCACCTGAGGAACGGGGTCACGACGCTGTTTGATCACCACGCCTCGCCGGGGGCCATCGAAGGATCCCTCTCCGAGCTCAAGAAGGCGGTGGCCGAGGTCGGCCTGCGAGCTGACCTGTGCTACGAGGTCACCGACCGCGGTGGGCCTGGAGAGAGGGAGGCGGGGATCGCCGAAAACGTTCGGTTCGCCCGCGAGGACACGGGGAACGAGTTCTTCGCTGCCCGCATGGGGCTCCACGCCTCGTTTACCCTCTCCGCGGAGACCTTGACCCGGGCGGCGGAGCGCGCCGCGGAGCTGGCGCTTCCCTTCCACGTCCATCTTGCTGAAGGCAAAGAGGACCCCATCGATGCGCTTCATCGCCACGGCATTCGCACCGCGGAGCGGCTCGACCGGTTTGGGATCCTCACGGACCGCACGCTCCTCATCCACGGGATCCACCTCACAAGCTCGGAGCTTGATCTCCTCGCCGAGCGTCCGGCGACCGTGATCCACAACCCCCGCTCGAACATGAACAACGCCGTGGGAGCGGCTCCCGTAGGGGCGATGCTCTCCCGGAAGATCCGGGTGGGCCTGGGCACGGATGGGTTCGGGTGCGATCTGGTGGGCGAGGCGCTCGTCGCGCGGCTCCTTTCCCACCACGTGACTGGGGATCCGACAACGCTCGGGGATGCCGAGCTTCTCTCCCTTCTCCACCACAACTACGCCCTCGCCGAAGGGGCGTTCGGGGTCCCGCTGGGGAAGGTCGCGCCGGGGTACGCAGCCGACCTCGTCCTCTGGGACTACGATCCTCCGACCCCGATCGGACCAGGGAGCCTCCTCTCGCACCTTCTCTTCGGCGCAATCAGCGAGGGGATCCGACCCCACACGATCCTCGTTGCGGGCGAGGTGCGGCTGGAGAAGGGTTTGGTGAAGGACCTCGACGAGCGGGCGGCCCTCGCCCACGCCCGGGCGGCCGCCTCTCGCTTGTGGGGGAGGCTCTAGGGTGTCAACCCCCATGCGCGGCCAGCCGTTTCCGTTCCTCCTCCGGTGGGCTCTTGACGAGCTTGAAAAGGAGGGCTCGATCTTCGGGATCCCGCGGTCTTTGTTCCACGTTCCCCCCGCGGATGCCCCGTACCGACGGGAGGTCTTCGGCCACGCCCTCGCCACGCCGATCGGCCCCGCGGCTGGCCCCCACACCCAGCTCGCCCAGAACATCGTTGCCTCCTGGCTGAGCGGGGGACGGTTCATCGAGCTCAAAACGGTCCAAGTGAACGACGCGCTTGAGATCCCCCGCCCGTGCATCGACATGGCGGACGAGGGGTACAACGTGGAATGGTCCCAGGAGCTCAGGCTCGACGAATCGGCAACCGAGTACGTCAAGGCGTGGGCCCTCATCCATGTCCTCCACCACGCCCTCGGGTTCCCCGGCCCGGTGGGCACGGTGTTCAACATGAGCGTGGGCTACAACCTCAATGGGATCAAAAGCCCTAGGATGACGGCGTTCATGGAGAAGCTCACCGGCCCCTCGGAGGATCTCGCGGTAATCCGGAAGACCCTGCGTCGGGAGTTCCCCCAGTACGCCGAGATCGAGATCCCCTCCCGGATCACGGACAACGTGACCCTGTCCACCATGCACGGCTGCCCGCCCGACGAGATCGAGGAGATCGGGCGCTACCTCCTTGTCGAGCGGGGCCTGCACACGTTCGTCAAACTGAACCCCACCCTCCTTGGGAGGAACGAGGTGCTCGGGATCCTCCACGACCGCCTCGGGTTCCAGGAGATCACGATCCCCGACCGCGTGTTCGACCACGACCTCCAGTACGACCAGGCGGTGAAGCTCATCCGGTCGCTTGGAGAAGTGGCCGTCGCGCGAGGGCTGTCGTTCGGGGTCAAGCTCACAAACACCCTCGCCATGGTCAACCACAAAGGAGCCCTGCCGGGAGAAGAGGTGTACATGTCCGGGCGGGCGTTGTACCCGATCGCGATGGCCCTGTTCCGGCGCCTCGTCCGGGAGTTCGCAGGGGAACTCGCCGTGTCCTACGCCGGCGGGGCCGACGCGGTGAATGTGCCGACGATCCTTTCCTGTGGGGCCCTCATCGTCACAGCAGCCACGGACCTCCTCAAACCCGGGGGGTACGCCCGGCTTGGCGGGTGGCTTGAACAGCTGGAGAAGGAGATGCAGGACCGCGGGGCGCGGACCCTCGCTGAGTTCGCCCAAACGAAGCTTGCGAACCTCGATCGGGCAGCTGAGGATGCCGTTGCCGACCCCCGGTACAAGAAAGACTACTTCCCGTACGGCCTCCCCAAAGCGACCTCGTCGCTAGAAGTCTTCGATTGCATCGCCGCCCCGTGCGTGGAGGCCTGCCCAATCGGCCAGGACGTTCCCGGCTACACGTCCTGCATCGCTCGGGGGGAGGCCGGGCCGGCCTTCGCGCGGATCCTCGTCCACAACCCACTCCCCGGGGTGATGGGCTTCATCTGCCCCCGTGTCTGCCAGACCCGCTGCACGAGGAACAACTATGAGCAGCCGGTGGAGATCCGCGCCCTCAAACGATTCGCTGTCGCAAACGGGTTCTCACGGGTCACAGGCCACCGACCACGGACCACGGATTCCAAGGTAGCGATCGTGGGAAGCGGCCCGTCAGGCCTTGCTGCGGCATACTCCCTCTCCTTGAGCGGGGTCCAAGCGACCGTGTTCGAGCGGGAGAGGGAACCCGGGGGGATGCTCCGCCTCGCCCCGGCGTTCCGGCTCCCGCGGTCCGTGGTGGAAGCGGACATTCTGCGCATCCGCGACCTCGGGGTGGAGATCGCCCTCAACCATCCGATCGAAGGGCCGCCGGAGAGGCTTCTCGACGACGGGTTCGCCGCGGTGTACGTGGCGTGCGGGTTCCAGAAGGATGCACTGCTCGGGATCCCGGGGGAGGACGGAAGCGGGGTGTGGGGCGCGCTCGCCTTCCTGAAAGAAGTCGCGTCCGGGGACTGGCCTGCGCTGGGGTCCCACGTGGTCGTGATCGGTGGAGGGAACACAGCGATGGACGCGGCGCGGACCGCCCACCGCCTGACCGGGCAGCCGGTGACCGTTCTTTACCGCCGCACGCGGGCGGAGATGCCGGCCGACCGGGAGGAGGTGGACGACCTCCTCGCCGAAGGGAACACCCTGCTCGAGCTCGTATCCCCGAAGCGGATTGTGCGCCGCAATGGCCGGGTGGCGGCGGTGGCCTGTGTGAAGACAGCCCTTAGTGGGCTCGGTCCGGATGGCCGGAGGAGCCCGGTCCCGATCCCTGGGAGCGAGTTCGAGGTCCGGGCGGATGCCGTTGTCGAGGCTGTCGGACAGCGACCGGACTTGGAGTTCCTCCGGGCGAGCCGGGTCTCCGTTGCCCAGGATGACCGGATCATCGCCGACCCGGGGACCGGGGCCACGTCTGTGGGCCGGATCTACGCCGGTGGGGACGCGGTGCGCGGCCCAGCAACCGTCGTCGAGGCCTGCGCCGACGGTCGCCGTGCGGCGGAGGCGATCTGCCGGGAGCTCGGGAACCCGTGCCGGTCGTGGCCGGCCCCGGAAATGACCCTCTCCGCGGAGGAGGCGGCGCGGGCTAAGTGGGCCCGAGCGCGAATCCTCCGCCACCGCCCGGCTCTCCTCCCGGGAAAGCGACGCACGGGGTTCGAGCTTGTCCAGTCCTCCCTCGACGAAACCGCGGCGGCGGAAGAGGCAGGGCGGTGCGTCCAGTGCGCCTTTTTCTGCGACAAGTGCGTCGAGGTGTGCCCGAACCGCGCCAACCTCGCGTACACGGTGGCCCCCGAACGGTGGGTGCTCCCCGTTCTCGCCTGTCGCGAAGGCGAGCTCGTCGTGGTGGGCGAAGAGCCGTTCCAGATCCGGCAGGGCCGACAGATCGTGCACGTGGACGACCTGTGCAACGAGTGCGGGAACTGCGCCACGTTCTGCGTCCACGAGGGGAAGCCCTACCTCGACAAGCCCCGCTTGTTCTTGCGCGAGGAAGAGTTCGCTCGGGAGACGGAAAACGCGTTCCTCATCCGTGAGGGGACGATCCGCCGCCGGGAAGGAGGGGCCGAGCTCCGCCTGTCCGCGAATGGGGGAAGGATGATGTTTGGGGATCCGGACCTGACGGCGATCCTCACCCCCGACCTCCGCGTGCGAACGCTCACCCTGCACCGGCGGTTCCCCGGGGAGCGGTCGCTCCGGACAGCGGCGGAGATGCTCGTCCTCCTCCAAGGGGTGAAGAACTCACTCCCGTTCTTGCTCGCAGGGGCGACCCGTGGGTGAGCCGATCGCGTTGCGGTGCCTCTCCTGCGGCCGGGACTACGCCCCGTGGTCGGTGGACGACCTATGCCCCCGCTGCGGTCCCGTTGCGGGAGCGCTCGATGTGGAGTACGACTACCGACGCCTTTCCCCGCACCCACCGCGGGGGGCCGCCCCGTCGCGACGGAACCCGCTCTGGCAGTACGAGGCCCTTCTCCCCGTGTCCGAAGAGCACGCGGTCGCCCTGCGCGCGGGGGGGACGCCGCTTCATGCTTGTCCTACCGTCGCCCAAGAGCTTGGGCTCAAGGCCCTGTGGATAAAGGACGACACAGCCAACCCCACCGCGTCGTGCAAAGACCGCGGGACAGCGGTCACCGTGGCCGCGGCGCGGGCGCTCGGCCGGGAAGCCCTCGTCTGTGCCTCCACCGGCAACGCGGCCACGTCCACGGCCGGCTTCTGCGCCGCAGCCGGGCTCCCCTGCTACATCTTCGTCCCCAAGAGCGCCCCCCGGGCCAAGCTCGCCCAGCTCGTCGCGTTCGGGGCGACCGTGTTCCCCGTGGGGACGTACGGGGATGCCTTCCAAGTGGCGCTCCAGGCCGCAAGGCGCTTCGGGTGGTACAACCGGTCCGACGGGATGAACCCGATGGTCGTGGAGGGGAACAAGACAGCTGCGTTCGAGGTGGGGGAGGATCTCCGCGGGGATCCTCCTGACTTCGCCCTT
This sequence comes from Candidatus Bipolaricaulota bacterium, assembly GCA_037442305.1. GTDB lineage: Bacteria > Bipolaricaulota > Bipolaricaulia > Bipolaricaulales > Bipolaricaulaceae > Bipolaricaulis. The sequence continues at coordinate 39,329 of JBBIQN010000015.1, forward strand.
GTCTCCGTGGGCGACGGGGCCGTGGTCGCGGGGATCGCGAAGGGGTTCCTGGAGCTCGTGCGGGTGGGGCTCGCAGAGCAGGCCCCGCGGGTGTACGGGGTCCAGGCAGACGGGGCGGCGGCCATCGCCCACGCCTTCGCCCGGCATCAGGTAGGCCAGCCGATCCTCCCCGCCGAGGAGGGAGCGGAGACGATCGCCGACTCGATCCGGGTCGGGAAGCCCCAGGACGCCCTGCGGGCGGTGCTTTCCGTCGCGGAGACCGTGGGCGGATTCGTGACCGTGACCGACGATGAGATCGTAACCGCCGCCCAGGAGCTCGCCCGACGCACAGGGGTGTTCGCCGAACCTTCGGGAGCGGCTCCCTACGCTGCTCTGTTGCGTCTCGTAGCCGAGGGGACGATCCCCCCCCGTTCCCGCGTTGTCCTGTTCGTGACCGGATCCGGTCTCAAGGACCCCGAGGGCGCCCTGCGCGGGGTCGCGATGCCGAAGGTCATCCCGCCCACGCTCGAGGCGGTAGAAGAGGCGATCGCCGGATGACGATCTCCTTCTGCCTGAACGGGAAACAGGTCGCGGTGGACGCCCCGCCGGGAGAGAGGCTCCTCGACCTCCTCCGGGGGAGGCTCAGCCTCATCGGGACGAAGGAGGGGTGCGGGGAAGGGGAGTGCGGGGCGTGCACGGTGCTCGTGGACGGGACCCCCCGCCTCTCCTGCCTCACCGCGGCGATCCAGGTGGAAGGAAAGGAGGTCGTGACGATCGAAGGCCTCGCCGCGGGGGGGAAACTTCACCCCTTGCAGGAGGCGTTCATCGCTACGTCCGGCGTCCAGTGCGGGTTCTGCACGCCCGGGCTCCTCATGGTTGCCTACGCCCTTCTCCAGGAGAGCCCCCACCCCACCGCGGATGAGGTCCGAGAGTACCTCGCCGGAAACCTCTGCCGCTGCACCGGATACGAACAGGTCGTGGAGGCGGTGCTCCGCGCGGCGGAGCGGATGCGATGACGGGGGTCGTGCTCGCCGCCGGGGCTGGACGACGCATGGGCCGGCCCAAGCTCCTCCTCCCCGTGGCGGGGAGGCCGCTCCTTTCGTGGGTCGTGGATCTTGTGGAGAGGCTTCCCTTGGACGAGCGGGTGATCGTCCTCGGGGCAGAGGCGGAAGCCGTTCGGGAGGTGCTCTTTGTCCCTCA